>DATBIE010000248.1:0-13750 GCA_036557105.1 Terriglobales bacterium
GCATCCCGACTACCGTGAAAAAGCGATTAAAAATCTCGCCCGAATCTCTGGACAGAAACTCACGCCCGCCGATGACATGCGCTATGCCATGCAATCGAATTTCGCTATGGCATCCGTCTCATCTGCGCTGCGTAATCTGGCTCTTGAGGTGATCCGTATCTCGAACGACCTGCGACTTCTTTCCTCTGGTCCAAATACTGGCCTTGCAGAAATCAATCTTCCTGCCCTTCAGCCCGGGTCGTCGATCATGCCGGGGAAAATTAACCCCGTGATTCCCGAGCTCGCGGCCATGGTGTCGTTTCAAGTAGTCGGCAATGACGTGGCGGTGGCGATGGCCGTCCAGGGCGGACAACTCGAACTGAATGTCATGATGCCGACCATGGCCTACAGCGTGCTTCAGTCGATCACGATCCTTACCAATATGCTGCGGCAGCTGAACGAGAAGTGTGTCGCGGGGATCACGGCAAACGAGAATCGTTGCAACTTCTACGTGCAGGCCACGGTCTCTCTCGCCACAGCTTTGAACCCGTACATTGGCTACGCCAAAGCGGCTGAGATCGCCAAAGAAGCCGTTGCCACCGGCCGCTCAATCATCGAGATTGCGCGCGACAAGAAGCTGCTCAGCGAGCAGGAGATCAACGACATTCTCGATCCTGTACGAATGACAGAACCTGTTCGTCCCCTAGATGCAGCAAAAAAGCGTGAAGAGATCAAAGCGAAATAATTCCCCTGCCGCCGGGGAGACAGCAGGGGAGTGATTCCGGCGACGGTCTCAACGTCCCTCCGGCATCCATTCACAAATACGTCTCCGAAGGACCGAAAGTTCAACTAGCTGGATCTCACGCCCGCTTACGGACCAACCCTGATCTGCGATGCCAAATGGCGCGTGGCCGAGCTACTTATTTCGGCCTGCGATTAAGCTGTTTGAATAGTCATACACTCCGCGGCCGCTCTTTCGCCCTAACCTGCCGGCATTGACATATTCGACCAGTAGCGCGGCGGGCCTGTATTTTTCACCGAGGGTTCTATGAAGATATTCCAGGATGTGCAGCCGGGTATCGAGCCCTACAAGATCGACCAGCTCAAATGGCCCCATGGGATGGTTAAGTCCCAACTTCAAAGCTTTATCAATGTCCTCCGCCGAGGCAATTCCTTCCTGCAACATGTGAAATGCTTCATTCCCGATCAAGGCATTGATGCGGCTGGTAATGAATCCCGGCGATTCCTTGATTACGACAACTTCCTTGCCCATGCGCTGGCCGACCGCAACCGCAGCGATCGCGGTTTCCTCATCCGTTTCCTGTGCGCGCACAACTTCGATCAGCCTCATTTTATGAACCGGATTGAAAAAATGCATGCCCACGCACTTTTCGGCGCGGTAGGTCACCCCCGCAATTTCGGTGATGCTCAAGGAAGAAGTATTGGAGGCTAGAATCGTTCCCGGGCGGCAAATCTTATCGAGTAGAGTGAAAATCTCGATCTTCGATTCCATCTCTTCCGGGACGGCTTCGATTACAAGATCTGCTTCACGCGCGGCTTCCTCAACACTACCGGCATATTCGACGCGGTTGAGCGCGGCGCTTGCTTCCTCTGCTGAAATTTTCTTCAGCTCAACTGCTCGGTCGAGATTTCTTCGAATATCGTCTTCTGCTTTGCGCAGTGCAGCGGGGATAAGATCTTCAAGGACGGTCCGATATCCGCCAAGCGCTGCTACATGTGCAATGCCGCGGCCCATGATGCCAGCGCCGATTACTGCGACTGTCTTGATCTCCGGCACTATTTCCCCAGTAGCCCGAGGAGTTCTTCAATCTTCTCTTTCGCGCTCTTCAGGCTCTCCGCCAGACGCTTCTTCTCTTCCGCATCTACGCTGGGCAGTGAGGCATGAATGCGCCGCAGGGTTGTGGTGATGTCGTCAACATAGTTAATGAGCCGGATGAGTTCTCCCGTAGCTGCCATGAATCGCTCCTGTGCCAACAAAGTAGTCGCGCAACAAATTGTTTATTTTCAACTTCTGCCTGTGATTAGTAAAGCACGACCGATGATACCGCGAGGGCGAGGCTAGACCGGCCCTGAATCGAAGACCGGTTCACTCTCATCTACCAGGCATGTTGGAATTTATTTCTACGGGTCCAATGGCAGGCGAGCCGGTTCTCGGATCGACGGTGTCGAATCCAGATGCCCCGTTGCTCGATGCCTATTCGAACGCAGTAGTTTCGGCGGCGGAAAGAGTCAGTCCGTCGGTCGCGAAAATTGAAGTAACGCAAACCGCTCGCGGACGGAATGGCGAATCTCGCGAACGGCGGGGCGGAGGCTCAGGCTTCGTATTTACTCCCGACGGCCTGGTTCTTACGAACAGTCACGTCGTTCACGACGCAACGCGGATTGAGTTGTCGCTCTCTGATGGCCGGCACTTCCCGGCGCACCTCATCGGAGACGATCCCGCAACTGACCTCGCCGTGCTTCGAATTGATGATGCCCGCACAGACGCGCCGACCTTGATCGCTGCGCCGCTCGGCGACTCACAAAAGCTGCGTGTCGGCCAGCTCGCGATTGCGATCGGCAATCCTTATGGTTTTCAGTACACCGTGACCGCCGGAGTAGTGAGCGCGCTCGGTCGCTCATTGCGGTCCTATTCTGGCCGCCTGATTGAAGACGTAGTTCAAACCGATGCATCTCTGAATCCCGGGAACTCCGGTGGCCCGCTGGTGTCTTCGAATGGCGAAGTAATTGGCGTGAATACAGCCACCATCGTGGGTGCTCAGGGGCTCTGCTTCGCGATTGGGATCAATACGGCGAAATTCGTGGCCAGCCGCCTCCTTACGCAGGGGCGCATCCGCCGCGCCTACATCGGAGTAGAAGCTCAAACCGTGCCCATACATCGCCGGATTGTTCGCTTCTATGATCTTCCGAAAGAAACGGGAGTGATCGTCGTCGGGGTCGCGGAATCGAGTCCTGCGCAGAAAGCCGGGCTGCGCGAAGGAGATGTGATCGTCGCATTCAATGGCCAACCGACTGCCGGAGTCGATGACTTGCATCGTTTGCTGACTGATATTCACGTCGGGACGAAGGCTTCAGTTACTGTGGTCCGTCGAACCGAACGATTGGATCTGATGATCATTCCGCAAGAATCCAGGTGAGTGGGAGATCTCTTGGTCCGTTTCGTTTGGAGGTCCTTTGGGCCTTCGTAGATGTGCATATTTTCTCTATCGACTCTGTGCACCGATCTCCATCCTTGCCGTCAGCAGATCTTCCGGATTCTTCCTGCTCCTTTTTTGGTCAATTGCAACTCCGTTTTCGCTATGTTAGTTTCTGAAACAGAAGGAATTAGCTTGCAGGTGAAAACTCCTGCCGGGCTGGATCGTAAGGAAGTCGAAATATTCGAGCGGCTTGATCCATTCCGGCTCCCACAGCACATCGCCATAATTATGGACGGCAACGGCCGCTGGGCCCGACGCCGCCATTTGCCGCGCGTGGCCGGCCATCGCGCCGGAGTCACCTCGGTACGGTATGTCGTCGAGTGTGCCTCGCGGATCGGGATTCCTTCGCTAACGCTGTATGCCTTTTCTGAGGAAAACTGGAAGCGGCGTCCCAAGGCCGAAGTTGATTTTCTGATGAAGCTGCTCTCCCGCTACTTGAAGCAGGAGGTCCCGACACTTCACAAGAACAATGTTCGCCTGCAATACATCGGGCGGTTGCACGAGCTGCCGCCGTTCGTTCAGGAAAAAATGGACTGGGCGCGCGAGGAAACCTCGCGCAATAGTGGCATGTTGCTGACGTTGGCGCTAAACTACAGCGCCCGCTCAGAACTGGTGGACGCATTCCAATCCATGCTGCACGCCGCAGCCAACAATGGCGGCATCGAACACCTCAAGGTCAATGAAGAGACCGTCTCTCGTCACCTCTACACAAGTCAACTCCCCGATCCAGACCTCGTCATTCGTACCAGTGGCGAAATGCGTCTGAGCAATTTTTTGCTATGGCAGCTTGCTTATGCCGAAATCTATGTGACGCCGACGCTCTGGCCTGAATTTCGCGGCGTTCATCTGCTGGAAGGTATTGCGGAGTACCAGAAGCGCGATCGCCGGTACGGCGGCCTCAACGAATCCCAATCTGCGCGAGCTCTGCGGAGCTAAGCCGATTGGAACTGCTCAAGCGAGTACTCACCGCCATAGTGCTCATCCCCGTTGTTTTGCTGCTGGTGTTACGCGCTCCTGTCCCTGTTCTTGGGTTTGTGGCAGGCGTCGTAGCCTTGTTGGCCATTCACGAATTGCTCAAGCTTTCTGAGGGATATGGAATCCGTCCGCTTCGTCTGCCCACATACATCTTTGTTGCCGTCATTTTTGTTCTGATCGCGTTCAATCCAGGCCTTACGCCGCTGCTGTCGACTTCATCCTTTACCCTGATCGCGCTGTCGGCAGCGGTACTCGCGCCTTTTGTCTTTCTCGCCATTACCATGCGGCGCGATGACCTCTCGCGTACTTATCCTGCGGCTCTGGTGAGTGCATTCGTCGTTGTTTACATTGCATTGCCCATGGCTTCGCTCGTACAAATGCGCGAGCAGTGGCAAGGTAGTTTTTTTCTTCTCTACCTATTGTTGCTGGTTTGGGCGGGAGATATTTTTGCCTACTTCATCGGCAAGTCGCTCGGTACGCACCGCATGTCACCGCGAGTCAGCCCCAAAAAAACATGGGAAGGAGCGCTCGCCTCAGTCATCGCCAGTGTTGCCGTCGGGATGCTGATGTTTCACTATGCAGTGCCGATCTCGAGCGCGCTCATGCATGCGCACCTGATTGAGCGGAGCGCTGGCGTCTTCACAGAGCCGCGGTCGCTTATTCCCATTGCCATTCTTTCCGTTGTACTCAACATTGCCGCCCAGCTCGGAGATCTGGTTGAATCTCTCATCAAACGTGGGGCTGGCGTCAAAGACTCAGGCGCGGTACTGCCCGGCCATGGCGGCATGTTCGATCGCATCGACGCGCTGCTGTTCGCCGCCCCAGTCCTCTGGATTTACATGGCTGCGCACGTTCTATTGCAGTAGCCGGCGGCAACCAGCGAACGTCACTCTCCCATGACCTTCACGATGACGCGCTTATCACGTTGGCCGTCGAATTCAGCATAGAAGATGCGTTGCCAGGGACCGAAGTCGAGGCGGCCGGCGGTAATCGGCACGATGACTTCGTGATGGATGAGCAGGGCTTTGAGGTGCGAGTCGCCGTTAGTTTCGCCGGTTTCGTGATGACGGTAGTCTTCTTGAAACGGAGCCAGCTGTTCGAGCCACTTATCGATATCTTCAATCAGCCCGGATTCGTTGTCGTTGACGTAAACACCAGCGGTGATGTGCATGGCCGAGACGAGCACCATGCCTTCCTTGATGCCGCTCTTCGTCACGATGGCATCGATCTGCGGCGTGATGTGAATGTATTCACGGTGCTTGCGTGTGTGGAACTTTAGGTATTCGGTGTGGAACTTCATGATTTTCAGGTTATTTCAATTCGGCTTGACTTAATAGTTTCAGCATTTCTTCTTCACTCGGCGGATGCAAAATGTTCCGGGCTGCAAACTCATCGGCCTGAGGATAATTCGTGTTGCGAATAGCATCGGCCGCCTTCTCCAGATCGTAGGTCGTGCGACATAGTTCGACGTCATCCCCTATCAGAAGCCAGTAGGCACCAGGTTCGCCAAAGGGCATGCCAACGCTGCCAGCGTTCACGACACCGATGTTTCCAACCCGGCGGTGGAACTGCATGTGAGTGTGACCGCACACGACAAGTGACGCAGTGAGATTTGCGAATGCTGTTTTCACCAGACGCTCTTCCGAGGTAAGGCGAGTAAAGATCTCTGTCGCATTCCGCGGAGTGGCATGACAGAAAAGGATTTCACCGGATCGTTCGGTCGTCATCTGTACTATAGGTGGCCATGAAGAAAGCAACCGGTCGTGTTTGTGCTCCAACTGCTGCGCCGTCCATTGCAACACTGGGCGATGTTGTTCCGGAACTCCACTTGCCTTCTTGCCTGCCAACTCTTCCAATACGGCCAATTCGCCATTCCCGTGGATAAACTGCACGGGAAAATTCAGATTCAACAGGCGATCGACAGTTTCGCGCGGCATCGGCCCCGGGACAACGTCGCCGCCGATAATGATCAGATCGATGTCGAGGGTCTCGATCTCGCTAAGCACGGCCTCGAGTGCGGGCAAGTTGCCGTGAATGTCATAGAGGGCAGCGATCCGCATGTCGGGTCTTGTCTGGCGATTGTGTATCGCCGGCTGATTTATTGAGAGTCGTTTTCCGGAACGAGTTTCTTCTCCGGTCTTAACAGCGGGAACAAGATCACATCGCGGATGGACTGCGAATTGGTCAGCAGCATGGCCATGCGGTCAATTCCCACGCCGACGCCCCCTGCGGGAGGCATGCCATAAGAAAGCGCGCGGACGTAGTCTTCATCCATTTCATGGGCTTCTTCGTCTCCGCGCTCGCGTTCCCTGAGCTGCGCTTCAAAGCGGCGGCGCTGATCTTCGGGATCGTTGAGCTCACTGAAGCCATTGGCGATCTCCATCTGGCCGGCGTAGATCTCCCAGCGTTCAGTCCACTCAGGCTCCTCGGCTTTTTGCTTCGAGAGCGGCGAGACAGCGGTAGGGAACTCGTAGATGATGGTCGGCTGTGTGAGGTGCTCTTCGGCAACAGCTTCAAATAATGCCGCGATCGTTTTCCCGGCAGGTTCATTCGGATCATAGGGCATATGGGTGTGGCCAGAATTGAAACGCTGCACCAGAGCCTTTATCGAGTCATGCGAGCCAAAATCGGACAGGGAAGGTTTTACTCCAGCGCGATCCGGCCAATACTCGATGATTGCTTCCCGCATAGTCAGGCGACGCCAGTTGCCTTCGGACCAGTCGATCTCTGTGTCTCCCCAATGCGTTTTCGTGCCGCCTGTCACATCTTTCGCAGCCTGGGTGATCAGCGCCTGGGTCAGATCCATCACGCCGCGATAATCGGTGTAGGCCTGATAGAACTCGAGCATGGTGAACTCGGGATTGTGTCGCGTGGAGATGCCTTCGTTGCGAAAGTTGCGATTGATTTCGTACACGCGGTCGAATCCGCCAACAGTCAGCCGCTTGAGATAAAGTTCCGGCGCGATACGCAAGAAGAGATCGATATCAAGCGTATTGTGGTGTGTTATGAACGGCTTCGCGACCGCTCCACCGGCGATGGGTTGCATCATCGGAGTCTCAACTTCGATGAAACCGCGCTGGTCGAGAAAATTGCGGAACGATTGGATGAGCTTGGCACGTTTCAGGAAGACGCCGCGCACCTCGGGATTCATGAAGAGATCGACGTAGCGCTGTCGATAGCGGAGTTCGACGTCAGTAAGACCGTGCCATTTCTCTGGAAGCGGAAGCAGGTCTTTAGAGAGAAACGTGATTTCTTCGACGTGAACACTCAGTTCGCCAGTCCTGGTTCGGAACAGATACCCGCTCACCCCGATGTGGTCGCCCAGATCGAGCAGCTTGTAGAGATCGAACCCTTTCTCCCCAACCGCGTCTTTCTTGACGTAAATCTGTAACCGCTGACCGGCCTGCTGCAGGTGGGCAAACCCGGCTTTGCCCATCAGACGAATGGCCATGATGCGTCCGGCAATGCGCACGTTCACGCGCGAGGATTCAAGCTGCTCGCCTGTCTTCTCCGAGTATTCCGCGAGCACCTGCGGGACGGTTTCACCGAAATCGTATTTCGTCGGATATGCGCGCTGGCCGAGGGCTTCGATCTGCTTCAGCTTTTCCAGGCGCAATTTGTAGATATTTTCGTCGAGTGCCAAGAGGCGAGCCTTCGTTGGAAGATAAGGAGAGATTATAGAGGGATTTGAATGATTCAGTCATTGGGTCAGCAGCATCATTCATAAATTCCATCAGGTACCATGGTACAATGGTACCAATGACAGAAGAACGGGAATATCTGGTCGAGCGGGTGCAGACCGGCGTGAGAATTGAGAGGCGACTGCTGAAGGTGCTCAAGGCCTTTGCGGAGTATCACGACATTACACTGGGCGATCTGCTGGAGGGGATTGTGCTACATGCGTTCGATGGTAAGGCGCCGTTTTCTGCGGCCTCGATTGAGCGCATACAACAGCTTAAGAAGTTCTATGGGCTGGAGTTGGACTCGACTGCCAGCCACAAGTTGAAGGAAATCAGAAGCGCCCGGAAAAAGGGAGCAGAAAAATGACAGTTACGAACCGGGAGCGGCAGTTCGCCCTATTGGCGCTGAGGTGGTCGCTAGGAGTGGTGGTTCTGATCGAAGCGGTGCTGTTTCTCTTTTCACCGATATCCCGGCACGCATTTGCGAGTACGCATGTGCCAAGTGCGTTGCGGTTGATCTTGGGCCTCGGAGAAATTCTGGGTGCGATCTTGCTGGCGATTCCGGGAAAGGAGACGATCGGCGGACGGCTATTGATGTTTGTTTTCGCGATGGCGATTGTCATTCACCTGCTGCATGGAATGCCCAACGTTGGGCCCTTGCTGATTTATTTTGCCGCCGCTTGGGTGTTGGCATCGACGTGAAAACCGAGGTACCCGTCTCTCACAATCGATTGGCCCGTTTCCGAAAAGCCATGGTGGTCGAGTCATGGATCTGAGCGCCAAAGAATACATTGCACGTTTCGAGGCTGGAGCAATCGCGCCCGATGCCTTTCACCATGCAGACCACGTGAGGCTGGCGTTCGCTTATCTTCAGGAATATCCGGTGCTCGATGCGCTGGGCAAGTTTTCAGCAGCGCTGAAGCGGTTTGCAGCGGAACAGGGGAAAGCAGACCGATATCACGAAACCATCACCTTTGCGTATTTCTTTCTGATTCAGGAGCGCATGACCCGCGGCGGCCATCCTGCATGGGAACAATTCGCCCGCGAGAATGCCGACCTGTTTGTGTGGCAGAAAAGTATTTTGAATGGTTATTACGAGGAATTGACGTTGAAGTCGGAGCTGGCGCGCTCGACATTTGTCTTACCAGACAGGCACTGAATGGAGCAATGGAGCAATTGCCGCACGTCTGGGAGTCATATAGGATTACCGTCGGTTCAATCGAGCGGAGAGAGAAATGCAGAATTCGTCAGCGGCTTCTTCAGCACTATCTGGGGAGAGCTTCGCAGCCAGCCGATGGACTCGGGGAAACCATCTGTTTCCGACGCGAATCATGGTCACGCGGCTTCACGTCAGCCGTATCAAGCGAAGGTTGTTTGGCAGCACTGAAGAGAGCATCGCAATTTTGCAGGTTGCGTCGGTCGAGATTTCGAATGGCATGATCTGGTCAGAAATCCGAATCGAATCGACGGGTGGCGCGGACCCGATCACCAGTCATGGTCATCGCAAAGGCGATGCTTTGCGGATACGCGAACTCATTGAGTCATATCAGGCGGAAGGCAATAGGGCAGCTACGGCCCAAAGCTAATCCTGACCGATTCTATGGTCTCCTTTGTTGTCGACTGATATTTCCATTGTTTCAGGGCTTCGACTGCCGCTGCGGCGAGCAGTGGGTGTCCGCCAAGGACATGAATCTCTCTGACCGTGCCGTCGGCTTTCACTATTACCTGAAGTTGCACCGTCCCGATGAGCTTGAGTGAAGCGGCAATGGCGGGATAGCTTGGCGCAACTTGGAAGACGATCGGCCTTGGACTCTCTGGCTGAATTCCACGCACTCGGTCATCGTTCTTCGTCTTCGCAGCCTTCGTCTGAGAGTCGCTGGCGCCTTGTCTGCTGGCGACAGGAAGAACGAGTGACAGGGCAAAGCTCAGTTGGAGCGCTGCTGCGCGCCACACACCTGGCCACAAGGAGGAAGCCGCAATGCGCATAGAAAAGAGTCCTGTTACAGTGTTCTTCGGCTGATCGGCCAATCTTCTTTAGGTATGCCAGAAGATCAACAAAACCCTGAAAAGCGGAATTTCTTGCTCCAGATAGGGACCTATGCCCAGCTGGCGGTCGTCTTTCCGGCGGCAACCGTTATCGGCTGGCTGATCGGGGTTGGATTAGACAAATGGTTGCACACCGATTGGCTATACATCGTAGGTCTTCTGGTAGGGATTGCCGGGGGATTTGTGGAGTTGGTGCGCGCCTCGACAAAGAAAACCTAACCCAGCGACTTATTTCCATTTTTAGCTCAGCGGACGCTAAGTTCCGGCGGCATAGGACCAGACTTCTGGACTAGCTTCTTTAACTTCCATCAGCCGGCCCTGATCCAGGACAAGAATAAGATCGCAGCTTTTTAGCGTGTTCAGTCGGTGCGCGATCATGAATGTTGTTCGCCCTGCCATGAGCCGTTCGGTGGCTTCCATGATGGCGGATTCGGTATGAACGTCAACAGAACTGGTCGGCTCATCCAGGATCAGGATTGGGCTGTCGCGCAGAAAGGCGCGAGCCAGGGAAATGCGTTGGCGCTCTCCACCTGAAAGCCGGGAGCCGCGTTCGCCGACTTGCGTCTCATAGCTGTCAGGAAGAGCGAAGATGAAGTCGTGGGAGGCCGCCGCTCTTGCCGCGTCGACGATTTCTTCGTCGCAAGCGTCAGGCTTCCCGTAAGCGATGTTTTCAGCAATACTGGCCGCAAAAAGTACCGGCTCCTGCAGTACCACGCCGAATTGCCGCCGGAGATCCGCGATGCGATATTCCCTTATATCGATTCCATCGAGCAGCACCGCTCCGGCAGAAGGATCGTAGAATCGCATCAGCAGGTTGAGTAGTGTGGTCTTGCCCGCCCCAGTCGCGCCCACGATACCGACTCGTGTTCCAGCCGGAATGCGGAACGAGAGATCATGCAATCCCTGTTGTGAGTCCTCGTATAGAAACGAAACATTCCGGAATTCGAACTCGCCGCGCGCGCGTTCAATGGACAATGCGCTGGCCTGCTCAGAAATCTCCGGCTCCTGGTCCAGCAGCATGAAGGCGCGTTCGAGGCTGGCGAACCAGGTCTGAAGCTCGGTTGCTTTCGTCGTGAGTGTCTGCAAAGGCTGATAGACCTGGGCCACATAGGCCATGATCATGAGCAAGGAGCCGATCGTAAGGCCGCCGGCGCGGACGTGATGGACACCGATGTAAAGAGTGAGTGCTGTCCCTCCGGCGATAGTCAATCCGATCAAGACATTGAACACAGCCTGTTGCAGGGAGAGCTGCACCTGGTGTGACATTCGCTCTCCAGAGCGGCGAACAAACCGCGCGTGTTCCCGGCCCTCCTGCCCAAAGGCTTTAATGACGCGGATTGAACCGATGACCTCCTGGATCACCGACATGGCCGAACTGTCCATGTCCTTAATAGTCTGTGAACGCTTGCGCACAATGCGGCTGCAGCCCAGGGTGAGAACGAATAGGAGCGGAGTAATAAGCAACGCCACCAACGCGAGTTCCGCGTCCATTTTGGCCGTAACAATGATCATTCCGGCAAGGGTAAAGAAGGAGGTGAGCAGCGGGACCATCCCTTGGATCGTGACGTACTGGATCGACGGGGCGTCGTGCTGGATACGATAAACCGAATCGGTGGCGCCGTAATGGTCATGAAAAACCAGCGGCAGCCGCTGCACATGATTGAGAAGGCGGGCCCGGAAGTCCCAAACCAGCTTCTCACCCGTGTAGGTCTGAAGCCACCAGGACGCTAGACCCTGCAGGTTGACCAGTACCGCAATTCCGAGCAGGACGAGTATGGCCAATTCCAATGCGGTAAGGCGCATGTTTGTCCACTGCCATGGGTCGTGCCAGAGCAGCCACTCAGGTAAAGGCTGAGTTCCCAGTACGTTATCGACAACTATCTTCAACGGCAGGGGGTAAAGCAACGTGAGCGGCAGAGATAGAAAGCTCAGAAAAGAAATGGCCGCAAGGTGAGGCCAGCAGGTGCGGCACTCGCCAATTACACGGACCAGGACAGACTTGTTTCCCTTGGCAACGGACAAACAGCCCACCAGAACGTCGAGGCCCTAGTGCCCTTCAACGCGGATAAAGTGAGCTCATTCTACGTCAACTTCTCAGGCGGGCAACTGCTTTTCTGGTTACTTTGGTGGAAAAGTCGCTTTCCAGGATCGGAACATACAAATTCCACCTGAGTGGGATAACTGATATCCTTCCGCGAAATAAAGTTTTACATTTGAGACTTGACGAGCTGAGGTATCATCCAACGGGCGTTAGTTGAAAGGTAAGACGCTATGAAGCGCTTCCACTGGATCGCTCTTCTGGTTTTGCTCCCGATAGGTCTGTTCGCTCAAGTATCCAGCATAAGCCCCGCCAATCCTGAGTTGCAGAGCGCAACCAATCAGCAAGCAGCTTCCCGTGCGATAACCGTCATTGATGGAAACTCGGCGCCAGCGCCTGCCAACCTGCAGGACCATGCTTACTCGAACGACCCGCGATTCACAGTGAGCGTCAGTTCTTTGGCTGCTCCAGAGAAAGCGAAGAAGGCTTTTCGAAAGGGAGAGGAAGAAGCGCGCAAAGGTCGATGGCAATTTGCCTCTGACTACTTCAAGAAGGCGATTGATGTTTATCCTCGTTACGCCCTTGCATGGCTCGAATTGGGGCGAGTGCGTGCCAAGCAGAGCAGTTTTGCTGATGCGCAACACTGCTTCCGCCAGGCAGTAACTGAAGACTCAAAGCTGCTCGATGGATACATGGGTCTCGCATTTGTCGATGTGCAGCAGCAAGACTGGAAGGACTTGGCCGATTCAACTGACCATCTTGTGGAGCTTGCTCCGGATTCTTCTCCTCAGTACTGGTTCCTGAATTCCGCTGCGTACTACAACCTCGGAGACGTTACGCATGCCGAAACCAGCGTCACCCACGGATTGCGGCTGGATCAAAGGCACGATGTTCCCCAGATGGAATATCTCTATGGCTTGATCCTGGGAAGTAAAAAGGACTATAACGGCGCGGCCGAGCACATCATTGCCTATTTGCATCTGGCTCCAAATGCCTCCGATCGAGAAGCCGCGTTGGACGTCCTCGCCTCTTATCGCAGAGCACAGATGGCTGAAGCCGCGGACCAGTAGTCCCCGGTTCTTACGGACCAAAGAACTGTCATAACCAAAGAACGGTCATTCCGAGCGAAGCAAGATCATTCGCTTGCGAATGATTCTGCGCAGTCGAGGAACCTGCTGTTTTGGGGCTGTGCCCAATCGTGCGAGATTTGATCAAACCGGGAAGGGCACGGCTTGAGCCGCGCCGATTATTGCCTCTCACAAATTCAACTGTTACTCCGAGCGAAGTCGAGAGCCTGCCCTGAGCGAAGTCGAGGGATCTGCAGTTACTCAGCTAAGCACTGGCTTTGCGTGAAACGGATTTCCGCGACGAAGCTTTGCGCTGCGTAACCGCCGCATCCAGTTCCGCCGCGATCGCCTCAAACTCCGGCTTGGGCCCGTTCCAGCGCAACTCTTCCACGTCCTTGAACAGCGGGATGTCTGTTCGCAGCGTGGCCAGCTTGCGAAACAGCAACGCGTTCTCCCACTCGCGGCCAAGCGTGTCCGCAAGCGCTCCGGCGCTGTTCGCATTCACATGCCAATCCCGGCAATCCTTAGGGATTGCCTCCAGATGGCCAAACCTCGCAAGCACCGCAGCCGACGACTTCGCGCCCCAGCCCTGAAGTCCGGGATAACCGTCCGCCGAATCGCCCACCAGCGCGAGATAGTCCGGAATCGACAGCGGCGAGACGCCGAATTTCTGAATAATTCCTGCGTCATCGAGCGTCACGCGTGTCCGCCGATTCAGTTGCACCACCCGCGTGCCTCTCACAGATT
>DATBIE010000249.1:0-50973 GCA_036557105.1 Terriglobales bacterium
CTCGACGCCGCCATTGCCGGCTACGCCCACGAAAGCGGCCGCTCGGTCATTATTTTGGTCAACAAATGGGACCTCATTACCACCGGTCAGAAGAAAGCGGTCAGTCAATCCCGGGCAGCCAGAATTCAGGAACACAAAAAATCCGGTGATCGCGCGGAATATGAGCAACGCCTGCGCTATGCGCTGAAGTTCCTTAGTTACGCGCCCGTGCTCTTCATTTCAGCGGCGAACGGCAAAGGTGTGGAACAAATATTTCCGGCGATCGAGAAGGTCGCATCTGAGCGCCGCAAGCGAATCACAACTGGCGAGATGAACCGTTTCCTCAAGCAAGTTGACTTCGACCGGGCTGCAGTTCCCGTCCGCCAGCGCGTCAAGATTCTTTATCTGACCCAGGCCGCAGTCGCCCCTCCGACATTTGTACTGTTCACCGATCGCAAGGTGAAGTTGCACTTCTCCTATGAACGCTTCCTCGAAAACCAAATCCGGCGGGCATTTGGCTTTGTAGGTACTCCAATCTGGATCAAAGTCCGCGCGACATGAACGTTCGCTCTCAAGCGAGCTATTGCGGAGCGCTTGCCCGAACTCGCGAGCGGTATTCTCTCCGCCCCTGGACGTCCGACCTCAGTTGATAAAGTCGACCGCCGACAAAAACTCTATTCGGGTCATATCCAGGCGGTGCGATATCCAGCATGTTGTTCAGTGATGCAGAAGTCACAAAGATCACATCCAGATCAGGGCCACCAAACGCTAAGGAAGAAGTCTGCGTCGCCGGCAATTTTAACAAGCGTTCCCGTTTTCCATCTGGATCGTATCGAGTGACGCATGCGCCGAACCAGTGTGCGCACCAGACAAAGCCTTCGGCATCCACAGTCAATCCATCCGGGAAGCCTTCTTCCCGCGGGAGCCGGACAAAAACGCGCCGGTTCGTCAATTTTCCGGTTTCGCGCTGCCATGCGTACGAGTAAATACATCCCGCAGTTGAGTCTGAAAAATACAACGTGCTGCAATCAGGTGAAAATGCCAGGCCGTTTGAGAACCGGATGCCTTCATCTGCGACATGGACGGAACCGTCGTTGTCGATGCGGAATAAAAAACTCGGCGCAGCAACTCCACCGGGTTTGTGATGGTAGGACCCGGAGTAAACGCGTCCTTCAGGATCGGCAATACAGTCGTTCAACACACATTCCTGCCCGTCTGCTTCGGAGGCGAGCAGCACAGGCTTCGACTGTGGATTCCACAGCCATACACCTTTGCTATTGGTCACTACAAACCCGCCATTCTGCTGCATGGCGAATCCATTGACCTGAAAACCGTCGTGGACGAGTTCATGACGGCGCTCGTTCCAGAAAAAACGATAGAACTTCTTGCCGTCGATATCGGTCCAGTAGAGGATCTGTTTTTCATAATCCCAGAGAGGTCCTTCGCCACACAGATCTCCATAGTCGGCGATGACCTTGATCGGGTCGTGCTCTTGAGAATTTCTTTCCTGCTTGAAATCCGTTTTCATGTTGACACCGAAACCTATGCCAGACGCGATGACCACGCCAAAGTGCAAAACCCAAAGATGAGCCCCGCGAGGCCAGCAAACATTGTGGTCAATGACCCGCGGGAGGCGGCTTTCCATTCGCCGAGCCCGAGTCCCCAAATATTAGACGTAAGAATGATTGCAGACATGAAGAGTGGCCATCCCAACACCGGCCCCAAATCTGCCATGCGCACCGCTACGGCGCCGTAAATCACAATGCTCGAAAACCAGAGGCCACCCATGATTACGCCAAATACCCAATAATGTGCGGTTTTGGGGGCAAAGAAGAAGTTCCATGTATGATTTCTTTTCCATAGCCGCGCGCAAAAAATCAAATAAGGAATAAAGGTAGCGGTAAGCAGCGGCGCCCAGATCACGTTGGCCTGATAGCTTTGCGAGGCGCCCAGTTCAGCCGCCCTGTGAAGGAGTGGCGCGCCAAAAGCAATGCCGAAATTTTGTAGGGCAGATCCGGCGCCGGCGACAATCGCAAACGCGAGTCCTTTTGCGAAACTCGTCGAGGCTGGACGGTTTTCACCCTGGGTTTGTTTCGCCTGATCTCGCTCTTTGGCCCGGCCGGCGACTCCGCACAACGCGATGCCGAGCACAACCAGCGCAATTCCGCCTTCAATTGCAAAACCTTGGCGCGTGAAAATCGTTTCAGAGTGAAACCAAATCAGGGGAATTGCCGACCCGACCGCGGTTGCTGTTCCAAGCGCAATGGCGAAGTTCAGCGAAATGCCGATTGCATCAACGCCCAGTCCAAAGCAGATCGCGGCGATTCCATATCCCGCACCGAACACGATGACCAGCAGAAGTGCACGATGTACTTCCGCACCCTGATAGCACGCCAGCAAGTGCGGAACGGTAGCTACAGCCACTATCCATGGAAGAACCAACATCGCCAGCAAGGCCCACAGCGCCCACACGTTTTCCCATCGCCAGCGATCCATGAAGCGCGTCGGCGTAGCGAAACTTCCATTGAGCACGCCTGCACCCAACGCCAGAGTCGCAGCTCCCGAAGCGGCGAGAAATAAACTGAGAACCGGAATCATTATTTTCCGTGAGACAAGAGACTTGTATATATCGAGCGCGCGCCGCTCTGTCAATAAATCATTGCGAGGATTGTTCGTTGAACAAGGCTCGGATTGTGTGATAGTTTCGGTCTCTTCTTTTTGGATGGAGGGAATTGTGCGCCTGAAGGGCCGTGTAGCGTTGGTAACCGGTGCGGCGATGGGCATTGGGAAGGCCATTGCCTTACTGTTTGCACAGGAAGGCGCGAAGGTGATCGCGGCGGATATCGACGCTGAAGAAGGAAATGCAACCGCGAACGAGATTCGAGGCGCGGGAGGACAATGCATTTTTTGTCGCACAGATGTAAGCCTTGAAAAAGAAGTCGACGCCGCTGTCGGAGCCGCGGAGAAAGAATTCGGCCAAGCTGTCGACGTCCTCGCCAATGTGGTCGGCATTGCTCATGAATCACCCGCGCACCTTCTTAATCTGGCTGATTGGGACCGGGTTCTCGCAGTCAATTTGACCAGCATGTTTCTCTGCGCCAAGCGCGTTCTGCCAGGAATGCTGAAAAACAAACGCGGCTCAATCGTAAACATCACCTCAATCCAGGGATTGTTCGGGTTTCCCGGATATCCGCACTATGCTGCGAGCAAAGGCGGGATCATCGCATTGACGCGGCAACTAGCGCGAGAGTACGCAAAAGATGGAATTCGTGTGAACTGCATTGCCCCGGGCACAGTCGAGACCCCGATGAACGTCAAAGTTTTGGAGCGCGTTCCAAATCCCGCGCAGTTACGCCGCGCATGGGAGCGAATGCATCCTCTAGGGAGGATTGGCCAACCCGTAGACGTCGCCTGGGGCGCACTGTATCTCGCCTGTGATGAAAGCTCCTGGGTAACCGGGCAGTGCATCTCGATCGACGGCGGCATCTCGTGTTCAGTCCTGCCAGAATGAAATTCCGGCTATAAGATACGGAAGATGAGTGAGATTCTGACCCTCGAGGAATTGGCAAAGCTCGTTCCCGACGGCGTGCGACTGGGAATCGGCGGAGTGCATCTCTCGCGATTGCCGATTGCTCTCATCAGGCAAGTCCTCGCAAACGGCAAAAAAGATTTTGTGTTCACCAGTTGGGGCGGCGGCTTGCCACTCGAACTATCTTTGGAGGCAAACGCTGTCCGCAAACTGATATTCACATTTTCCAGCTTGGATATATTTGGTCTTGCTCCAAGGTTTCGCGACGCGCTGGAAAACAAGAAGATTGAGATCGAAGAGTGGACCGCGTTGGCGATGCAGCAAGCGTTGCATGCCGCGCATTTCAATTTGCCGGAGATGCCGTTTCAAATTCCCGCAGGTTCAGACCTGATGAAAACGGGAACATTCTGGAGGGAATCCTCCTCGGTACTTTCTGGCGAACCGGTTGCACAAGCTCGCCGCCTTGACGTCGATGCGCTGTTGCTGCACGCGCAACGGGCCGATCGTGCCGGCAACATCGAAATCCAGGGCGCGCGTGGCTTTGACCCAAGCTTGATGGGCGCAGCGAAGAAGATTCTTGTGACCGTTGAAGAAGTTGTGGAGACAGGCACGCTTGGTGTCCCGCTCGCATTCGTGCTGCCGAAAGAATTCGTCACCGCAGTCGCGGAGGTCCCCTGGGGCGCGTATCCGACCTCCTGCCTTCCGTACTACTCAACCGATTATCAAGAGCTGTTGAACTACGTCGAAAGGGAACAGCGCCGAAATGCAAAGGGTCAAGCTGTCACGTCCTCGGCAGGCAATGAATCGAAAGCCGGTCTACTGCGAGGCAAACCAGACGCACCCAGGCGAAAGTTTCTTTCCGCGTGCGCTCAGACTCGCACCTCGGCTCTCAATCGCGGCGTTCTGTCGCGCCACCGCGTCAGCCCTGCCACTTCGTCATGGACGATTGACGAACTCATGGCTGTCTCCTTGTCGCGCGAGTACGACAATTCCAGCATCTGCTCTGTCGGTTCGGTATCTCCCTTGGCCATGGTCTCCTATCTTCTGGCCAAGAAGACCCATGCTCCTAGACTAACCATCATCGCTCTGAACGGCGGCTTCATTGACATCGACTTCCATCCAATGTCGCTTACATTGGCGGAGCCTCTCGAATTCGGGAGTGCAAAAGTCTGGTGGGGCGGAGACGAGACCTACCATTGGTACTACCAGCAAGGCCGTATCACCCACGAGATCATCACGGTTGCGCAGTTGGATGTTCACGGCCGCACCAACAATGCGTGGATCACCAGCAAAGGAAAGGCCATTCGATTGCCGGGGCAGGGAGGCATGGCAGACGTCGCGAACCTTCACAAGAATTTCATTTTGTATCTAACGCGCCATTCACCGGAACGCTTCATCGAAGCAGTCGAATTTTGTACCGCATCGCGCGGACTCCTCACGGATTCGGAACGCACAAACACCGGCCTTCAGCCCGGGAAAGTGCGACTCATAAGTGATCTTGGAATCTTCGAACTGGATCATGAGAAAAAGCGTTTTCGCCTGGTCAGCGTTCATCCCGGCACTACGCTCGATCAAGTTCGGGCTCAGACAGGTGGAGATTTTCTGGTAACGGAACCGCTGCCGAGTACCCAGCCACCATCGGACGAAGACGTGCGCTTAATTCGTGAAGAAGTAGATACATTCGGAATCCGGCAGCTTGAGTTTGTGCCGAGCCGCGATCGGCTCGCGATGATTCAACGTATTCTGGATGCAGAGGCGGAAATGATACGTGAACTGCAGGGATCCGTAGCAATGGATTCTGAACTCGTGAAATCCGTCTCTTAAAAATTAGGAGAAACAATTGCCTGGAGTCTTAGAAGGTCTGCGAATTGCAGATTTCAGTCAACTCGTTCAAGGCCCAAACGCGACGCAGATGCTGGCCGACATGGGCGCAGACGTGATCAAGATTGAGCCGCTCCATGGAGATTGGCAGCGGAACTGGTCATTGAAGGACGCGTATATCAACGGTGAAAGCGTCTCATTTCTCACGTTCAACCGGGGTAAACGAAGTATCGCGCTCAACGTGAAGCACCCGGCTGGCAAAGAGGCTGCGCTGAAGCTCATCAAGTCGAGTGATGTCTTGCTCGAAAATTTCCGGCCCGGAGTTATGGATCGCCTCGGGCTTGGATATGAATTTCTTTCCAGCATTCATCCCAAGCTGATTTATTGCGCAAGTTGTGGATGGGGTCAGGACGGTCCGTACGTCGCTCGCCCCGGCCAGGACTTGCTGGCACAAGCCATGGCGGGAGTTCTCTATTTGAATGGCAAGGCTGGCGACCCGCCCAGCCCGGTTGGCATGGGCATTGCAGACCTCACTGCTTCCTTCCACATCGTCAGCGCGATTTTGGCTGCGGTTTACCATCGCGATCACACCGGTGAAGGTCAGCGAATCGACATCAACCTGCTGAACTCGATTTTGACTCTGGCGACTCAGGAAATAACTCTGTATTTCAACACTCATTCGCAGCCTGAGCGCAGCGCAGCAGGAATAGGACATCCGTGTGTTGGTGCTCCCATGGGTGTTTACAAGACCCGCGATGGATACATAGTGGTCGCCATGATGCCGCTGGGGAAAGTCGCGGAACTCGTCGGAATTGACGGATTCGAAGGCAGCGACTCGCGAAACATGCTGGAGAATCGCGATGAAGTAAAACGGCAGTTGGAGCCCGGTTTTGCACGTAAGACCACAGACGAGCTCATGCAGATTTTTATGGAGGCAGACATTTGGGCCGCGCCAGTTAACAATTTTCCCGCCGCCGAGCGCGATCCACAGGTCCAGCACAACAAAATCATCGCGAGCTTCGATCATCCCAAGGTGAAGCAATTTCGTACCATCGGACCGCCGATCCGATTCAGCCGCACTCCTTCTAGCGTGAAGAGACCTCCATTGTTAGGCGAGCACAGTCGCGAGATCCTCAAAGAAATTGGATACCCGGACACCGAGATCGAACAGTTTTCCCGCGACGGAGTAATCGCAGACAATGCCGGGTAAACCGTCGAAAACCCTGCGCGGACTAACCTGGAAACACGATCGCGGGATCGCGCCCCTGCTGGCCACAGCACGTCGTTTCTCGGAGCAGCATCCGGAGTCGGCAATCGAATGGGAAGCGCGCAGCTTGCAGGAGTTCGGCGAAGCTTCTCTGCAGGGTGTTGCAGACCGCTATGATCTCGTAGTCATTGATCATCCATTCATGGGGCAGGTTGCGAAGGAAAGATGTTTTTTGCCTCTTGATCAACAATTCACGCCGGCGCAACTGCAGGAACTCCAAGAAGACAGTGTGGGCCGGTCTTATGCGAGCTACTGCTTCGAAGGCCACCTTTGGGCACTGCCGATTGATGCTGCCTCTCAGGTCACCGGCTACCGGTCGGACCTTCTGCAAGCGAACGGGTTCGAAGTACCCAAAACCTGGGAAGAAGTATTCGAGCTGGCGAAATTCCGGAAGGGTTTCGTTACTCCAGCTCTGTTGCCTCTCGATTCGCTGATGTGTTTCTTCACGCTTTGTGCCAACCTTGGCGAACCTCCTTTTAGCGGGAACGACGCCGTCGTAAGGGGAGAAATTGCGGAAGTAGCACTGGAGCGATTGCGTGTCTTGGCCGAACATGCAGCCGATGGCGCACTGTCGGCGAATCCCATTGCGATCTGGGAGCGCATGAGTTCTTCCGATGAAATCGCGTATTGCCCCCTGGCATTCGGATATTCCAATTATGCGAGGAACGAATATCGTGCAAACTTAGTTTCCTTCTGCCCTATACCTTCAAGCGGTCGAGGTCCGATTGGAGCGACCCTGGGCGGAGCGGGCTTGGCGATCTCACAAAAATGTAAGCATCGCGATCTGGCCCTCGAATATGCTCTCTGGATCGCTGGCGCCGAATGCCAGCGGACACTATACGTTGAATCAGGCGGGCAGCCGGCGAGCAAAACAGCGTGGCTGGACCTTCATGCAAACGAAATCACTAACGGATATTTCGCCGCGACCCTTCCCGTTCTCGAGAACGCATGGTTGCGTCCGCGTTTTGCGGGGTTCGAAGAGTTCCAGGTGAATGCGCTGAAGATCGTGAACCACTTTCTCACCTCGGGAAGACCTTGCCGCGAGACACTCACACAATTGAATGAACTTTATTTGAGAACACCTGCAATATCCGAACCAGCATGAATTCTCAACCTTGCGCACATTCAATGAAGTTGCCTGTTTATACGTGCTCATTTCCTGACTCGCCTTAATAGTTTGATCAATTGTGGTTCTTTTCTTCGTCCACCTGCCGGCCTTCCTACCGCCTTCTCACTTTTCATAAATTTCTCACCTGCCCATCATGACAGCCGCCAATTCCTGGATGAAAGTAATCAGCGCGGCCAGTCAATGCAGGCGCAGTGCCGAGCTGAGCCGTGATTCGAACTCTAATTCAGGAGGCTTCTGTCATGAAAAACGAAAAGTTCGTAACTATGCTTCAAGTTTGCGCGATCGTCTTCGCTATTGTTACGGTGTCGCCTTCAATTGCTTTGGCGCAGGGCGCCCACTCGCAGATGATGTCGATGCACCAAGATATGGACCATCAGTCCAACTCGAGCGCGCTCATCAACGTCGTCCGGGACGCGACGGCGCGCTTCCAGGATGTGTCGGTTGCCAAAGCGGAGGGTTACTCGCTTCTGTTTGGGTGTGTCAGCGGCCCCGATGAGGGCGCGATGGGAATGCACTTCGTGAATGCCGAAATTCTGAACAGCGGCATCATCGATCCCAGGCACCCGCAAATTCTCCTATATGAGCCACAGCCAAATGGACGACTGAAACTCACGGGCGCGGATTTCCTCGTATTCGCCAGCAGTTGGGATGCTGCCCATCCCAACGATCCGCCCCAGATCATGGGCCAACTCTTTCAATTTTTTGACGCTCCCAACCGCTTCGGGCTGCCGCCGTTTTATACCCTGCATGTCTGGGCATGGAAATCGAATCCGAACGGCTCGTTTGTGAACTGGAATCCGAAGGTGACGTGCGAGGCGTTTAATGGGCAGGGTCAGTAATTGGAGTTGCCCGCGTTGTCGGTCGGTCCCACTTCTCGAAAACCGCGAGAAGTGGGCGACCGACCTCGCCAACAGCGACACCCCCTGGTAACAGCTGCTGGCGATGAAATCAAGATGTTGGATGTTGTTTCCTGCAATAGTCATCGAGGCATTTGGTCACATTAACAAAATGCAAACAGTGTCCGTGACCAGCTACCAATCCTGCTTTCACGCACCGTACGAACCTGGAAGGGTGGGGCATCCGCAGTTGTGGTACTTTCAAAGCAAAGTGCTGCTCAACAGCGAAATTTTTCAGTCCACTCAAAGGAACCATAATGCGAACCTGGTTTTGGCTTCCTCTTGTATTCACACTCTCACTGATCTCATACACCACACACGTGCAAGCCGAAGATGAAGTAGATCGACTGATCCATGCGGAAATGCAGAAGCAGCATATTCCGGGCTTGTCTCTGCTGGTGGCTCGTTCAGGAAAGATAGTCCGCGCCGAAGGCTACGGACTAGCGAATGTTGAACTACAAGTTCCGGTGAAGCCAGAAACCGTCTTCCAATCAGGCTCCGTGGGCAAGCAATTTACTGCCACAGCAATCATGATGCTGGTCGAGGAAGGCAAGGTCCGGCTCGACGACCCCATCTCACATTATTTAAAGAACGGCCCGCCTGCGTGGGATCAGGTCACTGTGCGCGAGTTGCTGAGTCACACCGCAGGCTTCACCGATTATCCGAAAGACTTTGATTTGCGCAAGGACTACACCGAGCCTGAGATGCTGAAGATCGTCGCCGGCATACCGCTGGCGTTTGAACCGGGCACCAACTGGAGTTACAGCAATCTGGGATATCTCACGCTGGGAATCTTGATCCACCAGGTGACTGGCCAATTTTATGGCGACTTTCTCCAGCAGCGTATCTTCCGACCGTTAGGTATGAATACGACGCGCATTATCAACGAGGCCGATATCATTCCGAACCGCGCGGCGGGTTACCAGCTTGTAAAAGGAGAACTGAAAAATCAGGACTGGGTTTCGCCCACCGTGAACACAACCGCGGACGGGAGTCTCTATTTTTCAACTCTCGACCTTGCGAAATGGGATGCCGCCCTCTATACGGAAAAGCTGCTGAAACGGTCGAGCCTGGAGGAGATGTGGACGCCGGTGAAGCTGAAGAACGGCCAGGAAAATTCCGGACATTACGGCTTCGGCTGGTTCATCGAGAATATTGGCGGCAAACGTGTGGTGCGGCATGAGGGTGAATGGCAGGGCTTTACAACTTTCATCACTCGCCACATCGACGATCAAACTACCGTCGTTCTGCTGACCAATCTTGCCGGAGCCTTACCTCAGCCTATGGCAGAACGTATCGCAGAGATGTATGTGTCTGGGGCACAACATTAGTCGCGTCGCTTTTCTCCCGGACGTTTTTCCCCGCGAGAGGGCATCTTTTACCAGAAAGTTTTTATCGAGGTTGCCCCACCTTTTCGCCAGGTTTTGGCGAAGGGTGGGCGGAGATGGACCTGGTTTTACTCATGGCTTCGCGAACCGTACCGGCACCTATTGTCTGAAGCCAGCACGGATCGAACATCGGGAATGGGGGTAGCCTCGGTAGCTAGTGTGATTGCGAGATGGAGGTTATTTTTCCAAAGAATGGTTCGACGACTATCACCAGATTGTGAGAACCGCGGAACTCAGAGGCGGAAACTAGCCAGTTTGGAAGGGCAAAAGAACACTGAACACATTTCGTCCCGACATTCATTGAGAAGCTAGCCTTCTTGATCTGCAACGGGCCGTAGAACTCTTCAAGTTTTTTTAAGGGAATTATCTTTAACATAGAGGCTTTGTCTTCCGGGCCATATCGCAAACCGAGCTTCCTGGCAGCTTTCAATTCTTCCTCATCTGACCATTCCGGATGAGCATTGAGTACGTTTTTAACCTTCTCCATCTCCTTGTATGCTGCTACGCTTGTGAATTTCACCGGGCGGCAGGCAAGTCGCCTGGGTGTGACTGGCCTGCTAGGCCCGATGAAATCAAAATAGACATAGAAGGGTAGTTCGATCCCATCGTTCGAATTGATGGTAGGTGTTGTATTGTCCTGTCTTTCACTTGTTTTGTTCGACGAGTGCCACAGGTCTTTGTTGTCGAACTGGATTCTCAGGTCATCTGCTTCAATTGCACTGCTGACAAAGGTCCCAGTGCCGGGCGAAAAGGCAACGCTGACTTCCTTTCCTGCTAGTTCGGGGTAGATAGCTTTGACGAAACGAAGAGCGACTATGAGCCTATCCACCGATCCGCAATTGTCGACCGACGCAGCAGTTGCCTGCTGAGAGCAGCCCCCTAAAAGAGCGAGAGCAAGACCTATAAAGACGAAATGACATTTCGCAGCGAAAGTTGGTAGCGGCATTCTAAAAGTGAGCATTCGCTCCCCCGTCATTGTTGTTCCCGATCACCTGCCATGCCTGGGCTGGAACTCGGATCTGGTTACCATTAACATCCGTTGTGAACCAAGCTTTACTAGCGGTGGCCGCGTTTGCAGGTTGCCCCACCTTTTCGCCAGGTTTTGGCGAAGGGTGGGCTTTCACGCTGAGTATCGGCTGAGTTTCATGCGGGGCATTGTAATCCCACCCTGTCGTTCCAAACAGCAGGAACGACAAGGGTGGGGCAACCCGTTTACGATTGCGAAGGACTGGCCAGGCTCAATTTACTCTTGCCGTTGCAGACACCGTGCCGCATATACAAAACATGCAATCCCGAACAAGATAAAGGCAGTGGACTCGAGCGCGATGTGCCGGACGTCCCCGAGCCCAATCGTCATCCAGCGCAGACAGTCGATCTGCCAGGTAATTGGATTTGCCATCGCGGCAGCACGAAGCCACCCTGGCAAGGGATCCAACGGGTAGAACAAGTTACTGGCAAACAGGAAAACAAAATAGCAGATCGATGTGACTGTGTTGAAAATGTCATTGCGTCGCGTGCTCAGCGCGAAGATGGAGTAAAAGAAAAACCATCCCGCAGTGCCAAGCATCATTCCCAGCAACGTAAGCGGCATTCGCTCCCAGCGCAGATGGATGTGCAACAATGTCGCGCCGAGCGCCAGAGTAATGATTGTCTGCACCAAGCTGACGAAAAGGGTAAACAGCACTTTGCCAAACATGTATGCCGAGCGGCTCAGCGGATAAGTGAGCATCTCAAAGAAAATGCCATTGTCGC
Organism: Terriglobales bacterium; assembly: GCA_036557105.1. Lineage (GTDB taxonomy): Bacteria > Acidobacteriota > Terriglobia > Terriglobales > Acidobacteriaceae > Gp1-AA145. The sequence continues at coordinate 11,762 of DATBIE010000249.1, forward strand.
GATCGAGAAAGAACGACCACGAGGTATTAGCAGCAATGCCAAAGCTGGCCATTCCCAGCACGCTGGCGACGAAAAACGCGTTGTAATCCACATGTTCCGGGAGTTGCGGCGAGCCCAGCGCGGCATTAATGCCCACGCCGAAAACAAGCATGTAACCGAGCGGGTAAAAAACATCCCAGAATATGAAGACCAGGTTCGTTGCCCTGATCTTGGCCTCACGGTAGAGCATGGCATCGACGGCGGTCATGGCTTTACCTCCTTATGCGTGAGTTCGAGGAACACATCTTCCAGACTGGCGCCATTCACTTCCAGCCGCAGCACCCGGCGATTCTTCGCCAGGGCAGTGACTACATCGAGCACTTTGCCTTCAGGCGCTTTGAATGCGGCTTCGAGTGTGTTGTTCTCAATTCGCGTGCGTAGCGTGGGTATGGCTTGCAGCTCGCGTTCGATATCGCTGGGCATCACGTCGAAAGTCATGGAAACTTCATAGACTTCGTGCGAGAGCAACTTGAGCGTGCTCAAGTCACCGCGCGCGACCTGGCGGCCGTGGTCAATGATGAGAATGTCCTCGCAAAGCTCTTCAGCCTCGCTCAGAATTTGGGTTGTCAGCAGGATCGTGCGGCCGCGGCGCGCTTCTTCGCGGAGCAATTGCATCACCTCGCGCTTTAGCAGCGGGTCCATGCCAGTGGAAAATTCGTCGAGAAACAACACCGGCGTGTCTACCATGAACGCCTTCGCCACCTGCACGCGGCGTCGAAACCCGCCGCTCAGGTCCTGCACCTTCCGCTCGACCTCGGCGGTAAGACGCAAGCGCTCGATGATCTCATCCGCCCGCCGTTGCGCTGTCTGCCTGTCAATCTGATGAAAGCGTGAGAAGGTGAGCAAGTTGTCACGCACGTTAAGCAACAAATCCACCGCCGTTTCCTGAATTACCGAGGCAATGCGCCGCCGGACCTCAAGCGGCTTCTTGACAACGTCAAAGCCGAACACCGATGCCGAGCCGCTGCTGGGACGGCTCAGCGTCGTCAGGATCTTCAATGTCGTGGATTTTCCAGCGCCGTTCGGTCCCAGCAATCCGAAAATCGTGCCGGACTTGACCGCGAAGCTGAGACCATCTACTGCGCGAACCGTGCCAAATGTTTTGACAAGATCGTGGACTTCAAGAGCGCAACTCATGCGAGGTTTCCCTCCCGCTTTTTTAGAAAATTATGAATGGAAGAAGCCGCGCGGGCCTTCAGTTCAGGAGGCGCACGCGTTCGGCGAGGTGCCGAAAATCAGAGAGTGGCGGCGAGGTTTTGCATAACGTTCCGTCCAGGTAAGATCCTAAGCCGCTGAGATCAACAACGTCAAGCGGTCAGAATGCGCGCCTCAAATCTGACAAACCGGTCCCCCGCATTTTAGATAGTTCGAGAGATTTGCCGGACTATATTCTTTCGGCTGTTCCGTCATCCTCGCCACAGCCGTGCTTGCAACGAACTCTTCGGCCTTCTTTCCCATCGGTCTAACATAGTCGCCAAGGCCTGCAAGTTTGTACCAAATTGTCTGGGAATCGTAGAGTGTTCCCAAAATGTCCGGCTTCGGATTGGCGGTATTCTGCAAACACGCCCGATCAATAGAGAGGCCACAGGTCTCGAGTTTTCCGATCATCCACAGCAACGTAATATCCGAAAGACCAGCCTGCGGATAACTTCCTCCGACGTTTGAGTGAACGCCGGCAAACCAGACCTGCTCGAGCACCTGTCCGTTTGCGCTGGCGCTCCGGTCCCAAACCGACGGCTGGAACGGTTTACGATGTTCGTCGATCGCAAGAGCCTGAAAGGCATTGTCAACCCAACTGCTCAACGTCACATCGTGAAAGGCCCAGCGCTTGTTGATTAATTGAAATAGCCCGCCGACTGGAATGCCAAGCGCCCCGACCGTGTCCCACACTCCGATAAATTTGGCACGAGGTTCCCAGGCATAACTTCTGCGGAACAGTTCGGACTCGACTGCATCCGGATGTGACTTGTCATCTCGCCGTCGATACAGCGCATAAGCGTCGTCCAATTTGTGCGCGAACTCAGGTTTCAAAAGACCGCTGTTCCGGATAAAACCGAAAATGCTTCGGACTGTGTATGCGCCGCGACTGAATCCCAGGAAGAAGAGTTCATCGCCCGGTTCATAAGTCGCCACCAGAAAACGGTATGCGTCGAGGATTTTTTTCTTAATGCCCCATCCGAACCCGCCTCCGAGAAGTCGGTCAAAACGGCCGGTGCCTACACCCTTGTCGTAGAAAACAATTTGCCGAACTCCATTCTGATCAATCGGCGCAATGCACCGAGCAACTTTGGTAACATTGCTGGCACAAGTCGTTCCGCCGTGTACCTGGTCGGGTCGGTTCCATGTTCCGTCACAACAAATCGCTATACGTTTCACGGAGAGCTAACCCGTTTCCTTTCGCGGGAACTTTCTTGCCGAGGTTGGGGAGGTAGTCACCTTTATTTGGTCGGCCTCACCACGACTGAGGGTGCCCCACCCTTGCGTTCTTTGCAAGGGTGGGAACCTCGAAACTATACGTATTGTGCTTTGGCTTTTCGACAACCTTCACGATGATGCGACCTTGGGGTACTACCACCCGACCTTCTGCCCCTTGTTCTGTTCATCCAACCAGGTTTTAAGTGGCGCGAAGTAGTCGAGGATTGCCATGGCATCGGCTTGGCGCTGACCGGTTATCGCTTCCATCGCGTCGGGCCAGGGTTTGCTTTGGCCCATTTCGAGCATCTTGTTCAGCTTCTCCCCGGCGGCTTTCGATCCGAAAAACGTGCAGCGGTTCAGCGGACCTTTGTATCCGGATTCGCGGCACAGGGCGCGATAAAACTGAAATTCATAAATGTCGGCGAGGAAGTAACGCATGTAAGGAACGTTTCCCGCCACGTGATACTTCGCGCCGGGATCGAAATCGGCTTCGCTACGTGGAACTGGCGGAACGACACCTTGATACTTCAGCCGCAGGTCCCACCACGCTTTGTTGTAGTTCTCAGGAGTAACTTCGCCGGAGAACACCTGCCAGCGCCACTTATCGATCAGCAGTCCAAAGGGAAGAAACGCAACTTTATCGAGCGCCTGCTTGAGCAAAATGGGAATGTCGGCTTCGGCGGGAGGAAGTTTATCTAGTAGTCCGATCTTCTTCAGATACTCCGGAGTAATTGCCAGCGCGATGGTATCCCCGATGGCTTCATGGAATCCGTCGTTTGCGCCGTTTTCGAACATGAACGGCTGGTCTTTATAGGCGCGCTGATAAAAGTTATGTCCCAGCTCGTGATGAATAGTAACGAAGTCCACGTCGCGGACCTGAATGCACATTTTTATGCGTACGTCGTCTTTGTTGTCGATGTCCCAGGCGCTGGCGTGGCAGACCACATCTCGGTCGGCAGGCTTAACGAACAGAGAGCGCTCCCAGAATGTCTGCGGAAGGGGAGCGAAGCCGAGGGACTTATAAAAATTCTCGCCGTACTTCACCATGCCGGTCGCGTCGAGGTTCTTTGCCCGCAGCAATTCCGTCAGGTCGTATCCGCCGCTATTCTGCGGCAGGCCGAGAATCGGAAAAATGTTTCCCCAGGCCTGCGCCCACGGATTGCCCAGCAGATGCGCGGGAATCGGTCCATCCGGCGGAACAACATTCGCTCCATATTTTTGCGAAAGGCGTGCGCGAACGTACGTATATAAAGAGAGATAGAGCGGCCGCACCTGCTCCCAGAGGCGATCCAGCTCGGCGCTGAATTGCTCGGGAGGCATGTCGTAACCTGCACGCCACAGCACACCAGTGTCCTTGAAGCCGAGATCGCGGGCGCCTTGATTTGAAAGGTCCACAAACCGCGCATATTTCTTGCGCATCGGTGCGCCAACGGCATGCCACCCGACCCACACATCTTTCAGTTGCTCCGGATCGCGGCTCTCGCCCATGATCTTTTCGATTGCAGTAATGTCGAGGCACTTGCCGGCAGGATTGCAGTACTTTCCTTTGCCGTAGGCCGATTCGAGCGATGCCGCGATCTCCGTCATTTCTTTCCGCAGCGCTGGGTCTTTCGGTCCCGGAGCAGTTAGCGCCAGTTTCAGCAACAGGAACTTGCGCGCCAGCTCTGGCGGCATACTCAGCCCGTCGAAGCGCTTCGATTGCTCAACTAGATCAGTTGTGACTGCGGTGATTTCGTCATTTACGCTAGCAGCGAGAGCTTCCGTATCGTCGGTGATGAAATTGTCGTGGACCCAATTCGCCTGATTTCCTTTTACGCTGAGGTCAGCCAAGCGCGCCTCGGCTTTCTTCATGAAATCTTCGGCTTCAGCGACAGTAGGTTTGGCGGTTTGGGCTTCGAGGACGGCGGCAAAAGCAAAAAGAGAAATCGCGGCAAACAGGATCATCTTCATATTCGCTCCGCCGAAATTATGCACGACCGGAGTGACAACCTTCAAACACACGATAGAGACATGCAGGGAATCAGCAGCGCGGTACCAGGAAACCAGTCTGCCCTTGATACTGGCGATAGGTCTCGCCGAATTCCGATTGCATGAATTTTTCTTCTCTTTGCGCTTTCAGGCTGAAGGCAATGACCGCGAGCACGATGGCAAGCGCTCCCCGTAACTCGCCGACGACTACTGCAGTTCCAAGGAGGGCCAGGATCATGCCCGTATAAATAGGATGGCGGACATATTTATAGGGACCGGAGCGAATCAGCTGATGATCAACCTTGAGCGTGACGCGCGAACTCCAATTGCTACCAATAATGATGCGCGCCCAGATCGCGATTGCCGCGCCAAGGAATGTGAGTACCACGCCGGCCCATCCGACTGCCGACCTCTGCGGCAATACGCGCATTCCCAAAACACCGAGATGCCACGCCTGCTCAAACAATAGAAATCCGGCGCACCCCAGGACCAACGAAGTGTAGAGACGGCTGGAATCCGGTTCGGTGGCTTTGGTCCGCTTCAACCTTAGAACTCCGAAAAGCCAGACAATGATGAACACGTCCCACGGTATCAGCTCGATCTGCCAAAGTGGAGGGTAGTGCATGGTTCTCTCCCCATAAATATACGGCCTATCTCGTGTCTCGGTTCGCAGTCTTCTGTAGTCTTCAGCACTCAGCAATCAGCATTCAGCCCGCAAAAGACGATTTCTGGGCAGCGCACTCCAGGACTCGCTTTTCTCCACCCCATTTCCAAATATCAGGACCTTTCCGGCTGAATGCTGATTGCTGAGTGCTGACTGCTGAAGGCTCCCCGCTCGTTTGCTGAATCCTGCGGCCCTCCTTTAGAATCAAATGGTTCAGCCAATACATCTGGAGATTCAATGAAGGCAGCTATTCATCCCGCATATAACGAAGTACGCGTGCACTGCGCGTGTGGGCACAGTTTCACCACGCGTTCCACGCACAAAGGCGACATCCACGTAGAAATTTGCTCGAGTTGCCACCCGTTTTTTACTGGCAAGCAAAAGCTGGTCGATACTGCCGGCCGGGTCGAGCGCTTCCGCCGAAAGTACGGGAAGACAACGGCGGAGAAGAAGTAATCCAGCAAATGTGGGGCGGGCACCCTCGCCCGTCAATAAGGCCTTCGCGCAAGCGAGGGCCTTTGCTTTTAGAATTCACCTGTGACTGAAATCGGCAAAATGCTGGTGTTTTTCGGCATTCTCCTCGTGGCCATTGGAGTGGTTCTGATCTTTCTCGGCCGCACGAATCTGCCCATCGGCCGCTTGCCCGGCGATATTCTTTATCGGGGCAAGCACACCACGTTCTACTTCCCACTGGCAACTTCGATTCTGCTAAGCGTGGTGCTGACGGTGGTGCTGTACTTAATTGGAAGGATCAGGCACTAAGTCAGGTCGATTGTGGGGCGCGGGCGTCCTCGCCCGCGATTCTATCCAGAGCCACCGGTACTCGAATGGATCAGTCACCAGCCCCGCTCTCACTGGATTTCCCATCATGTATTCGATCTTCGCGCCTAAATTCTCAGTACTGCGTGCGGCGCGGTCGAAGGATTCATCCTGCCAAACTCTTCCTTTGCTTCCCCGATACCTATTAATCCGGTGGGCGGAAGCGCCTTTTATGGCCTGCATGATCTTGGGAATAGGCACCTCTCCGCCCTCATCGTCCAACGGCGTCAGGGCGAGATGAACGTGATCAGGCATAACAACGAGTGCATGGAGTGCAAACAACTTTCCGTCTCCAGCACGGCAAGTCCTAAGAACAATGTCTCTTGAACCAGGGGTCAACTGCCGCCGTTGATAAGTGCAGAATGTAATGAAAAACACTTTGCCTGCCCATTGGTGATGCGGGAGGGTATGGCGGTAGTGATAGAGCACTGAGAGATCATCATCTCTGATATCAGCACTTGTCTGTGATAGGTAAACATCCAACGTTTGTGGAAGTTCCTCACGGGCGCGGACGCCCGTGCCCCATGATCTAAGCAGAGTTAACGGCGCCTTTGAATGCCAGCCGGTTTGTAGTCCTTCGGATACAGCACCACTGATCGTCGCATGCCTTCGCCGGAGCTTTCTGTGAGGAGGTCCTGCTCATCGCGCAGGGCCAGGTGCACAATTCTCCGCTCGCGGGAGGACATGGGCGCAAAATGATAGGGCGCACCGGTCTGGCGGACCTTGTCGGCCGCCACACGCGCCGACATTCGCAGTTCTTCCAGACGCGCCTTGCGATGCCCCATGCAATCGAAGCTGATCTTTTCGTGCTCGTTCCCGGGGAGATGAAGCATCTCCATCGCCAGGAGTTCCATCGAGCGCAGCAGCTCCGCGCCACGCTCCAGGAGCAAAGACGCGTCGGGCCCGGCAAATTCCACGAGAACGTCCGGCCGTTCCCAATCGCGATCGTCCGCGATCTGCGGATCCACGATGATGCGGTACTTGAGTTTCAGCCCGGCATGCTTGACCACGCCGTTCAGAAATCCATTGAGCTGATTTGCGGATTCAATTTTGTCCATAAGAAAGAAGCTGTTAAGTATCAGCCATCAGTTCAAAACCCTAATCTATCTTTGCTTGGGACCTGCAACGGGCCCTATTTCTATAACTCACCTGGGCGGACTCTACAAATGTTACTGACGGCTGATGGCTGAAAGCTGACGGCTAGCTGCTGTAGTGCGCCACCACCCGAACCACCTTGCCCTCTGAATCGAATTCCATGAACTCGCCTGACTTGGTGCCGACCTGATTGCGGTAGTAAAGAACAACGCTTGAAATTCCCCACATTAAATCCAACAGTTCAAAACTGAGTTCTGGATATAACTCCAGTCCTTTTTGGAAGTACTCGCGCACCGCCTTGCCTCCGACGACCTTGCCGGCGGGATCGTTCAAAAGCTTTGCGGCAACCGGCGAGGTTAAGACCACACCGGCCGCGTAGTGGCTCAAAATCGAATCCAGATCATGTGAGTTCCACGCTTCAATCCAATTCTTTGCAAACTTGCGGGCCTTGGTTTCGGTCAGTATGGCGGCATCGTTCATAGAAGCTGAGAGATATGAGCTGCACGGCAGACGTGCTCACCGCTCAAGTCTTTTTATCTTTTTTTCTCGCTCTCTTGGCAGCAATCTCGCGCATTTCGCGGCCCAGCGCGGTGCGGTTGATCACCCACTGCTGCCCGATCCTGATCAGGTTGCTCTCGGCGTAATACAGGTTCAATCCGGCAGAAAGATTGTAAAAGAGAAAACCCATAAACGCAGGCATCATGATGTTCATCATGCGCTGCTGTGCGGGATCCATACCGGCCTGCGGTGTCATTTTCTGCATCACGAACATGCTGATCACCATGATCGCGGGCAATACCAAATAGGGATCGCGGGCTGAAAGATCGTTGATCCATAGCCAGTGCGCCTGGCGCAGATCGATGACGGCGGGCAACATCCGGTAGTAGGCCCACAGGAACGGGATTTGCACCAGCATAGGCAGACAGCCGCCGATTGGGTTGACGCCCTCGCGCTTGTATAGTTCCCCTATTTCTTTTTGCATCTCCTGCTTGCGCGGGTCCCGCATGCTGTACTTTTTGTACTTTTCCTGGATGGACTTCATCATCGGCTGCACGCGTTGCATCTTCAGCGCAGATTTCATTTGCGAGATGCTCAAAGGCAGGAGCGCAAGCGTGATAATCAACGTCTGAAGAACAATTGACCAGCCCCAGTTGTGAACGTATTTGTTTGTCCAGCGCAGCCAGATGAAAAGCGGGCGTGCAATCAGGCTGAAATATCCGAAGTTCAACGCGCTGCGCAAATCCTTGTCGGCGCCGCTGATTGTTGAAACAGAAACCGATTCGAGGACTGCGAGCGACTTGGGACCAACGAAGAGGCGCTGGTTGGTTTCCCCGGGTTCCCCCACCGCCGCGCCCAGCACGTCGGCCGGCTTGGTCGAATTGTTGTTGCCGGCGGTTGTCGGCGCGTCGATGGAATTGCGAAGGGTCACAACATAGCGATTCTGCGGATTGTCCGGAATGAACAATGCCCCGAAATATTGGCTGCTTACGCCGACCCAGTCGTAATTTCCACGAAGCGTATTCCCGTTTGAAATCTTCTTGTAAGCCAGGTGCTCGGTACTGCCGTTGAACTGGTATTCGAACTGTCCCTGGCCGTAGGCATAAGTGCTGTTTTCATCGCCAAATCCCGAAGGCCAGGCAGGGAACGCGTACACAGGGCTGCCGTTCTGTAAGACGGAAGTTTGCAGGCGCACCACGTAACTATGATCGAACTCGAGCGATTTGCGGACGACGAGGCCATCCGCGGAATACTCGAACACTAGCTTTGTGGGTGCCGCGTTCGTGCCCGTTTCCGAGGCAACGTACAGTGCCGAATTTAGTCTGTTTCGTAGCGACTCGTCGTAGCTCCACATCGAGAGCGGATAACCATATTTCGCGGAGGCGGGCTGGTTCACCAGGTCGAGGGGCTTGCCCGAATCGTCGGAATATTTCTTCAGGATCCAGGACTTTACTTGCGCGCCGCGGTTGGTGAAGGTTATACGGTAAAGGTCATCCTCGATGACGGTTTGTGATTCAGATTGCGCCTGCTGGGAAACTGGTTCCTGCTTGGCGCTCTTCGACGATTTTTTTTGCTTTGGTTGCGGCTGGGGAGCTGCCGCTTGCGCGGGGCTCGGCGGCGGTGCCGGCGCAGGCTGTGCAGGCTGCGTCTGCTGATTCTGTTTGGCTGAATTCGACTGTTGCAGCGGCGCCGCGTTCTTCTTCATGAAATATTGCGCGGCAAAAATCACAATCGCCATGAGCAGAAACACCAGCAGGAATTTCTGCTCCATGCCGGGTTCGGATTGTGGGCTCTTATACTCTGGCATGGATTAGTGGCCCGGCCCGGCCTGTGTGGGAGCGGCCCTCCAGGCCCGCTCTTGGCTTGTGTGGCGCGGACACTCTTGTCCGCGAAAATTGATGAAATTCGTTGGACTCGAATCAATGGCGGCTGGAGCCATAAGGTTCGGCACCGGATCAAATCCGCCCTTCGCGAAGGGATGGCAACGGAGCAGCCGCCATACCCCCATCATCGCTCCGCGCACAGCTCCGTATCGTTCCACGGCTTCGGCGGCGTATTCCGAGCAGGTCGGGACGTACCGGCACGCGGGCAGCAACATCGGCGACACTGCGCGCTTATAAAGATGGAGAAGGCCCAGTGCGACGGATTGCGGAACTCGCCGCACTTTCGCCCCTAGCTCAACGGCTGACGCCTGGCGCCACTTAATCAACTCAGATTGCCTTTCTTGGCCGATCGCTCAATCACCTGGAATGCTTTTGCCACTTCGCCTTGCAATATCGTGAACTCGGTAGTCATCACAGACTTCTTCGGATTGATCACCACATCGGCTGCAAGCTCCGGCAAAAATCCATTCAGCCGAACTGCCTCGCGCAGACGCCGTTTAATGCGGTTTCGCTGCACCGCGCCGCCGAGTGCCTTACCCACTGTAAAACCGATACGTGGCCCCTTCGTTTCCAGTTCCGTTTCGCGGAGCAGATAGAACACAGTTAAGTGCGCGCCGAAGTGCCGCCGCCCCTGCTTGTAGACTCGGTCAAACTCCGCGTGCCGCAGTAAGCGGCGGCTTTTCGGAAAACCTTTTACCGTTTTCGGAGGGATAGCTTCGCTCACTGCAGTATATGGACGACAACGCCGGTGCCCAACAGAACTGAAACTGGAGACGCGGGCGTCCCCGCCCGTGCTGATCTACTCTCGAAATCCTGGCTTTACTGAGACCCGCTTGCGCCCTTTCGCTCTGCGGCGGGAGATCACCTTCCGCCCGCCCTGCGTCTTCATTCGGGTGCGAAAGCCGTGCGTCTTTGAGCGGCGGCGGCGGTTCGGTTGGAATGTGCGTTTCGGCATGAAAAATCTTGCGCTCCTGTCCTCAGCAAATGCATTGCTTCAATTTGATTGAACAAAAAGTATAAATTACGCATCGCCGAATGGTAAACCGCAGGGCAAAAGCAGTTTCAGCTGGCTTGCCGCAACACAGTGAACCGACATTATGTTCATATGGCATCCCTCGTGGTAGAAGCAAATTTCAATTTTGATTCGATCCGGCACGCCAATCAGGTATCGGCAGGCGAGTTGAATCGCCGGCATCGCTTGGAAAATTCCGTTGAGCCAGTTCGCCCATTCAATTGACTCTTCGAGTTGACAACCCACTCCTTAAAGTCTGCGAAGACCAGGCCCGCCGCAAGGAGTTTTGATGTGTGAGACCTATGGAAACCCGCGCCGAGCCTTCGCTGCGCAACCGTCTGGCGCAATTCCCTGGATGTATAATCGAACTGCTGCTTTCTCCGCGCATTCTCGGCGCGACGCAGCCCAGTCGGGGAGTGGCTCAGCCTGGTAGAGCACCTGGTTCGGGACCAGGGGGTCGGAGGTTCAAATCCTCTCTCCCCGACCAATTACCTCAATCCGTTTTTGAATTAACGAGTGGCCCATTCCTGACCGGTGTGCATCTGTTGCATTCCCATCGGAGGCAATTCCCTTCGACCTCGCTCAGAAGAGGCTCTTTAACGGTGTGTGCGAAAGAGTCAGTAGATTGAAACTCAATCCAAGCGAACGCCGAAGCTATAGATTCGAGGTTCCCACCCTTGCAAAGAACGCAAGAGTGGGGCACCCTCAGTCGTGGTGGCCCGCAGTAGAAACAAGAGTGGGCCAGCCGGCCGAACGCCGAAACTAATAGATTCGAGGTTCCCACCCTTGCAAAGAACGCAAGAGTGGGGCACCCTCAGTCGTGGTGAGTCGGGAGAACAAAGGGTGGTCCACCCGCCCATGCCTCTTTCTGAAATGTGCTCATGGGGTAGCTGGGACGGGATAATATGTTCAGCACAGATCGACAACAGGGAAACGCTGGCGGGTTATTTCTGGGAGAGTAAGAAGAAACAGTTGGGCCTGTTCGCACTTTCGCAGATGCCTGCAAGCAAAGGGCCCCTAATCTTCTTCGACCCAGCACAAATATGCAAGACGTATTCGAGCGCTTCTCAGGGAATTTTTAATCAAGCTGAGTTATTTCATGAGGCACTGCATGGATTTTACGGCAAAAGTGACTCCACTATACAGGATGCCTTTGGACTAGCGGAACTCGCCAGTATCAACATCACATTTTATCTTCAGGAAAAGGTGTTTAACAAAACGGCATCCATATGCGGAAACTAAGACTCGCGATTGCTTTGCCACTTCTACAAGTCGGGGCTGAAGGCATCCTATTCCTCTGGCGCCAGCATTCGGAACCAACGATTGCGGTTTATGAACAGATTCGGGTGACGTCAGCAGCCGTGATGAGTTTTGGGTTGAATCCTCTCGCGGCAATTTTGACACGATTTGTGTGTCAGTCCGCTCAGTGGGTTTCTTGGAATCTCCAGGCAGGACGAAGTCTCTCCGGAGGTTGCGATTTCGTTTTCTTCACTTTTGTAGCGCTGTCCTGGTTTTTCATCGGTATGTGGCTGGATCGCCGGAAGTCAATAGAGCCGAAGGAAAAAAGACGTGCCACGCTAGGGAACTCTGTTTTGCTATTTTTATTGCTAGTATCAGGAGTATTCCTTCTGCTGTTCTCATTCCATCTGCACCGTTCCTCATCAGCTCAGATTATTCAAACAGCGCTGGTTCAGACCTGGGGAGTTTTCCTGATCGGTGTCCCTGTACTTGCTTTTCCGCAACTTTTGAGTGAGACCAAAGCTCCTGGAAATCTTTCGCTCGAGTATACTCATTCGCGGTTTCGATCATTGAGTAATTTACAATGGTTTGTCGTAGCGGGTGCTATTTTTGCAATACTTCTTGCCCTTGCTTTTTTGACTAAGAAATGACCCGATGAAGATCGAGCCATCCTACGAAAACTGAACTAAGCCGATGCGTCAACCGAGTGCAGTTGCCATCGGAAACTCGGCCAAGACATGAGCCATGACAGGAACAGGCTTCATTTCAGATTTGCGAGCGCGTTCTAATTGGACATTCTTGGGGCGGGCGACTTAACAGTGTCTCGCCTATGCTTCCGATTAGGAAGTGGGCTTCTGATGCGATCACCGCGATTCAGAGGATCAGGCAAGTCGACCGAAACCGGTTGCAAGATAGGCGCCATCGCGACACGATGGATGTGTTCTCAATGTGGGGTTCGTGAAAGCTTTCTACTGAGACAAGCGAAACGGCATGTGAGTGCGAAGACCTGCCTTTTTTTAGTCCTCTGTTGTGCGACGAAGTTAGTTTCGAGCCAAATGCCTTCTGCGAAGCTCGCTCGAGGCGGACGCGCCTTCATTGCTTCTCGAATTTATTCGCTGCTGGGGCAATATTTCTCTGGCTGGACATCACTATCCGAATTTAACTCCGATATTGCCTACCGAAATTATCTGGAGCGAGCGTTGTCTTCCGACGACCACCGAGAATTCGATTTGGCGACTATGGAATTTGTGGCGCGTCTAAAAAATGGGCACACGTTGTTTCAGGATGTATGGCTCGAACACAATTACGATCAGCCGGTCGGGTTCTACGCTCGTCCGCTTGATAGGAAGTGGGTAGTCATAAACACTGCGCTACCGAATGTCAAGGTCGGCGACGTTCTTTCGAAGATCGATGGTATCGAAGTAGAGACCTATTTCCGCCAGCACCAAAAATACATTTCGGCCTCAAGCGAAGCGGCTCAGCGCCACAACTTTTTCCTTTTGCCCTATCTTCTTCCTCTGCGGTTCATTGTAACGCTGGAAGATGGTCGCAAAATAAACGTCGATCGCTCCGCCAACAACTCTGCTCCAACAAATACCTCCGCTGCGGGTCGCTGGCTTAGGCAGAACACCGTCGCTTATATCCAAATACCGTCATTTGCTACACCGCTTTCTGAACAAAAGGCGCTGGATCTTGTGGGTCAATTTCAGAAGGCCAGAACCATCATATTTGATGTGCGGAACAACGAAGGAGGTTTAATGCCGCGGCGCCTGCTGCAGGCTTTGATGGACAAAACATACCGCGATTGGAAGCAATCGACTCCAATCCACATCAGCGCACTTGAGCTCTCGACAAAAATGAATCAGAAGGGGCAGCAAAAGGACATGTCTGATTTTGACAAGGGGTATCTCGCGGCATCCGAAGCATATTTTGGCGGATCGGAACTGTCATGGGGCGGAGAGCTGGTTTCTCCGCAAAGGCCCATTTTTCACGGTCAACTAATTTTTCTAGTTGACGGCGGCTGCGCATCCGCCTGCGAAGCACTGGTCGGCCCATTCAAGAACAATCTCCGTGCGATCCTGGTTGGCGAAACAACTGAGGGAACCGCCGGGCCTGCATACATGATTGATCTAGGCGATGGAATGCAACTAGGAATCGCCGCCACTCGTCAATATTTCCCTGATGGGTCCGAGTTCGAGGGAATTGGAATCAATCCCGACATCGAAGTCCATCCCACAATTGACGACCTAAGAAAGGGTCGCGATGTGATCTTGGACAAAGCCATGGAACTCGCCTCAAGGCAAAATGCGAACTAATCACCTGCAGCTGTGATGGAATATCCCTCCAATCGAAAGTTGCGTTGGAGATGATTTTGAGACGGTGCAAACATCCAAGTTCAATGGAGTTCAATAGCTTTCAACCATCCGTTCGCAACAGATTCAACATGAATCAGTTGCGAACCACAAATTTCCTTAAGTTCCCGTAGCCACTTGAATCTGGTTCGGGACCAGGGGGGTCGGAGGTTCAAATCCTCTCTCCCCGACCATTTACCTCAATCCCGTCATTGAATTAAGGAGTGGCCCATTCCTGACCGGTGTGCATCTGTTGCATTCCCATCGGGAGGCGATTCCCTTCGACCTCGCTCAGAAGAGGCTCTTTAACGGTGTATGCGAAAGAGTCAGTAGATTGAAACTCAATCCAAGCGAACACCGAAGCTTATAGATTCGAGGTTCCCACCCTTGCAAAGAACGCAAGAGTGGGGCACCCTCAGTCGTGGCGGCTCGCAGTAGAAACAAGGGTGATTGCGTCAATTGGCATAGACCTTCTCGAAAACGGAGCATATACTTCGCCGCGTATGGACGTTAAACAGCGGGCACTCCTTTGGGGACACCTGCTCGTCACGCTACCAGCAGTTGCAGGTGTCGTCATTGTCCTGCTCTTTCGCAAGTACCTTTTCGTGCCGGGCTGGCCGTACTACCTCACGATCGGGCTGGCTTTTGGGTATCAGTGGTACATAGCTGCGATACCGCGCTGGCGAATGGCGCTAGCTAGAAGAGGATTTTCGGAAAGTGATATCGAAGAGATCGCACGGAACGGCGGTCTTGTCCTGCCAGGCGCTTCGTCGGCTGGAGTGTTTGCCGTGCATACCACTGCTGTGGGCCTGTGTGCAACGTATCTCAATTTTTGGCTGGTGGGTTGGTTCGTGCATTGGGTTCTGCCTCTAATCGGAGAGCCAGCACCAGCTCACGTAACGGACTTCTATGTCCAGCATTTCGAACTCGCGAACGTTGTTCCAGCGTTTCTGCTGGGGTGCGTACTCGTCCGAAAATTTCCAGAATTTACTGCCTGGGCATGGTTGGTGCCATGCGCCGTAGTTCTATATAAGCTCGGCACCTTCGTTGATGCTAATGCTTCCGTGCTGGAAGCGGGCAGTGTGTGGCGAGGATTCTCTTACTACTTCGTGATTCAGCGGATCGCGCCGACAGTGACATTCACACGAACTTCTTTCGACGTGAGTGGCCCCGATCCGAGGCGGTTCCTTGAACAGGTTACCGTAGTTGCCCCGCTCTACTGCAGCATTGCGTACTGCATGGGCGCCTCGCTGACGAAAACGAATGTTTGGAAACAACTTTGGGAAAGCCTCTCAAGAGATACAGAACCCAGGATCATCCAGCCTGACGAAGCAGATGTGGTGGTGGTTCCCCATGACTCTGTGGAGGAACCGCTACGACGGGAATAGATGTCAATTTTGTTATCGATAAATCCCCATATCACTCATTGACACCGGAAAAGGCGAACAAAAGGGGCAGACTCCTGCATCACTTTCGATATTGTTCGCCAACATCGCGCCTATTCTCGGCATCCAACGCCGACTGTATCTTACCTTTCTCTCTAGAATGTGCGCTCGCTCCTCGTTGTCTGATTTGAGATGGGTGGACAGAGATTATGAAGAACTCACGATTCATAACCTTCTTCCTTGCATCAGCTTTGCTGTCATCATTACTCGGCTGTGGAACTGCTCCGCCACGCACTCTGGTGATGCCTACAGCGCACCCTCTGGTCGCCAAATACAGCATCAGGGATTTTCATTCGGGACTTACGGCCTGGGTTGAATTTGGAACTGACACTACCTATGGCCGCCAGACTTCTATCTTCACGAATTCAGTCACGACACCGGACAGCCAGGTGCTCAATATCCTGGTAGCAGGCATGCTGCCACATACGACCTACCACATGCGCGCACATGCGAGTTGGCCTGGCGGATCTTGGGTGGATGATGATCATACGTTCACAACTGGCGGATTGAACGGGTCCCAGACAACAGATGCGCCACAGTTGCCGGATATTAGCGTATCCCCGCCTGTTCCGGGTCTGACGCCGGCGCCGGGAGTGGAGCTATTAAGCCTGGGCGAGCCCGCAAACACAAATATGTTGGAAGCCGTTGCTACCGATCTTCAGGGCAATATCATCTGGTATTACCCCGCTGGTGGCGCATTCCCCATCAAACTCATGCCGAACGGTCACATGATCCTTCAGATGGATGGAGACTTGCGCGAAGTCGATCTGGCAGCTAAGACCATACGCAATGTCTCTGTCGCACAAGTGAATCAATCGCTGCAGGCCAAGGGGTATCCCTTCTCGATCAGTTCATTTAGCCATGACGTGCTGACCCTATCCAACGGGCACTGGGTCACGATTGGGCTGATCTCGAAAGCCTTCACCGACTTGCCGGGTTACCCGGGCGTAATGGATGTAACAGGAGATGCAGTACTGGACATCGACCCCGACGGGAACGTGGTCTGGGGATGGTCGGCATTCGATCATCTCGATGTGAACCGCCATCTCCAGGGTCTGCCGGATTGGACGCACAGCAATGCCCTCGTTTATACCGCCGACGGCGACCTGCTGGTTTCGATGCGTCATCAGAGCTGGATTCTGAAGCTCGATTATGCCGATGGGAAAGGCACCGGCAACATCCTCTGGAAACTTGGTCAAGACGGAGACTTCAATCTCTCAGGCGGCGACCCCAGCCAATGGTTTTATGGACAGCATGACCCAGTCATCCTGAATACGAAAGGCAACCAAACCACGGTGGCCGTCTATGATGATGGAAATCTCCGAATCGACGCTAATGGTGTGGCCTGCGGTTCGAGCGCATCAGCCCCAGCCTGCTACACCCGAGCCGTGATCTTTCAAATCGATGAGGCCAGGAGAATGGCCGACGTACTTTGGCAAGACCGTCCCGGGTTCTTCTCGCCTTGGGGAGGAAGTATTGGAACTTTGTCTAACAGCAATGTCGAGTTCACCAGCACTCAGCCGTTTAACGCGATTTCTTCGCAGATTATGGAAGTGACCCCAACCGAGATTCCACAAACAGTTTGGCAAATGAATATCACGGGCGAATGGGCGTATCGAGGTAAGCGCATCCCGAGCCTCTATCCTGGTGTTACCTGGCAGAAATGAAATCCATAAAATAAGCCGTGTGACCAGCGATGCCTCCACGCTGTGAACAAGAAGGGGGTCATGCCTGCTTAGGCATGGTTCTGTTAGTCGGGCAAGCCGACGCGGGCGGAAGAGAAAGACCCTGAGAAGTTGATCCAAGCAATGCTTTCGAATCACTCCAAGGATGGGTGCGCGCTAAGCGGTTGGAGAAGACTGCTGACGGCGTAACCGCCTACACAATTGTGAACGACAGAGGGACGGTAGAAAGGCCAGCAAATTGGCCGTAGTTGACGATAAATCCCCATATCACTCATTGACACCCAACCGCACAGAATTGACCCACGAAAACTTGAGTCAAACTTGAATCAATTAAGGTCCGAAAACCGGGTAAAAAGAGGGTCTAGGACGCAGAGCCGAGCTAAGCGAATCAATGAAATAGCCTTCCTTTATTTATTTCGGGGCCAGGGGATCGGAGTTTACCTCAATCCCGTTTTTGAATTAACGAGTGGCCCATTCCTGACCGGTGTGCATCTGTTGCATTCCCATCGGGAGGCTATTCCCTTCGACCTCGCTCAGAAGAGTTTCATACTGTTGACTCTTTCGCACACAACGGGAAAGAGTCTTAAATTCAAGCGAACGCCGAAACTTATAGATTCGAGGTTCCCACCCTTGCAAAGAACGCAAGAGTGGGACACCCTCAGTCGTGGTGGCTCGCAGTAGAAACAAGGGTGGGCCAGCCGGCCCGGGAACTCCCCACCCGCTTTCCCGGTATCTTTGTGGCATGGTGAAAAAGAACCCCAAGGCAAACCCGAACTGCCCGGTTTCTGGCTGCAAGGCGAAAGCACCGCACACGAGTGACCCAGTTGTCGCGGCACTCGTCCAAAACTTTTCCGATCTAGCAAAGGTGGCGCATTGGACATGCGCATCAATAGCTGAGCTTGGAAAGTCGATGTCTGATGATTTAGCCGAGGGACGCCGCTTTGCACTTATCACTCGCACCCGGCAGCAAGAGGAGCTTTACATCCGTGCGCTTTACGCCATGTTCATCGCTACACCTGATGAAGTGGCGCACATCATGTCGGACGCAATGCCGAACAGCTTCAGCGTAATGTACCGAAAAGTGAACCAGCTAATCTTTGGCGGAAAGGGACTGCTGGAAGTACAGCAGCAGGGTCTAAAGTCCGACACGTTCACTGCGATGGGCACAATCAACAGTGGAGCACATGCGTCCTTCTCAGCAATGCTAATGGTGATCGGATTCGCCAAGAATCCTGAATATTTCAAGGCATACACTAATGGGGAGTACTTCGACCACATCTCGGTGTACTGTAGCTACCTCGACCACATCGGAAAACTATTCGCAGAGGGTAAAGACAAGGCGGCGGTCTTGGCGGAACTGAAGCAATTGCATCTGCCCAAGAATCTTGCGCTGTCGATGCAACAGGCTGCCGCAGGCAGACAGAAAAAAAAGGCAGCAATGGAACAGAACTAGGTGGTGTAAATTACCGCTCGTGGACTGGAAGCCTGAGGATGCCGATTGTCTTACCTAGCAGTAGTACCCGCAGCGTCTCGAATAGTACCAGCGTGCGGATACCCAAGTTCCTGCGCAAGTCGCC
The DNA here is from genome assembly GCA_036557105.1 of Terriglobales bacterium. GTDB lineage: Bacteria > Acidobacteriota > Terriglobia > Terriglobales > Acidobacteriaceae > Gp1-AA145. Next base: position 30,452 of record DATBIE010000249.1, read on the forward strand.
AAAACTCTTCTCTTGCGATGCCTCGTTCAAGTCCCAATTTTCGGGGTTTCTGCCCGGACGAATTTGCACAGTTGATCCATCACCATGCCAGTTGTCCCAGAGTCTTCGATAAGAATCTTTCGAAAGCCCTCGATCGTGCTGAATGGGAGTGCCGGGCCGTCAATGAAATACCGGAGATATTTTACAAAGTGTGGCTGCTCAAAAATGGCTTCGCCTCGACAACCATTTTGCACAAAAACATCCTGATGGGATTTTCCACGACCCCCCGGAAACGGCTCCGTGAAATCACGAATTCGAGCCTCAGGAATTGCGCCACGAGCTTGTAGCGATTTCAGTAAAAAGCAGGCTGCCGCCCCTGAGTAACGACTGCCGCTCGAAAATTCCGCTTCCATTTGCTGGCGGAGAGCGACTTCTTCGGCTGTTAACTCGATAGGCTTAATTTCTGGAAGGTTCATATTCAGCGATGCTAGCAGGAAAAAACTGTTCGGCTCAATTTCCGAACTATTGCAATAATTTGTGCGGCATTGCGATCCGGTTTCCCACTCGTTGCGACTTGAATTCAACTTCAGCCGCCAAGTTCCGACAAATTGGTTCCAAGCCTGCGGAATTGTAATTGACTTGCGTGGCTGGTCAGTTGGCGTTAAATCGCCTTATCACTCATTGACCCCAGACCGGCGTCGCTCGTCAAATGGTAAGCCGCTGAAAAACGGGCTCTGAGCAGCCTCCATTCAGCAGAAAAGTTCGAAAATCGTCTGCTAGGGCCGACCATTTAACCTCAATCCCGTCGTGTGGCGGAAATCGTCGCCAGGCTGATCAGTGCAGCCGGTTGTGAGCTGGGTCAATGTTCCATGCACCACGACCGAACACTATATAAGGATGGATGGATTCGGCATGCGAAATTGTTGCCGCACGTCCTCAGCCCGATAATTGGCGATAAATCACGATAGCGCTCATTGGTCGCTGAATGAGACACAGATGCACATATTGGTGCGATTATGAATCAATTTGCTTGATTCTTTTCGATATTAATGTCATTGTGCTCACACTTATCCTCCCGGGGGTGGATCCAGTGATCGACAGAACGTATCACTCTGCACTTCGCTATTCAATCGTTTTAATATTTCTCGTATTCAGCTTCTGTGCGGCGCGCGCCGATGTGACGGGCGCGATTTCGGGTACGGTCCGTGACGCGGCGCAGGCGGTGATTGCTGGCGCCCGCGTCAGCATCGTAAATGTGCAAACCAATGTCAGCCAGGAGAGCACCACCGGTCCGGATGGCGCTTACCACTTCCTTGCCTTGCAACCGGGTGCGTACAGAATCACAGTGACCGCTACCGGCTTTCAAACCTACACCAACAGCGGTATAACCCTACAAGTAAACGACCAGCTTCGGGCTGATGTGACTCTGCAGGTCGGTACAGTCGCGGAGCACGTCAACGTTTCAGCCTCTGCCGTCCACGTTGAAACGGAAAGCACGCAATTAGGAGATGTGATTGATTCAAAGAAGATGCTGGCTTTGCCTCTAAATGGCCGAAGCTACCTCGACCTGCTCGGCTTGCAGGCGGGCGTAGCGCCAGATACCGCCGGCACGATCGGAGGCGACAGGCCGGTTTCTGGTTACATCGGGAATGCAGGCAATGTTTCCGTAAACGGCCAGCGCGAAACGGGGAACGCGTTTCTTGTAAATGGCGGCGACGTCAGTGAAGGCCGAAACCTGGGGGCCGGTTTGGTTCCGAACCTTGATTCGGTCGAGGAATTTCGCCTGATCACTAATAGTTTCGATGCCGAGTACGGAAAATTCAGCGGTGCGGTGATGAATGCCATCACCAAATCAGGCACCAACGGCTTCCACGGTGACGTATTCGAATTTGTACGGAACGACATGATGGATGCCAAGAACTATTTCTTCACTGACCAGCCTAAGTCCGAACTTCATCGCAATCAGTTCGGTTATGCCGTTGGCGGACCATTCTGGAAAAACAAACTTTTTTGGTTCACGGACTATCAAGGCACAAGGCAAGTGGAAGGCGCCGAGACTACCGCGTTCTTGCCGACCGACGCCCAACGTCAGGGTATTTTCGACCCCACCTTGTTTAGTGGGTCAGTCGATCCCCTTCAACATCCCGGCCCGTGCCCAGCTTCCGTGGCCCCTTGCAATAATTGGGCCCAAGTGCTTACCAACCGATTGGGTTACACAGTGAACCCAGGCGAGCCCTACTGGACGGCTGGCTGCAATACGGTGGCTGATGGTCAGGCAGGAATGTGCGTATTCCCGGGTGGAGTGATCCCGCAGAGCGCATGGTCGCCGGCAGCCATCGGAACTCTTCCTTCCATCCCCGCCCCAAACGTCAACACCGCGACCGGGTCGTTCAACTACGCGGACAATAGCGGGCGCAACACCATCCGGGATGACAAGATTGGCGAGCGCGTCGACTTTAACAATCAGAAGACCGGCAACTGGTCTTTTTATTACACCTTTGACGATTCAACCGTCGCAAAGGCGCTCGGTGTCTCCAGCACCCCTGGCTTCCCTACGATTACGCCGACGCGCGCGCAGGAATTCGTGATAAGCAACACCAAGACCTTCGGATTCACGGCGGTGAACGAGGCGCGGGCGACCTTCTTCCGCACCTCAACCCATGCGGATACCCCGAGCGGCGGCTTCGCGTCTCTTGCATCGCTAGGCTTTAACAACAGCCAAGGCCTCGGAATTATTACCGATGGCCTGCCAGACACTAAGGAATTCATGCCGCGCCTCTTTTTTAATGGCTATAGCGTCGGCCCATCTGATCTGATCACGTTTCAACCTAACAACACATATATGGTTTCCGACGGATTCACTAAAGTGGTCAACAGGCACACCCTGAAGTTCGGAGGTGAATTCCGTTATCTCCAAGTGAATGAGCGCAATTTGGCGGATGTCAACGGAGGTTTTGTTTTCGATGGAACCGTAACTGGGGATGGCGGTACACCTGGCCAGGATTTCGCCGACTACCTCCTTGGCGCTCCGACAGCACAAGGTGGCTACCAGCAAGCTGCACTGCAGTTGTTGGACTCGCGTACACGTTATGGCGGCGCCTATGTGCAAGACACCTGGAAGGCGACCTCAGATCTGACGTTAAATCTCGGTCTCCGGTGGGAAGTGAGCATGCCCTGGTATGACACTCAGGGCAAGATTCAGACTTGGGTCAAGGGAAAGCAATCAACCGTCTTTCCGAATTCTCCCGCAGGCCTGGTATATCCGGGCGACCCGGGCATTCCTAAAACGCTGGCTCCCACCCAGTACAACAACTTCGGCCCGCGACTTGGCCTCGCCTACTCGCCAAGCTTCAGCGACGGGGTATTGGGAAAGATTTTTGGCGGGCCGGGCAAAACCAGTATTCGCGCAGCCTACGGGATTTATTACACCTCAGTCGAGGACCTTAACCTCTTCTATGAGGTCGCCGACGCCCCGTTCGGTTTGTACTGGGCGAGTCCGACTCCTGTTGATTTTGACGAACCGTTCCGCAATCGCCTCGACGGAACGATCGGGCAAGAAGGGCAGCGGTTCCCGTTTACCGTTCCAACTCCCGGCGATCCCAACAACAAGAACATTAACTTCGCGGTATACGAGCCGATGTCCTATTTCCCTGGATATGACATTAAGAACCGGCTGCCGTACGCCGAACACTTTAATTTCTCCATTCAGCGGCAGCTGAGCAAATCTACCGTGCTCACATTGTCGTATGTCGGCACCGAGGGGCACCGCCTGATTGAGCAAGAGGACGTTAATGCTGGCGATGCGGCTCTTTGCATGCGGCTGAACGCATTAGGAGCTACCCCAACGTGCGGACCGCAGGGAGAACAAACTACTTACGCGCTGCCTTTGGGCTCGGCCTTGGGATTGCCATGCAACGGCAACACGGCCAATTGCGTTTACGGTACGCGAGACTTCCTTCTTAAGAACAACTACTGTCCGGAGTCGGGAGGCTTGTGTTTTGGTAGTTCAAATACTCTTACGCACCTGGCGGCAAACTCGATCTACCACTCCGGCCAGGTCACCATCGAGCGCAAAGCCGGTGATTTGACACTCCTGGCGTCTTACACCTTTGCCAAATCCATAGACAATTCGTCGGGGTTTAACGACCTGGTCAATTTCCAGAATCCCAGGTTGAGCCGTGGCTTGTCAGATACGGACATCGAGCACAATTTTGTCGCCAGCTACATCTGGGCGATACCATTCGACCGAGTCTTCCCCGGAGGACCTAAGCGGCTTACCCAAGGATGGCAACTGCAAGGCATCACTCGCTTCTCCACCGGTTTCCCAATCCAGATGAACCAGAGTGGTGAGGATATCTCTCTGGCGGGAAGTTCTTCCATCGACATGCCAGATGTTGTCGGCCCAGTGAAGATAGTGGACCCGCGCAAAGTTAATCAGAATTGTCCTACGTTTGACCCCCAGAAACCAGGCACCGGAACCGGATGCTATTTCCTGCCGCAAGCATTCGCTCCGAATACCACGCTCGGAACATTCGGCACCGCTAATCGCAGGTTCTTCCATGGCCCTGGCATCAACAATTTCGACATTGGGTTATCGAAGAGAATTCCAATCACAGAGGCGAAGGCCTTTGAAATCCGTGGTGAATTCTTCAACGTCTTCAATCACGCTCAATTCCTAAACCCGAGTGGCGATATCGATGGCAACTTTGGCATCGTCGACTCCGCGCGTGCTCCTCGCATAGGGCAGCTCAGCGCGAAGTTCGTGTGGTAGCGTTCAAACCTCAGCGGACCTTACTGCCGGTTGTATGCGGCAGTAAGGTTCTTTTCTTTCTTAGTCACCGTTCCTGAATCACCGTGCTACGCTGCGAAAGTGATGTTGTTGCTGGTTTTGGCGCTCCTTCTTGCAGCGCCTTGCTTCTCTCACCGACCAATTACCTCAATCCCGTCATTGAATTAACGAGTGCCCCGTTCCTGACCGGTGTGCATTTGTTGCATTCCCATCGGGAGGCGATCCCTTCGATCTCGCTCAGAATAGGCTCAGCTTATAGGTTCGGGGTTCCCACTCTTGCAAAGAACCCAAGGATGCTGCACCCTCAGTCGTGGAGGCTCGCAGTAGAGACAAAGGGTGGGCCACCGCCCTTGATTTCGTACCCGTGCTTAATGAATTTACAACCGTTGCTGAACTGGCTTGGGATACAGGTGTAGCAGCGTATAAGGTTTGTCAATGTCCCAAATGAATGAACTGAAACTTGAAATAGAACAGGCCAAGAAGTTGCACCTGTCTTGGCGCACGAGATTATTCATTCTTATCGTTGGTGCGCCAACGGTTTTCCTGTTCGCTGTCTATGGGCGCTTAGAGCTGGCGATGCCCTTGATGATTATCGTTGGCATGCACGGCTTGGTGATCCTTTTCAAATGGAAGCTGAGGCGGCAGGTGTGGTTTTGGATTGCCATGACGGTTAGCGCGGCGCTTCATGTTCGGTTGATTTTGTTTATTCCGTGGACTACGAGGTGGGTTCCCGCCGTGGTGATTACTGTCGGTGCCACGGCGGACTTTTTCCTGATCCTCTGGATTCTTCTCGTTATCGGGAAGTTCATGGGAGAACCAAGGGCCGGTGAGACACCGACGGGTTCCCGCTGACGGTATTATGGAAACGGTGTAACCTATGTGTCCGGTACGATCTGTTACCTGTGTCTCGGGTCGCTCATTTCGGGGATTTGGATTTCTCCGCCCACGCGACGAGTTTAGAAATTGGGGAGAGTCCGTCTCGTTTCCGTTCGTCCCCGTTTTCGAACAAGCTCAAACCGAAAATCGCGCCTCGCCTTCGACCACTGTGCTCTCTACTTTTGGCGTCTCGCGCTCTCGCCATAGCCGGCTGCGGTTACGTACGCGATAACGGATCGGACCTCCATCCGCGCGCTCGCTGCGACTCACCGGGCGCGGAATGCAAACGAATTCTGTTTGGAGCTCATCCGCTTCCGCCTGGACAACCGCATAGCCGTGTCCGCCCACGTCAACGAACGACAGATGCGGAGACATGCCTGGGTTTGAGAGCTCGCGTGCTCTCCCTAAATCTCCGCTCTTGCAGTATTCGAGGCAGGAGCGAACGCCGTGACGTAAGAGCATGTTGATGGTAGGTTGCGGTTTCGTGTCGCCGAGGGCTTGCCCGAGAAAGAGTGGCCGTAATGGAGCGTCTTTTTCGATTTGATGTTCAAAAGCTTCCAATGCGCCGGGAGCCGAAATCGAACCCACCACGAATGCCACACCGACGGGATCAAACGGCTTTGGAGGAAGAGATTTCGCAGCCAGCCCTGCCCAGAAGGCGTGCCGGTCGCCTGCTACTGCAGCGAACCCGGTGATGTCATGCTGCCGAACGAAATCGTAGATCTGGCCCAGTTCGTAAAAAGCCCCGCCCATATCGCCGCCGCCCATGCTTCCAAATGCTTGGCCGGGCCACTTGCTGGCGGTGATGCCTGATGGCAGGTTCTGGACATCCACCCGCTCGGGCAGCGTGGCGGTAGTGCTTCCCCATATCTTCCAGGTCGCTTTCGACTCTCGTAGATGATCCAGAAACCACTTCTTTTGTTCTGCGCCGAGAAACGTTTGGGCCGGTCGATCCTTCTGAGTGTTCGGCACCTTCTTATCGCCAAATGGAATCGCGTCCGGAGGTTTGCCGCCGTCATATTCGCGCCCAGCGTCAATGATCTCCAGGACCTCTTCCGGAATGAACTCAGCGAAATCCTTGTTGAAGAAAGCGTCGTCCGGGATGTCGTTTCCAGGAGTCTCGGAGCGGTAGCTGCGCTCGTCGGTGATAATCAATTCCACATGGCGCCCCCAGCGCAGCGTCCTGTAGCCTCTGAGGCTGTTGATCGCTGCGAGATTATTCGGTTCTTGTCCGAGACCGTGGTCGTCAAATTTCGTCACTGCGACATCAGCGACCGTAGGCGGATTGAAGCGTTCGAGCGAGGGACCACCGCTCTTCACCATACGTGCGGGCTGATATTCAAAGAACGCCTGCATGGCCGCCACTTTGCGCGTCTGCTCCGGACGCGTTTTACCATCGAATACTTGCAGCGATTGCCATCCTTGCCAACTGAACTCGTGGTTGTCCCACATGGGAACAAATGGCCACCGCGCCCGGGCGTCCTGGAGATCCGGATCGTGCAGGTAGTTGCGGTAGATAGCTCGATAGTCATCTACATCCACAGGGATGTGAAAGTCGTCGACCTTTTCACCTTTCGGATAACGAACAATGTCTCGAACGTGGCGATCGTAGTAGGTGGCCCGCTCCTCCGGGTACCAGACGAGTTCGTAGATGAAGTCACCCAGGTGAAGCACAAACCCGAGCCGGTTCGCTTCCTCGGCCCGCTCGTCTTCAAAAATCATGCGGCGGTAAGCGTTCTGAGCACCCAAGTTGGCGTTCTGGCAACTCACAAACGCAAATCTCACCGGGCGCGGATCGTCGTTGCCTGGCGCAGTTATCGTTCGACCGATTCGACTGCCGAAGCCATGGTGGTCAGTAAATCTGTACCAGTAGACAGTTGCGGGCTTCAGACCGCCTGCCAGTACGCGGCAAGTCCAGTCTGCCGCTTGTGAAATCTTGACCGTGCGCTTTGCGATAACTTTACGAAACGATTCATCGAGTGCCACCTCCACAGTAAGTTCTTCAACCGGCAGATCTTCAATCGTCAGACTCGCGGGCGCACGCCGCGTCCACAGCAAAACGCTATTGCTGTCAGGATCACCCGATGCGACACCTTCAGGGTACAAATCGCGCCGCTCCTGCCACGCAACGCTCGAGGGTGAACCCGAACCGCGCCCCCATGCTGCGTTCGCACCCATCACCGCAGCCATGGTGAGAAATTCGCGCCGATTGAAAGTCATCAGATTGTTAGCTCCTGAATTTTCGTCGCTTCGACGTGCTGGTGAGAACCATATTTATCGAACCATGTTTATCAAACAATGTTCATCGGAAACATTTCGTTCCGTGCCCATCGTACGGCAGGAATGATACCAACCGAGTCTTCACACAGATAGCCTCTCTGGATGTCCCTGAGACGGTCTTAGCGGATTGACCCGCTATTCTCCGCGAGATTTACGGTCGGTTTCTAGCTCCTGGGACGAGTACATGGTCATTCGTGCCCAAAGCCGACCCGTGAGCGGAAATACGCGGACATCCATGACAAGTAAAATCAAGCGGAGACGGATTTCTATATAAACAATAGCCACCGCTATATGAGAACTGTTTTAGAATTCTGCCGTGTTTCTGGAAGTCTGGAGTAGAAATCGCGATACCCCACCCCTGTTGGATTTGAGGAAGAGGAAAACCAATGAAGCGAATTCTGCTTTTCTGCCTTCTCGCCTGCGATGTTGGGTCGATGACAGCAGCGCTGCAGGCTCAACAGAAAACGTCGATGGAAGGTGCCCGCGCAAATAGGTCAAATGCGACGATTGAGGGCTTGGTTCGAGATGTTCCATGCCCCATTCAGAACCTCGACGGCAATGTGACTCATTTGAGCATGAAATGCGTGCTGGAATGCGTGAAGGCAGGTTCGCCGATCGCTATTCTGACCAAGGATGGGGATCTGTATCTGCCTATCTCCGCCAGAATGCCCGATTACTCCCAGAGGCAAAAATTGATGCCCTTTGTCGGCAAATATGTGCGTGTCAAGGGAATCGTGTTTGAGCGCAACGGAACGCGGGCGATTGTCATCACGGAGATCACGGAAATGAAGGGAGTACATCTGACGTTAGAGTAACTTGGCGGGTGGCCCACCCACCTTGTCGATGTTTTCTTTCTCAGGAGTATTCCATCTGTGTGGGCTGGGTTGCCCCACCCTTTCGCCGATTTTGGCGAAGGGTGGGATGCAACTTTTGGACGCTCTAAAGTCAGGGCCAGTGGACGGACGTTCTGCCCACCCTTGTCGCAAAGAACGCGACAAGAGCCCGCCCTGAGCGCAGTCGAAGGGCAACCGCATAAGAGTTGCGTGCGAAAGGATGTGCCAGCCCACCTGAAGACCTCAAGCTACCCGAAACCTTCCCTGCTCCAGCGCCTCTGCAATTCGGCGGGCAAGGGATGCTGGGTCCGCATCGTCGTCGCAAATCGGTTCGAGGGTCCCTTCCTCAAAACGGGAATAAAAACCCCTCATCATCGCACGATCTGCAATGGCGCCCTCTTCCCGCGAGGCGGCGCGCTGGGCACACACTTCAAAGCTGGGCCGCAAGAGAACGAAATCGAACGGCACTTCCTTCAGGATTTTCCGCGCCGTGTCAACGAAAACCGGCGGAATTGAAAAGTCAATCAATACCCGAAAGCCGGAACGCGCGAAGGGTAGGGCTGCCGCTGTCATCGAGCGGACGATGACCGGAAAATTCTCTTGCAGTCCTCGTTCTCCACCCTTGCTGATAAAAGACCAGAACGTGTCACCCTCGATGTAGGAAAGAGGTGCAGGGAGGAGCGACACCAGCGCTTTCGCGACCGTCGTTTTGCCTGCCCCGATTGGGCCGGATAGAAAAATGACGCTCATGGCGCCAGTATGGCATAACGGCGGGGTCGCCCTGTCCTTGTCTCGCTGATCTGGCGAGACAGGGCCTGCCCTGGCCTTTCAGTTCGATTCCCATTTTTGGGATGGGTGGCCCATTCAAGCCTGCCTTTGGGCTTGAGTGGGGAATTTGAGTGAGATTGCAATGTTCAGCCGTCACAGACGCTTGCTCCGCTTTGGGGGCAAATTACCTTCATAACTTGGGGATTAAAGCGCTTTCATCACACTGAACAAAGCCATTTCGTAACGTTCTGCTGCTATCATCGTCGCCCGCTGCTCTCTGCCGATGCGAGCAAGCGGGTTTTCGAGTCCGCGCTCGAACGCGTGCGGCGAAGTTTTGGGCTTCGCGTCTACGGATATGTTGTGATGCCCGATCATGTCCATCTTCTATTGAGCGAGACCGCGCAAGAAACTCTCGCGGATGCCCTGAAGTCGGCGATTTGCGCGGCGTCCGAGCCGCGCGCTGAAATCCCGAGCGAAGTCGAGGGACCTGAAGCCAAAATCAGGCTTGAATGGGCCACCCGCGCGAAACGCTGGGCCAGCCCAGCCGCCTATTCCCTGTCGAACACCATCACTTCGGGTTTGCGTTGACTCCCGGAATGTACGGTCATCGTCAATCGTTTCTCGTCGGGAGAGAGTTTGAATTCCCGCGTACCGGTGGCCTTTCCCCCGACTTTCGAAGTCATCTCAAGAGTGTGGTCGTCCACCCTGCGACTCGAAGAAGACGATCCCGGATTCGCATTCGAGCCTTCCGCCGGATAGTCCTTGCCGTCGAGCTTCACATTTTTCGTTCGTTCGCCTGAAGGACTGATGAAGATGAAAGAAAGGCCGTCGCCTTCGTACGGCTTCACCTGCAGAACATAAGACGAGTTCATCGTCTCCTTGATACTTTGCCAGTCCGCCGCGAAGCCCGATCCTCCACCGCTGCGCTGGTAGACGTAATCCATGCTGGCGCCTGACGAGGAGCCGTCGGGCGCGAACTCGCGGTAGAAGTCGGTGAGCGTGCTGCCGTCCTTCGAGAGCTTCCAGGTTGCGCGGAGAAGCAGTTTGCCGTTTTGCTTGCGCGCGACGATCCAGGTGTCGGGCGCTTCCGCTTTTACCGACAGCGTAGTTCCTTGGATCCCGGGTTGATCGGTGCCATCCGCCACGATGGTTTCTGCGCCGCCGCCAAAATCGAACGAGTATGTGTTGCCGCCCTTGCTCTCAACTTTCATCTCGTCTGGCATTCTGGTCAGCGATGGGTTCAGCTTCCACTCTCCGATGAAAGGATCGCCGGCTGCCGAGGCCAACTGTGAGGCGCACGTAAGTAAGACGCAGGTAATTAAAACGCGGGTAATTGAACGAATCGCGGCAGCCCTCCACAACCTTCGATTCAGGCTTTTCATGGTGTCCTCTTTTCGGCGATGCCAGCCGCACTGCGGAGCTGTTTATAGCGAAAATGTTCTCACGCGAGTCAAGAGCATTTATCTCTTGTGCTTAAAGCACGTCGATGACTTGGGAGCGTACAGCATCCCGTGGGAGACCGGCCTTCTCATCCCATCTGTTAACAACAGTTATCCTGAATTACGTAACGAAACGTGCGTGTCACGCATCAGATCGACATGAGGTGAGACATAATGGGAAAACTAGCGATTTGGGCACAACTCGAAGCCAAGCCGGGCAAAGAAAAAGATGTCGAACAGTTTCTGAAGTCCGCACAGCCGTTGGCCGAGCGTGAGGCGAGTACGATCAGTTGGTACGCGATCAAGATGGGGCCCGGGAAATACGGCATCTTTGATACCTTTGCCGATGAAAATGGCCGAAATGCACACCTCAACGGAGAGATCGCCAAAGCGCTCTTCGCGAAGGCGGAAGATCTGTTTGCCAAACCCCCTGAGATTGCAAAGCCAGAGATCCTCGCTTCAAAATCCGCGCGATCCTGATTGTCATCGGCATTCCACTCACGACCCTGTTTGGGATCTCATTGAGCGATAACGCCTGTTATCAACAATTGGGGTTCTTGAGCAACAGTCAACTCAATGGAACTCTGGACCGAGTCAACACGTGTAATCGCCTGGTTTCAGTAGCGATAAATTCGGCCATGATGACATCGCATCACAACACAACGACGCCTCTTTCGGACGCGACTCCGATTTGGCCGATCTCTCTGGTAGTCCATTACCTAATAGCTGTAGCCGGTGGAATGGTCGTGGGTTTCGTACCGGAGGCGTTTGCGTCACGAATCCATTACAACAGCGGGCTTGAGCCGTTCTCCCCAATGATCGCTACGAGTGCCTTCCTCCTTGGCTATTTTGCCGCTGGCAAAGTTCTTAATGGTCGCGCAGCAACCTTCGTTTGGATCATCGGACTTGTCTGGAACGTGTTCGGCTTGTACGACGAGACTAGAAATTGGAGCGCAACTTGGTCACCGCAGCAAACTCGTCTAGGTTATGCGTTGGCAAATTTCTTTGGCCCAAGCGAGAAATGCGGGGCGAGTGAATGTCTGGCAGAGCTCCTCTTCACTACTCCGTTCGCAGCATCCATTGCGTACTCCCTTGGAGCATATGTGAGAAGGTGGCGAAAGCGCCGACAGCCTGATTCAACGACAAGTTGATCCACGATAATCTCCATATCGCTTCGTGAGCGTGTAGTACACCTGAGTGTAAATAGGTACCGTTTCCTCAGATCAGCGGGTGTACGCGATAGTTCTTCTGCTGACCCCCCATCATGAGCTTCACATTTTCTTCAGAACTCAGAGACACAGTTACGAAAGTTATGTGGCCGTAGAGAATTTGACAAAAAAGTGCCCTAAAGATTTTTGTGAACCGGAATCGCCAGAGTAGGATGGCCGCACATTTACAAAACAATTCTGGAGGTTGTTTTGAGATCCTTTGTGCATCTGGCTGGAGGCCTGGTTCTACTCGCGTCAACGTTTTCGTTTACACAAACCGTAACAATAGTGTCGCCCGTAGAGGGCGCCACCACTTCACCCGTACGTGTGGTCGCAAATTTCTCTGATACCGGGACCATCGCATCAACCACTGTGTTGGTTGATGGCGCTGAGGTCGTCCAGGGCGGCGCGGTAACGCCGCTCGATGTCACCATTCCGATTTCGCCCGGAAGCCACGAAATAACAGTGACGGCAGTTGGTGACGATGGCAAAGAAAGTTCCGCATCCCGCGCCGTCGACATCTCCACCCCAGAGGCCATGATGTCTGAGGCCACAGTGAATGCATCCACCGTTGGCAGCGGATCGCAAACGGTGACGATCACTGGCCCCGGTGATGGTGCGACCGTCGGCTCGCCATTTGACGTCCATGCAACATACGGCGCCACGGCGAAGTACATGAAGCTCTGGGTCGACTACACTGCCAGCACAGTGGAATCGGACACCAACGTTTTTGATAAGCAGGTTTCTCTCAGCGCTGGCGCGCACAGGATTACCGTGCAGGCGAAGGATGATTCCACGGGGCAAATCTATGCCGATACTGTGAACATCAAGGTGGGTTCGAATAGCACCAGCACCGGCGCCACGTCCACTTATAGCAAGATTGAAGAGAAGTCTGGCTGGTACACGGCTCCAGATCAAGGCTCTCCAGACTGCAGTTCCAAACCGACATTGTCGAAGACGCCCTCGCTTGATGGCATCTCCGGCAAGTTTTATCTTGGGCCGAACGGTCAATTCAACAATTGCTTGTGGCCGATCCTGTTGGGTAAGAGTACAACCGCCACTCACTTCCAGCTCGATGTGCACTATCAACTGAGCAATCCTGCCTATCCGCAGGGGGTTGAGTTCTCGTCGAACAAGCACGTCGGCACAAAGTGGTACAAGTTTTCCGTGCAGTGTTCCTACAATAAAGGCGTGTTCAGCGTGTATGACCCAGTTCATGGAGGATGGGTCTCTCTCGGCATTGCTTGCACACGGCCAAGCGCCGGGAAATGGGACCACCTGATCGTCAACAGCGAAATAAGTAATGGGAAGTCACTGTTTACGTCGATTGTGTTTAACGGTGTGACTCACACTGTCAACGCATCCGTCGGCCCGGTCTCAAAACCCAGCTCGTACAACTTCGGCGTTCATTTCCAAATGGACGGCAATAGAGCAGGGAATGCGTATTACACATGGGTTGACCAGTTGACGTACAAAGTCTGGTGAAAGCTGTGCATGCCCTTTGGCGGATGGCCCAGCTTTTGGTCTCAGTGTGTGCTTGCAGCATCCTTGCAGAGAGGTGCCCCATCCTTTCGCGTTGTCTGCGAAAGGGTGGGTAGCATGCCCGCGGGGTCTGGCTTGTATGCGGCTGATAGCATGAACGTCTTAGCGACGCAGCGAAGATTAACGTCTGGGCGCCGGCTTTCCTTCCGTTCCCGTCGGCATGGCTGTGACTTTCGCGCTTTGGCCCGCGCCTTGTGCTGCGCCCTGCGCTTGTGCCGCAGGCTGGGCCTGAATCAACCCGAGCGCTTTGCGAACCTCAGCTTCCAGCCGGGCAGTAATATCTTTATTGTCTTTTAGAAACTGCCGGGCATTTTCGCGCCCCTGGCCAATGCGTTCGCCCTTGTAGCTGAACCAGGAACCGGATTTTTCCAGAATGCTCTGGTTCACTGCTAGATCGAGCAGATCGCCTTCCCGCGAAATCCCCTCGCCATACAGAATGTCGAATTCGGCGTCGCGGAAGGGGGCAGCGACTTTGTTCTTAACGACTTTCACTTTGGTGCGAGAGCCCGTAACCACATCTCCTTCTTTAATGGCGGCAATGCGACGGATGTCAATGCGGACGGAGGCGTAGAACTTCAGCGCACGGCCGCCGGTTGTGGTTTCAGGATTGCCGAACATGACACCGATTTTTTCGCGGATCTGATTGATGAAGATCAGGCAGGTGCGTGACTTCGAAACTGTTCCCGTCAACTTTCGCAATGCCTGCGACATGAGGCGCGCCTGCAGTCCCATGTGGCTGTCGCCCATTTCGCCATCGAGCTCGGCCTTCGGCACCAGGGCGGCGACTGAGTCCACCACCAGCACATCGATTGCCCCGGAGCGCACTAGTTGCTCCGTGATTTCGAGCGCCTGCTCGCCGTAGTCGGGCTGAGAGACTAAAAGGTTGTCGACATCGACTCCGAGCTTTTTCGCGTAGATCGGGTCGAGAGCATGCTCGGCGTCTACAAATGCCGCCATACCGCCCTGACGCTGCGCTTCGGCGATAACCTGCAAGGCAATCGTGGTTTTGCCGGACGATTCCGGCCCGAAAATCTCAACGACACGTCCACGCGGAACTCCGCCGACTCCGAGCGCGGCATCGAATGAAATCGCTCCGGTTGAGATGACTGAAATCGGTACGATCGCCTCCTTCGAGCCCAACCGCATGATGGAGCCCTTCCCAAACTGCTTTTCGATTTGCGCAAATGCCAGGTCAATCGCCCGAGTCCGCTCGTCTGCCATGAAGTCCTCTCGTGTACGGCGGGCGCCTCGCCCCGCCAAAATTGGTTGAACTGGCTGGAGTATATCGCGTTCTGAAAGCGAATAAAAGGCGAATTTCAACAGCTTTCGTACGAAAGTTCCCGAAAGAGAACCGGACGACCTTTTCACCGCCGAGATCGCCGAGCGCGCAAAGAGAATCAACTTTTTTGCCACGGATTTCCACGGACTTGCACGGATCTAAAAGCAACGCTAGTCAGAAAACCGTCTGGGGCCGTGCGACAAAGCGCTTTCACCGCTGAGACGCCTAGATCGCCGAAAAATCATTCGATAGGCCATAGTCGGCATCGACATTGCTTCAAACTTTTTTTTCTTAAATCCGCGATGATCCGCGTAAATCCGTGGCGAAGAAGTTGGTCTCCGGCTAAGATCCGCTGTGAATTCCTCACTCAAATTCCTCGTACATTCCCGTGCTACAATGGGCACCTCTTGAAGTTGTTCTCCCTAAGTATTGGCTCCCGCAGCAACTAACATCGTGGCACCGAATCCTACCAAGACCATTACTTACGCCGACGCGGGCGTCAATATCGACCAGGCCAATCGCACCAAGCAGCGCATCAAGTATTTGGCGCACAAAACGTTCACCAAAGGCGTGCTCAGCGAGATCGGCGGCTTCGGCGGGCTGTTCGCTGTCGATAAGGCCAAGTACATCGATCCCGTGCTGGTCTCGAGCGTTGACGGCGTTGGCACGAAGCTGAAACTCGCATTTGAAATGAACGTTCACCATACCGTAGGCGCTGATCTGGTGAACCATTGTGTGAATGACATTGCCGTGCAAGGCGCGGCGCCAATGTTTTTCATGGATTATCTGGCCGTGGGGAAACTCGAGCCCGGCATCGCAGAAAAAGTCGTGGAGGGTCTAGCCGAGGCCTGCAAGCACAATGGGTGCGCCCTCATTGGCGGTGAGACCGCAGAGATGCCAGGGTTCTATCCCGATGGCGAATACGATCTCGCGGGATTCATCGTTGGCGCAGTTGAGCGCGACAAGATCATTACGGGAAAGACCGTCGAGCCCGGCGACATTATTATTGGGCTCCCCTCGACCGGCCTGCATACCAACGGGTATTCACTCGCGCGCAAGCTCCTCTTCGAAGTTGCCAAATACGAGCCGGAAACCTACGTCAATGAAATCAAGGGCAAGGTTGGTAACGAGCTGATGCAGACGCATCGCAGCTACTGGCCCATCGTCAAGAAAGTGCTTGCGGCGGAATGTGTTTCCGCAATGGCGCACATTACTGGCGGCGGGATCACTGAAAATCTGCCGCGAGTGCTGCCGCGCGGCACCGCCGCGATTATCGAGTTCGGCTCCTGGCCAGTGCTACCGATCTTTACTCATCTGCAATCGCTCGGGAATGTCCCCCAGGAGGAGATGCTACGCACCTTCAATATGGGAATTGGCATGCTGCTGGTAATCCCGAGCAAGAAGTTCAAAAAAGCTGAGAGCGTCCTCGATCGTGCCGGAGAAAAATACTACACGGTCGGCAGGATCGTAAAGGGCGAGCGCAAGGTTTCGTACAGTTAGGGCAGCATTTTCTCGCCGTACTCAACTCGGCCAGGACGCCCTATGACTCGTTACTGAGGTGATCGGCCATTCGACTTAGTGGTTGTCCGGAGCCTCCAAACTCTGCTGTCATTGTCAATTGAAAGGGCAATCGGCAGCATGACCTGGTTCTTTCTTTTCTTTTTCGTCTCGGGATTCTGCGGCATTCTGTACGAAATTGTCTGGCTACGCCTCGCGATGGCCCAGTTCGGGGTCACCACAGCTCTTGTATCCATTGTTCTCTCCATGTTTATGGCCGGGTTAGGCGTTGGCTCATGGGCGAGTGGATGGTTGACGCGGAAATACCGAGATAGGGCAATCAACGTTTGGCTAAAACTTTATGCGGCTACGGAACTGCTGATCGGATGTTCTGCCCTCATAGTCCCGTTCCAGCTGCAATGGGGCCGTCTGCTCCTTGAAAAAACCGGAGTGCCTTCATCCGGCGTTTACTATGTCGGCTCGGGCATTTGGATCGCGCTTGCCCTTGTGCCGTGGTGCGCGTGCATGGGCGCAACCATTCCGCTCGGCATGGCGGCTATCAGAAACACCCATCAGAAAGAATCCTCCACTTGTTTCAGCTATCTGTACCTGGCCAACGTCATAGGCGCAACCGCGGGCGCTGTTATCCCGCTGTTCTTGATAGAACTATATGGGTTTCACAGGACCCTGCAAATCGGGGCTGCTTGCAATGCTGTACTAGGAGTGTCCGCATTTCTCCTTTCGAAACACCTGCAGAGCGCACAGCAACCTGGTCCTCAAGGCAATGTGTTCGTGGCCGATAGGCCGAGAGAGCTGCAGGATTGGAAACCGCTGGTCCTGCTATTTTGCACAGGTCTGACAAGTATGGGGACCGAAGTGATATGGATCAGGCAATTTACGCCATATCTGGGCACAATGGTGTATGCGTTCGCGGCGATCCTGGCTATTTATCTCCTTTCTACTGCGTGTGGGTCGAAGATTTACCGCGCCTGGCATAAAAAGCATGAGCAGCCAGCGATCATCTGGCTTGGACTAGGGCTTTGCACTCTTTTGTCGTTGGCGGCGGCCGATCCTAATTTCCGGCTTCCGACTTTCCTGCGCCCGATTGTCGGTATCGGGCCCTTTTCGATGGTCCTGGGTTTCATCACACCGATGCTGGTTGACCGATGGTCAGAAGGAGATCCCGACCGCGCCGGTACTGCCTACGCGTTCAATGTTGCGGGATGTATTCTTGGACCTTTGCTCGCCGGCTTTCTGCTATTGCCATTTGTCGGGGAGCACTGGGCGATCTGTATTTTCGCCATTCCCTGGCTGGCCGCCGGAATGAATCCGCGATGGCTGATACCAGGCTCGTTAACGCTGTGGCGTAAGCCAGTGGCCTATGTTTTATTGCTGCTTGCCATTCAGCTCACCTGGGTGACCAAGGACTTTGAGGCACAATTCGCACACGGGATTGTGCTTCGTGACAGCACGGCCACGATTGTTGCCGACACGAGTAGCGACGGCAGCAAACGCCTGCTGGTGAACGGTGTTGGAATCACCTCGCTGAGCCCAATCACCAAAATAATGGCGCACCTCCCCATGGCATCCCTTGACCGGCCTCCGCAGAATGCGTTGAACATCTGTTTCGGCATGGGGACGACTTTCCGATCTCTGATGTCGTGGGGTGTCCCTACCACATCTGTAGAGTTGGTGCCGAGCGTGCCGCGAGTCTTTTCTTATTTTCACCCCGATGGGGCGCAGGTCCTGCGATCACCATTGGCGCATGTGGTAGTTGATGACGGGCGACGCTATTTGGAGCGTACCTGGGAACAGTTTGACGTCATCACAATCGATCCGCCTCCTCCCATCGAGGCAGCCGGATCGGGCATGCTGTATTCCAAAGAGTTCTATCGGACGCTCACGCAAAGGCTGCGCAAGAATGGAATCTTGCAGCAATGGCTTCCGGAAGGAGACCCAGTCGTGCGCAGCTCTGTTGCTCGCGCACTGGCTGAATCGTTCTCTCACGTCCGAGTTTTTCAGTATTTTCCAACGTGGGGATATCAATTTCTGGCGAGCAACGGACCTATTCCTTACCGCACAGGGCCCGAGCTTGTGAAACACATGCCCGACGCTGCCATCCGCGATCTCATGGAATGGCCGTTTGAAAAGACTCCGGAACAGGAATTAGGTTTTGTGTTACAGAAGGAGAAGCCACTGAGCGAAATCATCGCCGCCGATCCCAACGCTCAGGCGATGAGAGATGATCACCCCGTCAATGAGTATGTTTTACTGCGAGAACTGAACGCCAGTCGATTCCACTCCGATACTCTGGTCGCGTGGTACGAGCACACGAAGAGCCCTTAGAAGTTGAGCTTCACCGCCCACCCAATCGCCGCTTGACAATGGCAACCCAACAGTCCAATATGGCGTCAGACGACATGTCGGCCAGTGGACTATGGAAACATTCCCGTTAACTGAACCCGTATTTCTCGTGCTTATGAGCCTGGCGGAACAACCGCGCCATGGCTATTCGATTCTGAAAGACATCGAATCCATGAGTAACGGCCGGGTGCTGCTTAGCACCGGCACTTTGTACGGCGCACTGCAGCGCCTGCTCGACCAAGGCTGGATCGAACGTGTGCAGGAGGATAATTCTCCTCGCGACCGCCGCACTTATCGGCTTACCTCGCGCGGGCGGCGGAATCTGCAAACAGAACTTGAGCGCATGCGGCACCTGACGAAGCTGGGTGCTCTGCGCATCGCCCGCAAGGAGGCGTGATCGTGGCGCTCAGCGTCTACCGCTTCTTGATGTGTTTCTATCCCAGAAGCTATCGCCATGAATTTGGTGCGGAGATGACGTACGTTTTCTGCGCAGCACGGCGCGACCTTCCACCGGCGCTATTTACGAAAATCAGCTTCTACCTGCATGAATTTGGCGGACTCATATGGGGCGCTCTGTGCGCGCACTTCGACTGGCTGCTCGGTCCCAACATTTCAATTCGGAGGTTCTCTATGCAATCCCAGTTTCGTTTTCCTCGCTCGACCGTGTTTCTGATGTGGGTAATTCTGGCAGGTGTGGTGCTGGCGATTCAGAAAGCAAAGATCGTTGTTCAGAGGGAAGAAGGCCTCCCGTCCGGAACCGTGGCGGTCTGGCATCCCTTCCTGTTCTGGTTATATTCCTTCGCAGTGGTTTTGGCCGTAGCTGGCGCGATCTGGGGAATTCTATTTGCGCTCCGGAGGACAGGAATGCATCGGCTGGCGAATGTGGAGACCTTGCCGGAGCAGCAATAGCCTGCTCTGCCAAAAATACGGGCCAAAGATAGAGTGCAGCGTGGCAGAATACCGGCTGACAGAAAGCGTGATTGCGGCTACATGCGGTCGATCACACCCGTTCGAAGCCGGTCAACTGCTTTGGCGCATCTCCAAAATATGGGTAAGCGCAAATTCTCTTCTGCCGCCTCAATGTCCGCGGACTATTCTGGACAGGTTCAGTAAGTGCCCAGCTTCACGTGCACGACTTTCCCCTGATGTGTGAAGTTCAGACCGAAGTCGGTTTCATCGCCGTTCCACAGGCGCAGGAATTTCCAGTTGCCGTTTTCGTACCGGCCTTCTTCGGCGCGAAGTATTTGCATCTTGCCCGCATCTTTGCCTGACGACTCGAACTCAACCCGGGCATCGATGCCGGTCACCAAAAATTCATCCGGTGCGAGTTCAGCCACCAGCGCGCGTCCACGATGTTCTTTTGTGCCCGGAGGCTTCGGCCCGCCGCCCCATTGCGAGTATCCGAATGAAACTTTCGCGCGCCACTTGCCGAAATCGAGTGAGGTCTGCGCCGCACCTTCTTCTTCAACCGCCGTCTTCAGTGCGCCCGCAAAATTCAGCCGCGCGATCTCGCGATCCATAGGGCCCATCAGCGCGTAGTTCTCGGTGTGTTCGGCGGGCGGCTTCTCGTCTTTGATGGTCCAGCCGGTGTAGTCGACTCCGAATGGCGAGAACCCGATGGCGCCATTGCCAAGTGCATAGAAGAAGAGCTTGCCGTAAGAATCATCC
>DATBIE010000250.1:0-110802 GCA_036557105.1 Terriglobales bacterium
TAAAATCTTCAACCACGAAGGGCACAAAGGTACACGAAGTAAATCGTTTGATATCTAATGCTCTAGTTAAAAGAAAAAACTCGATTGGTTTTCCTTCGTGTACCTTTGTGCCCTTCGTGGTTGATGGTTTAAGAAGCAGTAGCTCCTGCGGTGGTGCGTTCTTTCTTTTTGAAGTCCTTCAATGACAACTCAATTCCACCCAACTCCGGATGATCGTTGTGGCCGATTTTGAAAGCGATATCCAGCAGATCGCCCGGTAAAAGCTGCTCCTGTTCAGCGCGCTCCGCCAGACGCCAGCCCACCGCCTCATAAGTCAGGGATTTTCGCCAGCCGGTTGCATTGGATGACGGACACAACTTCAGGCGAATATGCTTTTCCTTCACGATCTTCACCGGAGCCATGAGCCGCGCTGTGCTCGCACAAAAAATGGGCTCGGGATTCCCTGCCCCAAACGGCTCCAGCTTCTGCAGCATTTGGGACAATTCTGGGCTGACAACATCCAGCGGCAATTCGGTCGTGATATCGAGCGTCGGCTCGAAATCCGATAATGACAACCGCGATCGAGCATACTGATCGAGTTGGTTACGAAACTCACTGATCCGCGACGCAGGCAACGAAAATCCAACTGCGTGTGCATGCCCGCCGTATCGCGTAAATATACTTGCACATGACTCGAGTGCGTTCAGCAAGTGAAAGGCAGGGATGGATCGCCCGGAGCCGTGGCCTTCATCCCCCTCTACAGAAATTACGAGGGCGGGCCGGCCATAGCGTTCGACAACACGAGTTGCCGTGATGCCGATCACCCCACGATGCCAGCCTTCGCCGTCGATGACCATGCAGTATGAGTCGCGCAAACTGGCGTCTTCAGCCAGCCGGTGCTCAATCGCATCCACGATGCGGCGCTCTTCTTCCTGACGTTCGCTGTTCAGTCTGTTAAGCCGTTCTGCAATCTCGCGCGCCCGAACTGGGTCTTTCACCGTAAAGAGATCGATCACATCGCCGGCAACGTCCATACGGCCGGCGGCATTTACGCGCGGCGCAATTCGGAAAGCAACTTCCTCAGAGGTCAGGGGCTTACCTCCGAGTTGGGCTATGTCAAGCAGGGCCTTCAGGCCGGGATTCACCGCCGTGCGCAACGCGTTCAAGCCGAGGCTGGCAATCACTCTGTTTTCTCCGACCAACGGAACGGAATCAGCAATAGTAGCGATAGCCGCAATCTTCATGAACGAGAGCAGCAAAGACGTCTGATCCCGGTGCGACAGCTTCTTTGCGATGAGCGCCTGCGCAATTTTGAAGGCAATCCCTGCTCCGCAAAGGGCCTTGCACGGATAGCCGCATCCCGGTTGGTTGGGGTTCACGACCGCTAAGGCATGCGGCAATCCATCCGGACCGGGCAGGTGATGGTCGGTGATGATGAGATCCACACCCGCATGCCGGGCGCTTTCAGCAGCGGCAAACGCGCGCGTACCGGAATCCACGCTAATTACAACTCGAATGCCTGCGGCAGCCGCACGCTCGATCACATCGCCACGCAAATCGTAGCCTTCGCGAATTCGGTGCGGAACGTGGAACTCGGCCGTGCCCCCACAAAGCTCAATAATA
The DNA here is from genome assembly GCA_036557105.1 of Terriglobales bacterium. Taxonomy (GTDB): domain Bacteria; phylum Acidobacteriota; class Terriglobia; order Terriglobales; family Acidobacteriaceae; genus Gp1-AA145. The sequence goes on from DATBIE010000250.1 coordinate 1,603, forward strand.
GTTTTGAGGATTACGACGGCAGTTGTGCCATCAACGTCATAGTCGCCGTAGACCAGAATTCTTTCCTTGCGATCGATAGCCGCATCAATGCGCTCGATTGCCGCTTTCATCCCGATCATCAGATAGGGGGAATGGAGTTGATCGATAGATGGCGATAAGAACTGTTCCGCGGATTCCACATTGTCAATCCCCCGAGCCAATAATAGTTCCGCGAAAGTGTGGGTAAGAGAACGGTGGACCCTGGTCGCAGGAAGAGGGGAGATGACGTCCATCAAAGCCTGCACCCGTGCCGGATCAGATTGGCTAAGGTTCCACCGCACGAGTCAGGGCTCGTCGTCCGGGGTGCCGGAATCGTCTATGGCGATTCCCCCGAAGTCCTCAGAGACTTCCATCAAGCGTTGATAATGGTCATACCAGCTGGTGGAGGCTTCATAGACCATCATCACGCCTTGAAACGCAAAACCTAGTTGCACGAATCCGGTTTTGCCAAGATACGTACGCAGCCAGCGGGCATCTTCCAGGTCCTCATCGCTGCTGAATTCGGCGTTGCTCAAGCGCTCGATCATGGAATCGAGTTCTTCCTTCTCCAACGTCCATGAATCCATGATTAGGAATGGGGAGCCGGCAGATTTGGCTAACTCAACAAAGTCCTTCCAGCCCTCAGCCGCATCATCTCCCGACTTCCACATCACGGACTGGACCTCGTCATGGTCAATATAGCCAGGAAAACGGCGCATGCCATGACCCTCGATAAATGCCACCATGTCGTCCTTCAGAGTGGCTAGATTTTCCGGAAGATTCGACATCGCTTTGGAGCATTGTATGCCAGTGGGCCGCCGGGCGTCAGCAGGGAAGCATTGATGGATCAAACGGAGCAATCACAACTCACTGATCAGACTGCTCGCTGCTCCTTACTGGCTGCTGCTTTCCCTGTGCTACACTAAAAATTCAACCTACAATCTCTAATTGCGCATGTTGCTCTCGAAAGAATACGTGGGCTATCTGGCCCGCGAAACCGTAAAAAAACTGATCGCTTCTGAATTCATTGAGACCAAGAACCGGCCGGTGGTCACGGAAAAAGTGCACGCCGCCATGCTCGATGAGTTCGGCCTCGAGGACCGTATTAATGATGAAGTACGAGTCATTCTGGAAGCGTACTCCGACGAGATGCGGAACAGTGGTGCCAATTACCAGGAAATGTTCCGCAAAGTGAAAAATGAACTGGTGCGCAAATACAGGGCGGTGCTATGAGAGTCAGTCGCGACAAAGCAAACAAAGTCGCGCACGTGGTTACTGACGCGCTCGCCACGGTCGATGAAGTGGATTTTATTGAAGACCGCAATACCATCCGCCTCCAAGTTCGAAAAATCTTAGAAGACCTGTTGAACCAGGAAGAAAAGATTGACCAGGCAGCTCGGCAAAAAATCGAGAATCAGAAGCGAACTATTCTCGAAGGCAGCCAGGAGTGGGACATCCTCTATCGCAAATACTACAATGAAGAAGTAAAGAAGCTAGGCGTATAGCTTCTTCCGATTCGCCCTTCCTCTTCTCTATCACAGAAATAACTTCTGCTCCGCACATCCGAGCGATAATGGTCGTGTGAGTCCGATTCAGGACATTAGCTCTGCTGCCGTCAAAGAAGCCGCCATTGCCGCAGGTTTTGATCTCGCAGGGATTGCTCCAGTTCAAGAATTTCCGGAGCTGGCCAGATTTCCAGACTGGATCGCAGCGGGACATGCCGGCGAAATGAAGTATTTGGAATCGCGAAATCAGAGCGGGCAACTTCGGCGCGCTTCATTGAAAACGGTCTTCCCGTGGGCACGCAGCGTAGTGGTGTGCGCAATCAACTACAACACTACCCAACCCTACTCCATTGCCGTAAGCGATGAGGGCCGCGGCTGGATCTCGCGCTATGCCTGGAGCCGGGAGGATTACCACGATTCAGTTCTGCGAAGAGTTCGGGAACTGGACACAAAAATAAAGGGTTTGTTTGCCAATAACGTTCCCGGCAACAACGTTCCCATTAAGACGCGGCTTTACGTTGATACTGGCCCTATCGTTGAACGCGTATATGCAAAGTACGCCGGGGTAGGTTGGCTCGGAAAGAATACGTGTGTCATAAACGAAAAGGTGGGCTCGTGGTTGTTCTTGGGCGTGATCATTACGTCGCTGGAGTTAACGCCCGATTCACCTGCTCCAGATCGCTGCGGAACGTGTACACGATGCATCAATGCGTGCCCAACTCATGCGATCATCGAGCCGTTTAAGCTTGACGCCAATCGTTGCATTTCCTATCTCACCATCGAAAAGCGGGGTGAGATTCCCGAGGATTTGCGCGAAGGCATGGGCCGCCATATTTTTGGCTGCGACATTTGCCAGGATGTTTGTCCGTGGAATAGAAAAGCCCCCACAACCGACGAACCTGAATTTCAGCCGAGAGAAGGGCTGGTGAATCCCGCGCTGGCCTGGCTTGCAGAACTCTCCGCAGAAGAGTTTCATGAAAAATTTCGGGGCTCGCCAATCAGGCGCGCCAAGCACTCTGGAATACGCCGGAATGCACTGATTGCCATCGGAAATAATGGCGACCGCCGCTTGCTCTCAATTGTGGAATCTGCCTTGAAAGATTCGGATCCTGGGATCTCAGAAGCCGCTCGTTGGGCCAAGCAGTGTCTCGAGCAGCAATCGACCGAGACCATCTGAACATCTACAGAAAAGGAATATACGATGGAACACTACGTTTATAGTTTTGGAACTCCTCGCCGAAGTGCGTTGCCAGCAGTTTCTCTTCTGTGCGCACGCGAACTTCGGTCCCAACCATGAACAAGACAAGCGCGGGAATGAACAGTTTCCCGATCGGGGGAGTAATTTTCGAAGATCGACCGTCAAGCGCGCTAAATAAACATCTCGTCTTGAGGCGCAGTTACTGGGTTTCGCGGCCGACGGCGAGAGAAAAATGCTTCCAAGCCGGCTCCTACCCCTTGCATGAGCCCAGTAAGATGACGAACCGGGGAAACCACCGTTCGCTGCACCGCTTCGCGTGTCTCTTCCAACTTGTCCATCGTACTGTTCACAAACTCGTCCGCTCGAATCACCTGCAACCGCGTTCGATCGACAATGTCCGTCAAGGCCGCATCGACTCGCTCCACCTGTGTTCGCAGCATGGTGGTTGAAACACTTACGTTGTCGACTACATTTTCGATTTTGGGACGCATATCGCTCATCATGGAATGGGCAAGCTCGGCGGTAGGAAGAACTTTGTTCTTGACTTCATCGGCGAGAGATTCAACTTTCGCGCTAGTCTTACGCATTGCAAAGTACATACCGGCTAGCAAACCAGCTTGCAACAGCACCGCCAGCGCGGTAACGACGATAAAAACAATGAGCAGATTCTCCATTTAATTTAATGCCCGCACCGTGTCCTCAGAACTCGATTCCCTTGCAATCAGGAAAGAGAGCCGTCACACGTTCTCGCCATCGCTCCTGCCGGCGGTAGTTTTTTCGCGATACACCTGGCGCCCCGCATCGACTGCGGATCGAATTTGTTCTTTTTGCGCGTTATAAACCTGTCGGCCCCGTTCCGCCCATGTTTCAGCCTGTTGTCGCGCTTCGCGAGCGCGCTGTCGTAGATACTCGCTGCCCTCTTCGGCTTTGGCCATCAGAATTTCGCGGGTTTCGCTGCCCGACTGCGGCGCGTACAAAAGCCCGACCACCGCTCCTATTCCCAGGCCAGTCAGGAACCAAAGAACCCCATGTCCATTTCGTTCAGACATCACGCGCCCCCTAAAACCACCGCAACACACGGATGGTAGCACCCACACCTACGAATTACAATGCAACCCTTGTGCTGAACGCACGCAGGCGAGACAATATTTCAATCCGAAATTCATAGGTAAACTGAGTGTCCGATCGCAAATACCGACAGCACGGATATCAGGATCGCGGGCCTGAACGCGAGAAGTCTTCCCTGCAAAGACCTGCGCCTCGGAAGGACACCTTCGGACCGCGAGCTCTGCAGATGCCGGGCACTCACGCGGTCTCTCGATGTGCGCAGTGTGGAACCTTGCTTACGATGATTTCTGAGCCTATCGGACAATGTCCGAAGTGCGGCTTTGAATTGCACTCCTGCAAACAATGCTCCTATTTCGATCCATCGCGCCGTTTCGAGTGCATGCAGCCTGTGACGGAGAGAGTCGCGAAAAAAGACACGCATAACGAATGCCCTTCATTTTCGATCAGTGTTCGCGTCGAGAAGCAAACTTCAACTGGAACAGCATCGGCTCCAAACGATGCCCGCAAGGCTTTCGACAATTTGTTTAAGGATTGACGATTTAGATTGAATATTGATTGTGGCCCTACTTTTTCAACCTACAATCTTCAATGCAAAGTCTGCAATCACGTCACGCTCTCAGCGCAAGACCCATGTTTCCGACCTTCAATTCGCAGTCCCTCACGGTTTCTGTGTCGGCCTGAGCAGCACTTCACTAACGAACGACTGCGGCCCCTGTGTCACCAACATCGCGACAACGTGGGCAACGTCGTCAGCCTGAAGCATCTTGGCGGGATTCTTTCCGGTGTGCGGACTCAATTCGGTATTCACGGATCCGGGACAGATGACTGAAACCCGAATGTTGTGGACGCGCAGTTCCTCGGCTACTGAGTAGCTCAGGCCGTTCAATCCCCACTTCGATGCCGCGTAGGCAGCGCCATTCGGCAGAGCGTTCTTCCCTGCCAACGACGAAACGTTCACGATGTGCCCATTTTTTGCCCGAATCATTGTGGGCGCGAAAGCGCGAATGCAGTAGTAAACGCCGCGAAGATTTGTGTTCAGGACCTTTTCCCATTCTTCCGGTGTCAATTCATACAGTGGGGCCGCGAAGGACCCCACACCGGCGTTGTTGACCAGAATATCGAGCCGTCCGAAGGTTTTTTCGACAAAGGCGGCAAGTGTCCCCACCGATTCAAGGCTGGTTACGTCGCACTGTTTGACTTTCGCCCTATCACCAATTCGCAAGGCAGTTGATTCAAGGGACTTCACAGTTCGTCCACACAGGACAACATTGGCGCCCAGTGCTGCCAGCTTTTCGGCAATGGCTGACCCGATACCGCGCCCGGCCCCAGTTACTACCGCCACCTGCCCCGATAGCACCTGCAAATTCTCACTATTCATGTCAATAGCTCCCCTGATAACCATGAAACCACCAGAAATCTTGCCTTCTGCATCTTAGAAAGTGTGCCATGCGAAAATTAGAGATCACAAACTTGCTTAACTTGAACAAGATACATATAATCCCGCTCACTGGAACTCGTCTCGTGCCCCGTCAGTCCCCTGGGGCGACACAGTTCCGGAGTCTTGCTCGGGTCTGCACTACCAAAGAAGTAGTCGAGGCCTTTGATTCAGAATCATCGTTGCGGCGATTTCCTGCAGTTCAATATTCCTGAGGATTTGAGGAGCGATTGGAATGAAAACAACTGTTCTGGCGTTTGTACTCGCATCGGCATTGACGGCCAGTGCGCAAGGCACTCCGCAGCAAACTCAACCCGCAGCGCCGGGAGCTCAGCAACCGACGGGGCAATCCAGTCAAGCGGCCCCTGAGATTAAGGATCCCGCCGAGTACAACGCCTACGTGGGAGCTGTCCAGCAGAAGGACAATAGTGCCAAAATCAGCGCGCTTGAAGCCTTTCTTACGCAGTACCCCAATAGTGTCATGAAGATCCCCGCGATCGAACTGCTGATGGCGACATATCAGCAATCGGGAAATCAGGCGAAAGTAGTCGAAACCGCGAAGCGCCTGCTGACGGTTGAGGCTTGTAACCTGCGTGCGCTGGCGCTATTGACATTCTTATCGAGGCAAGCCGTTTCCACCGGACAAAACCCGCAAGAGCTGTCGGATTTAACTCAGTATTCCGACAAGGGGCTGGAATGCGTGCAGAGTGCGCAAAAGCCAGCCGGCATCTCCCAAGATGATTACGACAAACTGAAGAAGCAGGTTGAGCCCATTTTCAACGGCGGATGTGGATTTGCCGCTCTGCAAAATAAAGATTACCCGAAAGCGCAAAAGTGCCTGAATGCAGCTGTAGAGAACAACCCCAATGATCTTCAGAACGTGTATCCACTCGCGATGTCGTATTTGACTGCCGCTCCGCCGGATACATTAAATGGGCTCTTTTACATTGCGCGCGCCATAAACCTTGCTCCCGCCAACGCTAAACCTCAGATTCAGAGCTACGGGGAAAAGGTTTACAAGAACTATCACGGATCTGACGAAGGCTGGAACGACCTGATTGCGACAGCGGCGACGGCCACGACTCCTCCGGCAGACCTGGCTACCAAAATCACCAAGTACGTACCCCCGACTCCAGCACAGCAGGCGAATGAGCTCGTAAAAGACAAGACCCCGGACCAAATTACACAGCTTAGCTTCGGGGAATGGGAACTGGTTCTCTCAGCGGGCGTACCGGAAGACCAAAATAAAGTGTGGAGCGTGATTCAGAATAAACCACTGCAGATGGAAGGCAGGGTGATTGAGGTTGTCAGTCCGACTGAAATACACATCGCCGGCAGCCAGGATGATATCGAGCAGCAACGCGCTGACATTATTCTGACTATGTCTGGGCCCATTCCCAAGGCGAGGCTTCCGAAAGTGGACGATACCTTCGATTTCGAGGGTACGCCGGCCTCCTACACTGCCACGCCATTCATGATGAATATGAGTGACGGAAAGCTCTTGAGAAAAGCTGGGGAACCTGCTCCGAAGAAGCCTGTACACCGCCGTACGACCCCCCGCCACTCGCATTAGTCGCGGTTTACTTCTAGAACAAAAGGCAGCCATTGAGGCTGCCTTTGCTTTTTCATTGAATTCGGCTGGCTTAGCGCGCCATCTTTTTCTCGTACGCGGTGGGACGAGTGCTGCGCGGTGGCCGTTTACCGCCATCGCGGAACTCGCGTACATCAATCTTCAGTTCATCGATAGTGCGGCTCAGTGTGTTCCGGTGCATCCCCAACTGACGGGCAGCGCGGCATTGATTGCCCTTATTCTCTTCGAGAACCGTCGCAATGAAACGCTTCTTGAACTCTCTTACCGCTTCGGAATAGAGAATGTTGCTCCGATACATCTGTTGCACGAGCGCTTCGAGTTGATCTTTCACGGGAATCTCGCTTTCCGTCTGTTCGCGGTCAGAGTCAGGTTTCCAATATCTGCTAATGGTGCACAGGCATGTTAGCTTCCGCATGCTTCAAATAGTCGAGCCCCTCATAAAACTGCGCCCGCAATTGCGACGGCGCCACCCAAATCACAGCCCGTCCGACTACCAGGAAATACGGCGCCAGCGCTGATCCCTGCAGCCATCGAGACGTCGGTGTGAAGGCCGTCATGCTTACCAGGACGATTGCCACTAACAAGCATCCGCGCAGCAGGCCAAGAACGCCGCCGAGGAAGCGGTCCATACCGCGCAGACCCGCTTCTTTCATGACCCAGCGAACAATCTTGCCCAGGACTCCCGCTAGTACCATCACTCCCAAAAAGATGGCGAGGAAAGCAACGATCTCTCCCAGCCATCGTGAACTGATGTAAGCGGCGAAATGACCGGCAAGTCGCTGATATTGCCACGCAGCGATCAGATATCCAAAGACCAGACCTGCAATGCCAAACGCCTCCTGAAAAAAGCCTGCGCTCGCCGCCTGGATGACAGAAACCAGCAGCACGATAAAAATGATCAGGTCCGCAACGTTCACACGCCGCGCTCTCCGCCTGCGCCGGAGCTACACATCCAACTTACGTCCGGTCAGTTGCCGGTACGCTTCTACATATTTCTCGCTTGTCTTCTGCGCGACCTCTGGTGGAAGCGCAGGCGCAGGAGGCTGCTTGTTCCAGCGAATCTCTTCCAGATAGTCGCGGACATACTGCTTATCGAAAGACTGCTGCGACATGCCGGGTTCGTATAGATTCGCCGGCCAGAAGCGCGATGAGTCCGGAGTAAGCACTTCATCGGCTAGGGTGATTCCTGCTGCGGTACGCCCGAACTCAAATTTCGTGTCCGCGATAATGATCCCCTTTTGGCGTGCGTAGTCCGCCGCCTTCTTGTAGATCGCGAGGCTCAGATCCCGCAACTGGCGCGCATCTTCGGGATCAACTAACTCGGCCATGCGCTCAAAGGAAATGTTCTCGTCATGCCCAGTCGTCGCCTTTGTAGCAGGCGTGAAGATCGGTTCCGGTAACTGTTCTGACTCGCGCAACCCGGCGGGGAGTTTTATTCCGCACACGCTGCCATTGGATTTGTATTCCTTCCAACCGGAACCCGAGAGGTACCCGCGAACGACGCACTCTACCGGGAACATTTCCGCGCGCCGCACGAGCATCGATCGTCCGCGAAGCTGATCAGAGTAGCGCTTCACATCTTCGGGATATTGGTTGACCTCGGCAGTCACGAGGTGGTTAGAAACAACGTCCTTCAAGAATTCAAACCAGAACAACGAGAGTTGCGTCAGGACGCGGCCTTTGTGCGGAATTCCAGTGGCCAGTACGTAGTCGAAAGCTGAAATCCTGTCTGTGGCGACGAAAAGTAAGTGATCACTGCCGACCTGGTAGACGTCCCGGACCTTACCACTGGCGAAAAGCTTGAGATTCGGGAAGTCTGTCTGCAGAAGAACGGAATCGAGAGTTTCGGTATTCATGAGGAAAGTTTAGATGTAAAAACCGTCGCGTATTCTAGCCGCTCAGAAATTTTTGTCAACGGCACAGAATGATACCCGATTTCGAGCCTCTCCGTTTTCCACTGAAGTGTGATTGACAAAAAGAAAGTACGGTGAAAGTGACAGTTGAAGTGCCACTCAGGACGTGAGTAGGTGTGGAAACTGTGAATATCCCGACAATTATGAGGTTCGCCGCCGGTTGTAAGGCTCACGCGGAAACGCGTCGAACGATGTGTTCCTGCAAATTTCTTCTACATCTCTCTCGCTGACGAAGTTATTTACAATCAACCTCTGGAATTTTTTCTTGTCTTGTTCTCAGGCCGTTGCTCCAAATCTCACCGAAACGAGCTTCGAAACACCGGGCTCCTGCATCGTCACGCCGTAGAGCACCGGGGCAATGCTCATCGTCTTCTTACTGTGGGTAATGAGCACGAACTGAGTCTGCACGCTCATTTCTTTTACCAGCTCTGTGAAGCGTCCAATGTTGGCTTCATCAAGCGGGGCGTCCACTTCGTCGAGAATGCAGAATGGGCTCGGCTGGTATTGGAAGATCCCGACCAGCAGAGCTAGCGCCGTCATGGCCTTCTCGCCGCCGGAAAGCAAAAGAACATTCTGCAGCCGCTTGCCCGGAGGTGATGCGACCACGTCAATGCCGCTCTCAGCGCTGTTTTCCTCATCCGTGAGCCGCATCAGACCATTTCCGCCGCCAAAAAGTTTCTTGAATGTAACCTGGAAGTTCTCGTTGATCTTGTTGAACGCCTCTTCGAATTTCTGACGAGAGAATATATCGATTTCCTTGATCGTGGCCTGGGTATTCTCGATCGAATCCAGCAGGTCTTTCCGTTGTGTTTCCAGAAATGCCTGACGCTCGGCAGTCTCTTTGTATTCTTCGAGAGCCATCATGTTCACCGGCCCCATTGCGTCCAGGCGCGAACGCATCTCCTGGCAGACTTGTTCTTCTGTGGCCAACTCGTCTCCTGCAACTCGAGGCAAAGTGGAATCCGCCATCAACTCCCCTCGCGCCACGCCGAGATCGTTCAGGCAGGTTTGCGCAAGGTGTTCGGCATCGGACTGGAGCTTGACTGCGGCAGTTTGAGCCTCGGCCTTGCGATCGCGCAAAGCGTCGACGTGATGCCGAGCCTCCCGTAGTAGTACATCGATCTCGCTCAGCCTCGCGCGAACCTGCTCGGACTCGACCTGCAATAGGCCAGCCCGCGTTTCGCACGCGTTCCTTTCTGAATCGAGGTCAAGCAATTTGCTTCCGATGTCGAGATTCTCCATTTCGCGTTCTGACTTCTCCGCTGCAGCAGATTCAATTTGAGCAACAAGCGCTGCGATACGAGCCTGCATCTCCGAAACTAGCTGCTCAATTCGCTGCAAAGCTGATGCGGATGACCGATGCCGCTCCTCAAGCGCCGCCACTCTCGCTTGTCGCTCGGACGTTGACTGAGCAGTCAAATTCCGGTTCTCCCGCAGAACACTCAGTTGCTCCTGGGCCGATGCAGCCTGCTGTTCGAGTTCTCTTTGGTTTGCCTCACATGATGCGGTTTCTTCCTGTCGCAGGCGAATGGTTTCTTCATGAGCCGTGCGTTCGCCTCGCAAGCGGGTTAGTTCTTGCTCGCAAATCTCCCAACGCTCGCGAACCCGTGCCACCTCGGAATCAAGCTGCCGGAGCGCGTGACCCGAGGTCATCGCCTGCTTTTCAGATTCGCGCTTATCGCTTTCCAAACGTTCGAGCAGCGAATCCAAGTCCTTGATTTCACGGCCGAGGCTCAGCACGCGAGTTTCTTCGCTACGTAAAGCGCCTTCGAGCTCAGCCAACATCCGCAATACATCCCGCAACTCGCGCTTCATCGAAAGCGGCCCTTCGGCACGCTGCTTGCCCCCAGTGACGGTCACATTGTGGAAACATTCACCTGTTTGCGAAAGGAAGAACGCGTCAGGATTCTCAAGCGCGAGATCGCGAGCAAATGCCGGATCAGGCACGATGTAGCCGTCGCGCAGCTTAGGCAGAATAACTTCGAGCGACTTGCCGAAGCCGTCGAGGACACGAATCGTGTGCTTCAAGGGAAGGATCGAGTCGTTCGGCGGCGTAGGATGTCCGTCTGGCACCGCGAAGGAGAAGCGCGCTTGCGAATCTTCCGGATGGACCAAGAACGTTGCTCGGCCATCGACATCTGACCGCAATAGCCGAAGGCCTTCGTCTGCCGCATCCCAGGATTTAACGACGATATAGTTCAATTCATCCCGGAGAAAGTCCTCGACTACAGCTTCGTAACGCGGCTCGACTTCCAGAAAATCGGCAAGTACACCAACCGGAGCACGTCCTCCCTGCAGTGCTCCTGATTGAAACAAACGACGAACAGACTCGGTGGAATAGCCGTGCTCGGCAATCACTGATTCAAGCGAACTCTTCTTACCCAGCGCTGAAGCGTACTCCGCTCGCAAGCTGTCGAGATGTGTCTTCCCTTCTGATTCTTGACTGCGCTTGAGCGCCAGCAGGTCACGAGTTTGCGTAATTTCCTCTGTCAGCGCAGAAATTCGCTGTGACACAGATTCAAATTCCAGAGCAATCTGCCCGCGCTCGCCCCCGAATGTTTCCGCTTGGGATCGGGCGTTGGCCATTTCCGTCTGCAGCCGCTGCGCTTCACGGTCGGCGGCAGCCATCCGCTCTTCAACCTGCGTAAGCTGATTTCGCAAAGTGGAAAGAGAAGCAATGCACTCCAGAATTGCAACCCGAGACTGCTCCTGTTGGGCCTCCAGTGCCGTTACTGCTCCCGCCGCAGAATTCGCTTGCTGTTGGCTGACATCGAGCTCCTGTTGCGCAGCAGTAAGATCGCTCGCGGCAGAGTCGAGTATTTGGCGATTCGAGTTCAGTTCTTCTTCAAGGTTGGTAAGTCGCAGCCTTGCCTGCTCCAATTCAGCTTCGGACGAAGCGGTACGGGCAGTTAACTCACTGCAGCGTTCCTCGTTATGTCTCCGCTGCGCCTGATTACGATCCACTTCGAGCTTGATGTCATTGAGCCGACCGCTGTTCTCGCGGATCTCTGTTTCAATGCAATAGCCACGTTGTGTGCGCTCTGCGAGTTCGGATTCCATTTCCAAAACGACTTCGTTCTTCTGCCGCACTTCGCTGTTAATGGAATTGATGAGGGCATCGAATTCGGCACTCTGCTGGTCGAATTGAGCGAACTTACTGGCAACCACAATCCGCAGCTTGGCCCGCATCTCATCGCGCAGGCGCGCATAACGTTCGGCCTTTGACGCCTGCCGTTTCAGCGAATTCATCTGCCGCGTAACCTCGTCAAAAATGTCGTTCACACGGGCCAGGTTCTGCTTAGCGTCTTCAAGTCTGGCTTCTGCGAGGCGTTTCTTGGTTTTGAATTTTGTAATGCCAGCTGCTTCCTCGATAATCGCGCGGCGATCTGTAGGACGGCTGCTGAGAATTTGCCCGATGCGCCCCTGTTCGATCAACGCGTACGACTCAGGCCCGAGGCCTGTTCCCATAAATAATTCCTGAATATCGCGCAAACGACAAAGCTTTCCGTTTAGCAGATATTCGCTATCCCCGGAACGGAACAATCGGCGGGTCACAGTAATCTCGCCTATACTCGTCGGAGCCTGATTGAATTTGCGCCGGCGAATTTTCAGAACCACATGCGGATTGTTTTCGACAACAGGAGCGAGGGCGCCCTCGCCCGCAGTTTTTGCACCCTTCACTAGATGTATCGCGAAAATTGGCTCGTCATCGGGAAACGCAATCGAATTGATATCAACCTTTGATCGCGGTACCTCGACTTCTTCAGTCCGGCCCGGCTGCGCCTCTTCAGTCATTCGCTCGACTTCGTCTGCGGCACGCGCGCGAATCTCAGCTTCATCCCAGTCTTCCGTGGGCATTTCGTCCTGCAGATCGAGCTCCGTGGGGTCATTCTTGTCCGCGCCGTTATACACCTCGGGATCGATCATCGTCAGTGACACTTCGGCCATGCCGGTCGGCTTGCGATCGCGTGTGCCAGCAAAGATCACGTCCTCCATGCGCGAACCGCGCAGAGTCTTTGCCGACTGCTCACCAAGCACCCAGGAGATGGAGTCCGAAATATTGGACTTCCCGCAACCGTTTGGGCCAATGATGGCCGCGACGCCCTCGCCATGAAATTTGAGTTCCGTGCGGTCACAAAACGACTTGAATCCGAGAATCTGGAGCCTTTTTAGTTTCAGCAACGTGCACTCCTTCCCCTCTCGCTCTCGCTGTCATTCCGAGCGAAGTGGATTGAATCGCCTGCGATTCGATCCACGTAGTCGAGGGACCTGCTGGTTTGTGTGTTTAGACGAAGGTGGTGCTCGCGAACACGATGTTCGACGGCAAAGAACAAAGAACGGTTAACCAACCAGATTCCTCCTCTGGCTTCAGTCGTCCTAAAACCGTCCTGGCTGGAGTGGACGGGCAACAAATTAGAGCTAATGTACTGGCCGTTTCGGGCCAGAGTCAATACACAAAACACCATATGTTGTGGGTAACTCGTCCTAAACCCAGCATTTCGCAGCAGCTATGCAGCTAATGCTCAGTCCAAGGGGACGGATCAGAAAGGAGGGAAAGAACCGCGAGAGCAGCAATAGCCTAGCGCAGAGGGTTGGGGGAATCAATGGAATTTAGAGCAATGACGGACGGATTCCAACCTGCGTATCGTTCGCCAGCACTCGCTAGATTTGCTTCGATTCGTCGTCCGTAACGCGATAGCACGGTCAGTCCGATCACGATCACGATGCAAAGGGCGTTCCGCGGTTTACCATGTGTCCTTGGATCTTCCCGTCAACCCGCCGGTCCTCCCGATGCTGGCCAAGCGTGTGGCTGAGTTGCCAGAGGGCGATGATTGGCTCTTTGAGCCCAAATGGGATGGATTTCGTGCGCTAGTGTTTCGCGATGGCGAAGAGATTTTCATCCAGAGCCGCGATGAAAAGCCGCTAAACCGCTATTTTCCTGAGTTATTGCCGCCTCTCCAATCGGCGCTGCCACCTCGGTACGCGCTTGATGGCGAGATTGTCATCGTAAAAAACAACGAACTCGACTTCGACCTTCTGCAACTGCGTCTTCATCCCGCCGCTTCACGGGTGAATTTTCTAGCACGGCAAACACCTGCTTCGTTTGTGTTTTTCGATGTGCTGTGCCTGGGAGATCGCGACCTTCGCGGCGAGCCGTTCGAAAATCGTCGCGCCGAGTTGGAAAGGTTGATCTCTTCGCCAGTCCCGCCAATCCACCTTACGCCAGCGACCCGAGACCGCAAACTTGCTGAAGACTGGTTTCGCCGTTTTGAAGGGGCAGGGCTGGACGGCGTTGTCGCGAAGCCCATTCATGGCAATTACGAGCCAAACAAACGGGTCATGTTCAAAGTGAAACACGAGCGCGATTGCGACTGCGTGGTGGCCGGCTTTCGCTGGCACAAAAAAGGTGACCGTACGCTCGTAGGTTCATTGCTGCTCGGTTTGTTTGATGATGCCGGTGCGCTGCAGCATGTCGGGGTCTGCGCTAGTTTCTCTAATGCCAAACGCTTGGAGCTCGCGGAATTTCTCAAGCCATATCGCAAAGAGGCGCTGGCAAATCATCCCTGGGAAGCCTGGGCTGACGCGGAATCAGCGTCGGGTCGAATGCCCGGAGGCCAAAGCCGCTGGAGCCAGGGCAAAGATCTATCTTGGGAACCAGTAAGGCCCGAGTTAGTAGTTGAGGTTGCATACGATCACATGCAGGGAGACAGGTTCCGTCACACGGCGCAGTTCCGCCGATGGCGGTTCGACAAAAAGCCGGCCGATTGCACCTATGCGCAGCTGGAAGTTGTGCCGCCACAGGAGATTGCAGCAATTTTTTCCTCAGGAAGTTGACCGCACTCATTCTTTTCTCCGCATTCTTCCCTTCCAGCGCTCGCGCCATTCGCGTGTGGGATCGTCATCTGGATCAGGAGTTTCCTGTTGCGGCCGCATTGCTTCGGGAACATTCCGCAGATTGATTCGAATGCGCGTCCATGTCGACGATCTCCCACGCATTGAGTCGACCAGCACGTCCTCTGGCGCAAGTGACACAGCCGCCTCTGCGTATTTGTCCTTCCATCTTTCAAGACCTGCGAGCGCGGCGGCTTTATCCGGAGAATTCGCAACCACAATCAATGGCATCTTGACGCGAGACTTCCTTGTCAGTGATTTGGCCGCCGACTTCACTGATCGTGCGCGTGAAGGCGCCACTCTACGTTCCTCGCCTTCCATCTTGCGGAAGTGTGGCGGCCAGGGTGCGTCACCGAGGCCGGCAGCTTCATCTCTCGCCGCAAGGTCCAGTAGTTTTTCCAAAGAACCGGGCGCAGAGTCCATGTCATTGTGAGGATTGCCAATTTGTGCGAAACGTTCTGGAACGGTGAACATGGTAAAGTCCGCGGGATCGCAATCAGGAACTTCATCCCATCGCAGCGGAGTAGAGACACGCGCGTCCGGCAGCGGCCGCACCGAATATGCCGCACAGGTAGTGCGGTCCTTCGCGTTCTGGTTGTAATCAAGAAAAACGCCGTGGCGTTCTTCTTTCCACCATTTTGAGCTGGCCAAAGAGGGCAGCCTCCGCTCAACTGCTCGTGACAGTGCCACTGCGGCTCGGCGTACCTCTGCGAAAATCCAGCGCGGTTCGATACGGACGTTGACGTGCATCCCCCGTGAGCCGCTGGTTTTTGGCCACCCGTGCAGCCCTAGTTCTTCAAGAAAGCCGTTTACTTCGAGAGCCACTCTCCGCACGGCCTCCCAGCCCACGCCTGGCACAGGATCGAGATCAACCCTCAGTTCGTCGGGATGTTCCAAATCGCCCGAACGAACCGGATGCGGATGTAATTCGATACAGCCCAGATTTACAACCCAGGCGAGGCCGGCCGCGTCGTCTACTACGATTTCTTCGGCTTTGCGACCGGATGGAAAAGAAAGTGTCACGGTGCGCAACCACGAAGGGCGTTGGTCCGGGGCGCGCTTTTGGTAAAACGCCGGAGCTTCGGCCCCGTTTACAAAGCGCTTGAGGACAATCGGACGATCTCGAATTCCTGCGAGTGCGCCTGGAGCAACTGCGAGGTAATAACGAACCAGGTCTAATTTGGAGATTCGCGCTTGCGAGAAATAGAGCTTGTCCGGATGTGTGATGCGTACTTCTCGTCCGTCAATCCAGAGCAGCTCATTGGCTTCCTGCTTCGCCACAGAAAATAGGCTAACACCGGGTATTGGCAATTGTGGCGGTAACAGCGTTGGTTAAAGCGAGTGAGCTTCTACTGAGAGTGCCCGGATCGACGAATCACAATGTCTTCCGGCACAGCTCGAAGCATTTCGGAGAATCAATCTCCTGCACTAATCGCTCCCGCCCGCTCCCTGCTGTTCCTGGCCGGGATAGTAGCCACTACGCGTACGGACAGTGAGTTTCTTGTATGACTTAGCATGCGCATCGACGTGGATCGTTCGATAGCCTTGGACGGATTTGGGCGTCGTTGGTTGGTAGGTAATCGTGTACTGATTGCGGATGTCATGCGCGATCGAACTGCTAATGTCGTTCACTTCGGCCAAGGTAGGGGGGAAAAATGATTCGCCTCCGGTACGCTCGGCGATCATTTCCAAAGCTCGTTTTGCCCGCCTCGATCTCTCGTCACCGAGTAAGCCGATGGCATAAACTACCGGCCCGTTTTCCTGTTGTAGCCGATGAACGGCCTGTTCAAGGCTTTCCTGGCTGGCATCATCTTCGCCATCCGTGACTACAAAGATAGCCTTTCGCTGTAATTTGGAATGCGTCAGGTAATCGGCGGAGGCTACGATGGCGTCGTACAACGCCGTGCCGCCACGCGCTTCAACGTGCTCGAGCGCAGCCTGTAATTTCTTGACGTCCGAGGTAAATTCCTGGTCGAGATAGTATTCGTCATTGAAATTCACGACGAATACCTGATCCTCGGGATTACTGGCCTTCACCAAATTGATTGCCGCCTGGTTCACGGCGTCGCGCTTTTCGCGCATCGAGCCAGAATTATCAATCACAATTCCGATAGCGACCGGGTAGTCCTGCTGGTGAAAGTACTTTATGGTTTGCGGTTTCTCGTTCTCGAAGACTGTAAAGTCTCCTTTGTCGAGGTTGGTAATCAAGTGGTTCCTGTCATCAACAACAGTCGCGTGCAGCGTCACCAGGCGCGATTCTGAACGGAACACAAACCCGCCATCCTGGGTGCCGACTGGGGCCTGTCCGGCACCCTGACCGGCATTGCCTGAAGGAGCGGCACTCGGCTGGGTCGGTGACTGGTTCGCTGCAGGCGCCTGACCTGCAGGAGCATTCCCCTGCGGCTGGGCTGTGTCGGGTGCTTGCCCTTGCGGCCGGGTTGCTGGGGGCGGCGTTTGCGTACTGGAAGACCCACCGGTCGGCGCTGTTTGGGACGGTGATGAATTCTGCGGCGCTGGGCTGTTTTGGGCAGCGGCAATACCCATCAGCAACACACATCCAGCGGCTACTCTGCTAAGTAGAGATTTACTGCGAAGAAGCGTAATACCCAGTTCTGGCATAAACATGTAGCGGTGGCAGTCCTTTGGGTGGCAGTAGCTTTACTTTTATTTTATGCCACTTGCCGTCGTGCCCTGGGTTCTTTGGACGATATCCGAGCACATATTGGTTGCGTAGCTCGATTCCAATTTTTGTAGCAACGTCGGCCAGATCGTTGGGATTGTCGATAGTGAAAGACCGGCCGCCACTGAGATCGGAGATATCACTCAAAAGCGCCGGGCCCAGGCGCTCTTCCTCGGTCTGGAAGTAATGATCGTAAATACCGATAGAGTAGATCATTACGTCGGCTTCCTTCACTAATGACTTGATCTCACCCTCGGTGTAACGGCTGTGGTTATCGCCTCCGTCGGAGATGATGAGCAAGGCCTTCTTGGGATATTTTGCTTCCCGCATCTTACTGATTCCCAAGTAGATCGCATCGAGCAATGCCGTCCGGCCCTTGGGCACGGTAAAAACGAGCTTGCCCTGGACATCATCGATGGATTGGGTGAAATCGGAAACTTCTTCCGGTTTGTCCGCAAAGGCAACCAGGAAAAATTCATCCTGGGGATTCGCCGTCTTAAAGAATTCGATCACCGCCTCGCGTGCCCGTTCGATTTTGCTCGACATGCTGCCACTCATATCGAAAATCACGCCAAGGGAGACCGGGGCATCTTCACTGGAAAAATTCCGCACTTCCTGCCGCTCCTTACCCTCGAAGACCTGGAAATTCTCTTTATCGAGGCCGGTTACCAGGCGGTTCATGGGATCAGTTACCGTGACCGGCACCAGTACCAAATTCACTTTCGATTTCACCAGCGGGGTGCGGCTACGTAGCCCGTTGCCTTCCGTCGCATTCGGGTCTGGTTTGTTGAGTTCGACCCGAGGCTTCACGTGAATGTCGTCAATATCGTCGGTGCTTTGAGCAAATGAGGGTCGCCCTGCTAGCAGGAAGAGGCAAGAAACCAGAACCACGACGGCCCGGAGGCAGTCCTGTGCTGTAAGCGGAAATGGGCTTAGAAGCGGTGCGATGCGGATTGAAGCCCGGGGTCGAGAGGACCCGCGCCCGTTTTGGCGCGCCATAAAATCCTCGTGATTACGCAGGATGTTATCACACGAAGTAGCAAGCCGTGTTAAATGTTTGTCATCTACGTGCGCAACGAAACTTGGATTCCCGTCTTGTGCAAAAGTTTGTCCATTCTGCTGGCTGGCGCGGCTTTTCGCCCAATTGCAGCAGATGAAATCTGCCTGATTGGTACAATGCTTTCGCTTCTCAGACATGGCCCACATAGAACCCTTCCGCGCTTTTCGTTATAACCTCGACCGAGTTTCTCTTTCGCAGGTAGCGACCCAGCCTTACGACAAGATCTCGCCGGAAATGCAGGAACGTTATTACGCTGCAAGCCCGTACAATCTCGTCCGGATTATTCTCGGCAAGCGCCAACCGGATGACACCGCCGCGGACAATCCATATACGCGCGCTGCCAGTTTCTTTGGCAACTGGCAGAAGCACGGTATCCTCCGGCAGGATGCGGAGCCTTCGATCTACCGCTACGTCCAGCAGTTCGCGCCGCCGTCCTCTGCTCCAAATGCAGCACTGCAATTCAAACGCCAAGGTTTCATTGCTCTTGGCAAAGTCGAGGACTATGCGGCCGGCATCGTATTCCGGCATGAACAGACCCTGTCCAAGCCGAAGGCCGATCGCCTGGACCTGCTCCGCGCCACCCGGGCCAACTTTGGTCAGATTTTCATGCTCTACAGCGATCCCACGGGCGAGGTAGATGCGGGCCTCGCTTCACCGGATACGCCTACGCTGGAGATGCGCGATGAATATGGCGTTCTACATCAGGTTTGGCGAATTCCCGATTCAGCAATCATTGAGCACGTGCGAACCAAAATGCGGGAGAAGAAGCTGATCATCGCCGACGGCCACCACCGCTATGAAACTGCTTTGACCTACCGGAATGAACGGGGAATGCAGGAGCGCAGCGAAGGTGCGACTTTGCATTCTTACGATTTCGCAATGATGACGTTCGTAAATATGGATAGCCCGGGATTGCTGATCCTGCCGACCCATCGCGTCGTGCATGGCCTTAAGGATTTCTCCGCAGACCGGCTTCGGTCTGGAGGTAGCGAATTTTTCAGCGTGGAGGAAACTGACCCGGCGATTTCACCTGAACGCGCCACCCGGAGTTTACGCGAGGCTGGGCAAACAGGAACTGCGCTCCTTGCGGTCTGCCATGATCGCGCGTTCCTGATGAGCCGTTCCAAAGCGTGCACCACTATCTTTCGAGATGTTTCGATCCGGCAGCAAGCACTGGATGTCGTCCAGTTACACAAATGTCTGCTGGAAAACGTGTTGGGATTTTCAGAAGAATCGATTCGCAACCAGGCTAATATTAGCTATGTTCGCGATGCCGGTGAGGTGCTGGCTTTGGTCAGATCGGGAAAAGCAAACGTAGCCTTTCTAATGAATCCGGTCCGCATAGAGCAGATGAAGGACATCGCGTTCTCCGGAGAAGTGATGCCGCAGAAATCAACAGACTTTTATCCCAAGCTGCTGAGCGGTTTGACAATCTACGCATTGGATTAGAGGTCCTCCGCGTTCTCGTTTCGGTCTCTGCGTGTTCTGCGGTTCAGTCCTTGCACACTGAAAATCACCACTGACTTCGAATCTCTTTGTGGTCTTTGTGAGTCCTTGCGCAGTTTGCGTTTCAGCTTTCATCGAAGATTTTTCGGCCTCTCGTTGAGACTATCGAGCGGTTGCCCCTGCTAGAATTTCCCAATGTTCTTCCGCTCTGACAATCGCGCGCCCGACCAATTGCGCCCCGTCAAACTTATTCCGGATTTTGTTTCCACAGCTGAAGGATCCGTACTGATCGAGGTAGGAAATACACGGGTAATCTGCACCGCATCAGTCGAAGAAACGGTTCCGGTATTCCTGCGCAACAGCGGAAAAGGATGGGTGACCGCTGAATATGGGATGTTGCCGCGCGCGACCTTGACCCGCACGGCGCGGGAGTCTGTACGCGGAAAAATTGGCGGGCGAACCCATGAGATTCAGCGCTTGATCGGGCGTTCCCTCCGCGCTGTCACCGACCTGCAGCGTCTCGGCGAGCGCTCCATCCTACTTGACTGCGACGTGATTCAGGCCGACGGCGGCACGCGTACGGCTTCAATAACTGGAGCTTTCGTAGCTCTCGGACTGGCGCTCGAAAAATTAATTGAAGCCGGAACTCTCACGTCCGTCCCGTTGAAAGATTTCGTGGCTGCTGTTTCGGTCGGAATTGTTGATGGCGAGCCTTTACTGGACCTGTGCTACGAAGAGGACTCTCGCGCGGACGTTGATATGAACGTGGTCATGACTGCGGGCCGAAAATTCGTGGAACTACAGTCCACCGCCGAACACCAGGTTTTCGATGATCTTCAACTTGAAAAAATGATGGATCTGGCACGAAAAGGAATTCAACTCTTATTGGCGAAACAGCAATCAGTGTTAAAAAGCTTGGCGCTGCTGCAATAAATTGCACAGTACATTGGGTGCAGAGATATATCTCCGCCGATACACCTGCCTGGCTGTTAACCAGTAGCACGGCAAGCGCTCGGTAATTCGCCTTACAATCTGTTCCGTTTTCGTAACAAAAGTACGAATTGGAAAACACTCCGATAGCAGCGTGCGACGATGGGGTTACTTGCAGACCCGCCGGACGTGGCTGCACAGCGCTATCCCCTCGAGGTGCTGAACAGGCGTCCCGTCCGGCATCAATCGACAGCTTTGCCGGGAAGCCCTCCCCCAAGCATTCCGGCAAAGCGGGTCGATCGTGTAGTCCGGTGGGTCCCAATTCTGCATCCCCTCACCTCCTAATTTTGCATGTCCCTCAACTCGTGCGGACTTTCTGCGGATCTCTCAATTGCTGAATCTCCTTCCCTGAACGTGGCTTGCGGGATTTCGGTTGGCTGCTAAAATCGAGAAGTTCGAGCGGGAGTAGTTCAGCGGTAGAACGCCAGCTTCCCAAGCTGGATGTCGCCGGTTCGATCCCGGTCTCCCGCTCCATCATTCACGATCGCATCCAACCTCCTTCGGAGGAACCCATGGACCGAAGAGATTTTCTTAAGAAGTCGGCTGTTGTCGGCTTTGCAGCCTCAGTGAATCCGCAACTTTCACAAGCTTCGAACCTGCCGGTCCCTCACCGCACTCTTGGTCACACCGGAGAAAAAGTTTCCATGATCGGCATTGGTGGTTATCACATCGGTGCGCCTTCAGTCCAGGAGCAGGAGGGCATTCGCATCATCCGCACAGCGCTCGACAACGGCGTTAATTTCCTCGACAACTGTTGGGACTATAACGACGGAGAGAGCGAAAAACGGATGGGAAAGGCTTTGCGAGATGGCTACCGGCAGAAAGCATTTCTGATGACAAAGATCGATGGCCGTACGAAAACTGTGGCGGCGCAGCAGATCAATGAGTCGCTACGGCGCTTGCAGACAGATCACATCGATCTTCTGCAGTTTCATGAAGTGATCCGGGAGAACGATCCCGAGCGGATTTTTGCACCCGGCGGAGGAATGGAGGCCGCGGTCGAAGCTAGGAAAGCGGGGAAAATTCGCTATATTGGCTTCACCGGCCATAAAAGTCCCGATATTCACAACAAGATGCTCGAAACTGCGTTCGCCCACGATTTCACTCTCGACAGCGTACAGATGCCTCTCAATGTGATGGACGCGCACTTTAACAGCTTCGAAAAAAAGACCCTGCCGATTCTCGTGAAACACAACATCGGCGTGCTTGGCATGAAGCCTATGGGCGATAAGATCATCCTGGAGAGCAAGACGGCAACTCCCGTTGAATGCCTGCACTACGCGATGAATTTGCCCACGAGCGTCGTAATTACCGGCTGCGATTCCATGCAGATTCTTCAACAGGCACTCGATGCTGCCCGCGGGTTCAAGCCCATGAGCAAGAGCGCAGTCGCTGCAGTATTAGCCAAAACTGCCCCCGCGGCTTCGAAGGGCGAGTACGAGCAGTACAAGACCACTCACAATTTCGACGGCACTTATCACAATCCGCAGTGGCTGGGATAAAAGCTTTAACCACGAAGGGCACTAAGGTACACGAAGGAACAAGGCAATCCACTGACGATTGTCTTCGTAACTTCGTGCCCTTCGTGGTTTAGGTTTTGAGGTTTGTAAGCTTCTTGAGTAGGCTTGCTACCGCATCCATCGCGAGCTGGCTAGCGTGAGTAGAAGCTTCGGGCAGTCCTCCGACAATTCGAATCAGGTCGTCGCGTCTGAAAGTGATCGCCTCTTCTGCAGTTTTTCCCTGAAGAAATTCAGCAATTGCCGAACCACAGGCCATTGCGGGAACACAGCCCTTCGCCAGGAATTTCACATCTGTAATGCGTCCCTCAGAAAATTTAGCCGTGAGCTTCAATACGTCTCCGCAGACGGGATTTTCTGTCTGCACGGTAGCGTCCGGCGATTGCACCAAACCGGCATTACGCGGGTGCTCGAAATAGTCAAGTAGCTGAGAAGAATACACAGAAATATTCTAGAACCAGCCAATAGGCGCAGAATGAAAGAATGCAAGAGCTCTGCAATACTGACAGTGCATGGAGCACATGCCAAAACGAATTGTCTCGCTGCAGCCGAGCGCGACTGTAACTCTTCGTGACCTGCGGCAGCTCTCTTCTGTGGTTGCTTGCACAAAGTATTGCGTTGATGTCTGTCCCGAAGTAAAGAGCTTGAACATCGCGATCGTCGCCGATTCCTGGACAGCGCAGTCGGAACAGATTAGACAACTTCGGCCGGATCTCGTGATCGCCTCAGTTCCGTACCAGGAGAAGGCGATTGCCGAAATCATGAAATCCGGCGCGCGTTTCTTAGGATTGGCGCCCAAGTCGCTGACCGACATTTATTCGGATATCTCTATCATCGGAGGGATTGTGAGTGCATGCGAGGAAGCCGGGCGTGTCATTGACAACATGAAGGAATCAATCGGGGCGGTGCGTTCCCAAACCCGAAGCCTTCCACGTCCGCGGGTGTTCTGCGAAGAATGGGGCAAGCCATTGATTACGTCGCAGCGTTGGGTCGCGGAACTTGTGGAAGCTGCAGGGGGCGAATTCATTGCCAAACCAGGAGTACAGATTTCCGTTTCAGACGCCGAAGCGCTGTCGCCTCAAGTCATAATCGCTGCATGGTGCGGAGTAAGGGACCGCGTCCCGCTCGAGAAAATCATCCGTTCGCGTGGTTGGCAGAATACGCCGGCAGCAACAAGCTCGCGAGTCTATTGCATCGACGATGAGTATCTGAATACGCCTGCATCAACGCTTATCTGCGGACTGCACGCGCTTGCCGCAGCAATCCATCCAGAATGCTTTCCACCAGCGGACGGGTTACGATGTATTGACATTGAGTAATCTGGCAATTGGGTAATTTGAAACCTCTCTGAGCTCGGTGCCCTCTTCTATAAAAGTTTCAACCACAGAGGACACTGAGTCACACAGGGCGAGCCATGGAGGTTTCAAACTACCCATTTGCTAAATCACCCAATACTCAATCGCATGAAACGTGTCGTTGCAGCGCTAATTTGGAAGGATGGTACTGTGCTCATTTGCCAGCGCACTCGGTACCAGACGATGCCTCTGAAATGGGAGTTCCCCGGCGGCAAAATTGAAGAGGGCGAACAACCGCGCGATGCTCTCCGCCGCGAACTGGATGAGGAGCTGGGAATTGCTGCTGTGGTCGGCGACGAGGTCTCTCGCTTCCGGCACGAATATCCAAACGGCAACTCAGTCGAATTGCGCTTCTATGATGTTCGCGAATACTCGGGCGAGCTGCAGAACCGGATTTTTAAAGACGTGCGCTGGGCTATACCCGGCGATCTTCCCTCTTACGATTTTCTCGAAGCCGACCTGGAGCTGGTGAAAGACATTGCTGAGGGAAAGCTCAAAAGAGGATAAATCGAACAGCGAGCAATCTTGTACTCACCTAGCTTGGATGTTAATAATTGCCCGATCACAAAATTACCGGATTACAAAATTTCGGTTTAGTTCTCCGATTCCGGCATTCTTCGCCGCAGAGTGGGGCGACTGCTCTTTCGGAGCACATGATCCCGATTCTCCAATTTCTCGAGGTGAGCCTTGGCGTCCTGAAAGTCAGACGTGTCCACTTTGTATTCCGCGCGCGGCGGCAAGAGCATGTTGATCTCCGCTTGCGTTTTCTCGATCCTGTCAGGCGTCTGCGGATGGGTGCGGAATGCCTTCGCGACTACATTCTCCTTACTCTTTTCCAGGCTTTTGACTTTCTCGAAAAATGCCGTGAGCGCCTGAGGATCGTACCCCGCCTTGTACATGTACTGAACGCCGAGAAAATCTGCTTCGGACTCATAGCGCCGCGAGAATTTCATAAAAGTCAGCGGAGTAGCAACTGTGAGCGCCTCGTAAGCCGCATAGCCGACGGGCCCCCCTACCATCATGAGGGGGATGGAAAGCATGTTCATCATCTTGGCACGAGTGTTTTCCCGCGCCATGTGACAGGCCGCCACGTGCGCGATCTCGTGCGCCATGACACCAGCCAACTCGGCTTCGTTGTCGGCCGCCAGAATCAGTCCGGTATCCACATAAAAGAAGCCGCCGGGGAGGGCGAAGGCATTGATGTCATCCGACTGAATCACCTTGATTGTGAAAGGCACCAATGAGTCGGAATTACGTACCAGGTTCTGACCGACCCGATTCACGTACTCGTCAATTTGCGAGTCCTTGAGGATCTTCGATGTGGCTTCTACGCGGTCGGAGTATTGCTTGCCCATCGCAATTTGATGTTCCAAGCTGTACCAATTGCCTACCCCACGGCCACACCCGGTGTTTCTGTTTCCAATATCGTCGATATCACGGATGCTGTGGTCGTGATACGACTTCACGGTCGGACGCACGTGCAACCCGGCAGTTATGGCGGAATTAGCATCCGTCGAAAGCGGCACTGATTGCGAAACCACAGGCAAGGCAAAAAGAAGCAGAGCGAGGAAGGCAAGCATCATACCGAGACGGAGCCGCATGTATTGCTCCAAACGGGCCAGAGACGCGAGAGGCACCAAGTGCACAAAAAGTTAGCCCAGGTCAGGATGGAATGCAAGCTGAAAAACGCGGAAATTACTGAAATTGAATCATCGGATGATGAATCATTAAAGCCGGCGTAGATCCAGATCTTCGAGACACCGCGTTTACGCAAAAGATGCAAAAACTTGCAAACTGGCAAAGATGACAGTTTGCAATGTTCCTAATGATTCAGAGACCCGGCGAGGTAATGACTGAATGCTTACACGCCGTTCGAGCGTTGGCGGATGAGAGAAAGGAATTCGGTTCTTGTCTCGTTCTGTTCACGGAAGCTGCCCAGCATGGAAGAGGTCACGGCAGCAGAATGTTGTTTCTCAACACCGCGCATCATCATGCAAAGATGCCGCGCCTCGATCACAACTCCAACGCCCTCCGGTTGAATTGCGTGCTGAATAGTCTCTGCGATTTGCGTTGTCAGGCGCTCCTGGATCTGAAGCCTTCGCGAAAATATCTCAATCAGTCGTGGGATCTTACTCAGCCCGATCACCTTGCCCTTGGGGATATAGGCGACATGAACTTTGCCGAAAAATGGCAGCATGTGATGTTCACACAGGCTGAACATCTCGACGTCCTTCACAATCACCATTTCGTCGTAAGTAACCGTGAAAAGGGCCTTCTTAAGCAAAGCTTCGGGGTCTTCGTTGTACCCGCGGGTTAAAAACTCGAACGCCTTCTGGACACGAGCCGGGGTTCGAAGCAGCCCCTCCCGCTGCGGGTCCTCGCCGAGCCTGACGAGAATCTCGCGGACGAGGTCTTCAAACGTCGCACTGGTTAATGTTGGAGTTTCGATTTGCGGAGCCATTAGTTTTTTAGCCAATACGTGTTTTGCCTAAACCAGCTAGATCCGGGAAAAAGAATTAAGAGCTAACGACTAAGAGCCGGTTATTTCGAACGAATTCATCATTGTCTCTTCCAGCCGTACCTTTTCCAGATGTGCCTGGGAGAACTCACGCTTCAAAATCTCATAAATCATCGTACATAGGTTTTCCGTCGTGGGTACGGAATTCAAGAATTCTTCTCTCATATTTAGATTCTGGAGATCGAATCTGGTTACAACTTCGCGGCGCACACATTCGTCGAGATCGACGAGGTTACAGACCATTCCGTTGCGGTCAACTGGTCCGCTGACTGTGACTTCGAGGACGTAGTTATGCCCGTGCCCATGCGGATTGTTGCACTTCCCGTAGGTGGCGCGGTTGTCAGCGTCGGACATCTGCTCGCTATGCAAGCGATGCGAAGCAGAAAAACGATACCGGCGAGAGAGGTGGGCCTTCATCTTCGACTTGTCTCTTACTACTTTGCGTTCTCCCCGAATATTTTAGGATGTCATTCCGACCGAGAAAAGTTGAGAGGCCTCGGCCCGCTCAACTTGCGACTGGAGGAACCTGCTTCTTCTCCAAATGAAGAAAAACAGCAGGTTCCTCGACTCGCAATCCATTCCTTCGGAATGGACACAGCTCGCTCGGAATGACAGGTCTTTGATGTGCTTAGTCCTCGCCGTAATAATCCACGAACAAATCGTGGTTCTCATATACCCGGACGCGGTGCAGCTTGGCCTTTGTCAGCTTGGGCGCCAGTCGTTGCCAAATTGCGATGGATAGATTTTCAGTCGTTGGAATCTGTGTAGCAAATTCTGGCACTTCTTTATTCAAGAAGCGGTGGTCCATGGCATCGAGAACTTCGCGATTCATAATCTCTTTGAGCTGCTTTAGATCGACGACGAACCCCGAATGCGGATCGACCTCTCCCTTTACCGTCACTTCAAGGAGGTAGTTGTGACCATGCCCATTGGCGTTATTGCACTTGCCGAACAGACGCCGGTTCTCTTCGAGAGAGAGCTCCGGGTTGTGGTAGTAGTGCGAAGCTGCAAATTCAGCTTTCCTGGTTAGGTAGAGCAAGGAGGCGTTCTGGTCCCTTTCTGGTCGCTAGCCCGAGTCGATAATTTAATTGTACGGGGAAATTAGCCCCGATCCGTAACTCGTGGATATCGGGGCCGTCTTCCTGAACGCGTAACTCTCACTGCAGCACCGGAATCAAGAAGGGAGAGTGGCATTTTCTTGAGAACACCACATTACAGTCCCTCTCTCCTTATCTTTACCTCGCAATGTCGACGCGGGGCAAGCGGCGACGAATACCTCTCAGCACACACTATTTCAAGTGTTTGTTGACCGCTTTGGTCATCTGAAACATGTCCAACTTTTTGCCGCCAAAGATCGGCTGCAACTTCTCGTCAGCGATGATCTCGCGTTTGTTCTGCGGGTTCTGAAGTTTATGTTTCTTAATATGCGCCCATATTTTCTTTGTGACTTCGCTTCGGGGGAGCGGCTCTGAGCCGACAACTCTTGCGAGCTGCTCCGAAGGCTGCATTGGTTTCATGAACGCGCTGTTGCTCTTTGTCTTAGCTGTTGCTTTTGGCATTCTTCTCTCCCAGGGACATTTAGTCGCTGCGGTCGAATTGTAACGGGTCGGCGCGAAAAACAAAAAGACTGCATTTTCAGACGCGACTACCTGGTTTCTACATCGGACCGGTTGCTTGGTTTCCTTTTGCAAATACGCGGGAAAACACGACTAGAATTTAAGAATGCAGCGTTCCGGTATTGCCGATTTGCCACTTCACGGCGGGAGTGTGCCCAAGTGGTTAGCAGACCGTATGACACTGCTGGGAACTGCAATTGCAGAGAACGTTGTCCATTATTACGGCACGTCCGGATTACTGTCTCGGCTGGCTGATCCGTTCTGGTTTCAGGCACTCGGCTGCACAATGGGGATGGACTGGCACTCGTCCGGAATCACGACATCAGTGCTGGGTGCGCTGAAACGAGGGTTGAATCTCCGAAGTGAGGAGCTAGGAATCTACATATGTGGAGGACGCGGACGCCACTCCCGTCAAACACCGGATGAGTTGCGCGGATATGCAGATCGCACCGGACTCGATGGCGAGTCTCTGGTTCGTGCAAGCCGGCTTGCCGCGCGGGTTGACAATAACGCCATCGCCGATGGATTTCAGATCTACCTTCACGGGTTCGTGATCAGCGCAACCGGGGAATGGACTATTGTTCAACAGGGATTGAACGATTCAACCGGTTTCGCCCGCCGATATCACTGGCATTCCGCCATGGTAAAGGATTTTACGGTCGAACCCCACACGGGGGTAATTGGCGAACACCAGGGCGAAATCATGAACCTCGTAGCTATGCCAGCGGTTCCGGCGCAGAACGCAATTCTTGAAATTGCACGAGAGAGACCGGATACGACGTTGAATGAACTTCGCAAGCTGACAATGCCGGCTCATCATGACGTCCGGGCAGTCGATGTGGATTTGAATCGCTTAGGCGCGGTGCTCGCTGCATCATACGAACGCGAGTTCCGCGATTTTGCATCTCTGCTGCTACTCGAAAAGCTTGGGCCACGCACTCTACAGTCGCTGGCGCTGGTCGCTGAAGTCATTCATGGAACGCCGACCAGATTTTCTGATCCTGCGCGTTTTTCCTTCGCGCACGGGGGGAAGGACGGTCATCCATTTCCTGTGCCGCTGAAAACTTATGATGAAACTATTCATGTTTTGCGGCGGTCGCTCGAAGCTGCAGCGATCGAAGATACAGCTAGAACCGATGGCCTACGAAGATTAGACCGATTCGTGCGGGCAATCGAAAATTCCAACGCTCCGCAAGCGCATTTCGAGAATACAGTCGCTCACGAGAGAGCGATGTCCGGTTCGCTCGGCGGAATGACCGTGGGCCGCAAAGCCCTTATGAAGCCAACAACGAACCATAGTGAAATTTCCCCCAAACGTCGCCGTCCAGCGCCGACAACTCAACAATTAGCACTCTTCTGATCTGCGATCTGATCTCAAGCAGTTCTGAGTTGGTGGGCTTGTCGGACCTCGAAACCCACGCATTACTCCGCCCGCAAGGCTTCCGTCGGATTAATGCGGGCTGCTCGTCGAGCTGGGATGCAAGCTGCCCCTAGCCCGATGGCGACCAGAAGAACGCTCGCTGCGCCGAGCGTCAATCCATCGTATGGTTTAACTCCAAAAATCAACGTCGCCAGCATTCGAGTTGCGAAGTAGGAAGCAACGAGCCCGGCCGCCGAACCTACGACCAGGATTTGGACTGCCTGACGCATAACCAGCCAAATCACTTGTCGACGTTGTGCCCCCAAAGCAAAGCGAATACCCATCTCGCGGGTGCGTTGTGTCACGAGATAGGCCAGCAAGCTGTAAAGGCCCGCGACACAGAGCAGAAGGGCTGACCCGGAGAAAATCTGCAGGAGCAGTGCGGCGATTCGCTGATTGCCGTACGAGTCGTCGACCACTTGGTCCATTGTTGTGAACGTGCTGCCCGCTAATTCAGGACGCGCGTTGCGAAGAGCCGCGCGAAGCTCGGGAATGAATGCACTCGGAGCCCGTTCAGTCCGAACTGCCAAGTTCATCGCCAGGCCTTCAGCCACTTGGTAAAATCCGCTCTTCGGCGTGATCTGAGGAATACAGACGTCGACTTCGGGCCTCGACGGCTCCATTATCGATGCCTGTCGCTCATCATCGATGACCCCGACAATGTGCGCGAGCTTGTGCTTGTCGTAACTGAGAAGCTCTTCGCCGATAGTTCCTTTCGGATCGCGCTTGCCTCCGAAGTACTCCTTAACGAATGCACGGTTTACAACCACCACCGGCTCTGAACCGGGGGTGTCTCCCTCATTGAAAAATCTTCCCGCCAACATGCGAAAACCCAAGACCCGCTGCAACCCGGGACCTACAGCGCGGAACTGGACAACTAAGTTTTCAATTCTGGCCGATTCTGGGTCGTGCTCGTCCGGAGCGAATGAAAGCAAGATCGGAAACCGCTTTCCCAAAGGAACGGCGGTGGTCAGTGAAGCCGCCTGCACGCCCGGCATCTGTTCCACCCGCTCTACCAGTGGCTGATATAACTCGGTCGTCATATTCCGCTGGTCAAACTTATATGCTGGAATCACCATGTCAGCCACGATTACGTGATCGGTTTTGAAACCGAGAGGAACTTGCCTCAAAGCAAAAATCGTTCGCAGGAGTAGCCCGCAACAGGTTAGAAGGGCGAGCGACATCGCCACTTGGCTTAGAACCAACACTCGCCGAGCGAGCTGATGTCGCCCGCCGCCTTGCAGGCCGCCTTCTTTTAGCAGTGGAGTGATTGGCGCTTTCGTCGCGACCAATGAAGGCCAAAGTGAGGAAATCACCGCACTGACAACAGTCAACCCAACCAGAACAAAAATAAGAATGGGATTGGGTGTAATCGTGAGCTGAATGTTGAAGCCGATTGCAAGTTCCCGCGCAAACAAACCCAGGCCAGCGATAATCAGCCCCGCGCCGACCAGTGATGCGGCCACACTCAAAAGCAAGCCTTCAATACCCAATTGCCGCATGATTCGCCAATTGCTCGCCCCAAGTGCGGCGCGGACAGCGATCTCTCGTTGTCTCACCGCTGCACGCGCCAGCATGAGACTGGTCACATTTACGCAGGCAATCAGCCACAACAAACCTGATGCAGCGAGCAAGGCTAACAACCCCTTCTTTATGTCGCCCGCGACCACAGTATCGCTGTAGAGTTGCACCTCAACAGAGGTGGCGTTTTCGCGGGCCGTTGGATCGGTGTACTGTTTCGCTACATCGGCCTGTATGACCTTCAGCTCAGCCGTGGCGGCGTTCGCATCTACGTCATTTCTGAGCCGAGCAATGATCCGGTACTCGTGAGCCGCATTCTTCGCTCGAGTCTGGTCTGACTCGCCCAACGCAATCGGTATCCATATCTGCGGTTTTTCTGGATTAAACGGAAATTGGAAACCCCGCGGCATAACTCCAATGATCGTGTAGGAGCTTCCGTTTACCTTGATCACCTTGCCAAGAATGTTTGGGTCCGCGCCGAACCCGTCTCGCCACACGGTATCGCTCAATATCGCTGTGTTCCGGTCGCCGTTATTTTCAAAACTGTCAGCCGAATCGTTAAAGCCGCGTCCCATAGCCGGCTGTACTTCGAGGGTGGAGAACAGGTTGGCACTCACCCGCGGAGTATTGACTTGTACAGGACCTGAATTTCCCTCGAGAAAAGAGGTCGGTTCATCGTTCGTGTGAAATGCGATGCTACTCAGAGTGCGACTACGCTCGTGCCACTCTTTGATGTCCGGGAACGGAGCGCCCCAGCGCGCGGGTCCGTTCTTCCCGGATTCTTTGATTTGCACGAGTTGCTGGGGTTCGGGATACGGTAGCCGCCGCAACAAGACTTGATCCACCACCGTAAACATTGCGGCGCTTGCGCCAATACCAATGGCGAGGGTCACAATGACGCTGAGCGAGAATCCAGGCGACTTCCTCAGCTGGCGAAAGGCGTGACTGAAGTCAGCTGAAATAGAACGAAAAATTCCCGAGCTGATCCGCATGGGTGAGAGTGTACTCCGCTAGGAGGACATGCACCTTGTTCCTCCAATTGAGACTCGCAGCAAATCCGAGCGCCAATGTTCAGGAAGTTAGACACCAGTCTCGCTATAAAAGTGCCGGGGGATTGGCTCATGTATTCCGCTTTGATCGAAGTTGCGATACCCATGAAAGGTGTAAGTTATTATCTGACGTGATGGGGGAGAGTTTTCGTACCATTCCTGGCCAATTGAAGAGAAGCACCGTCTTCTCTATGGCGATTTTGGTTCTGTCGTGCGCTTCCGTCACTGCGCAATCTGTTGGAACAAATAATCAAACTGAAGCACCTCTCCATTGGGCGACTGAACCTGAGGGCGCAAACCGCTGCATTGGGTGTCATCGCGCCGAAGTCGAGGGATACGCGCGGTCGGCGATGGCGCACTCCTTGCGCCATGCGGGCAAGGAACCAGATGGTACGGTAACTACTGCCGATACCAAAATCACTGCGTCTGACACCGAGAACGGTTACTGGCATCGGCTGAAGCCCGCGAACGGCGGAGAAGAAACGAACTATCGCATTGACTACGTCATTGGTTCCGGCAATCACGCTGCAGGGTACCTGCTCGATCTTGCGAATCATCTGTTTCAGTCTCCAATCGCCTACTACAAAACCCGACACGCTTACGATCTCGCGCCTGGATACGAAGGTCTGGCAAATCCCGATTTCACGCGGCCAGTGGCCGAAGGATGCCTGTTCTGTCATTCGGGGAATGCATTGCACGTCCCCGGTACGCGAAATGAATATCGTTCACCGCCATTCTCGGCCGAGGCGATCACATGCGAACGGTGTCACGGGACGGCAGAAAGACACCTGACCGATCCTCGCGCGGGCACGATCGTGAATCCGGCGAAGCTGGAACCCGTAGCGCGCGACAGCATCTGCGAACAATGTCATTTGCTAGGCGTCGGAAGGGTTCTCAATCCAGGGGAAAAGTTTTCTGATTTTCTTCCCGGTGAGCCGCTCGAAAGTGTTTTCACCACTTATCATGTCGCGCTGCCACCCGGGACGGATTCGGGCAAATTCAAAGTCATCAGCCAGGTCGAGCAACTTGCGAGAAGCGCTTGTTCCCGCATGAGCGCCGGCAGGATGTGGTGCGGCACCTGCCACGACCCGCATGACAAGCCCATGGAACCGGTGCAGTATTTCAGGAGCAAGTGCCTGTCGTGCCACACGGGAAATTTTCCCGCATCGGAGCACCATCCGAGCGCAGAGAGCAATTGCATCGGCTGCCACATGCCACGCAGGAACGCTAAGGACGGCGGCCACACCGTCTTCACTGATCACCGAATCCAGCGACGTCCCTCGGCTGAGCAGGAACTTCCCGAGAATGTCGATATCGCGGCCTGGCGCGAACCGGCGCCGCAATTTCAAAAGCGCAATTTGGGGATTGCTTATATAAACGTTGGCGCCGAACGTCGTTCGCGCGAATTTGTAGTACGTGGTTATCGTCTGTTGACCGAAGTGCAGCAGCAATTTTCCCAAGACGATGCGTTGTTCACCGCAATTGGAACGGCCCTTCTGTTGGGAAAACAGCCGAAGGAAGCGGAATTTGCATTTGATCGCGCGCTGCAGCTCGATCCCAAATCCGTCAGTGGAGAGACGAATGATGCTTCAGCGTACCTGCAGGCGGGAGATACGGATGAGGCGATCGCTCACTTGGAACGCGCCGTGGCGCTCGATCCTTTGGACCTGACGGCGGTTGCTCCGCTGATTGATTTGTATAGACGGCAAGGGAATGATTCGCGCGCCAATCAGCTGTCCGGGAGTATTGCTTCGGCGCTGACGCAGCAATCCGAGCCCGTCAATGTCGAGTCCGCCGCATTGCCGGCTGAAAAACGCTACAAGAACATCCAGGTGCTGAAAGGGGCCCCCGCTGACCAAGTGATCCCGGCAATGCACTTCATCACTGACTCGCTGGGAGTGGAATGCAGTTATTGCCACGTGCCGAATCATTTCGACGACGATTCGAAGAAACCGAAGCAGACCGCACGTAAGATGATGCGAATGATGAACGTAATAAACAACAGCAATTTTGATGGAATACGCGCCGTGACCTGCTATTCGTGTCACCGAGGATCCGCAAAACCCATAGACGTGCCTGTGATTGCCAACCCTGCACAACGTAGTACTGCAGCAGATGCGGTGTTGCCCGCAGGACAATTGAGCACGAATTTGCCAACCGTAGATGAGCTCATTGAGAAATACATTCAGTCAATCGGCGGAGCGACAGCTGTCGAAGGAGTCATCAGCCGAGAAGCGCATGGAACTGCGACGTCGGATGAAAGGACAAGCGAAATCGAAATCCTCGACAAATTCCCGGATCATCATGCAGTGACAAGACGTTTTGAGGGCGGCGAGAATTTCACAATATTGAATGGTCGTGCAGGCTGGATTGGCGCATCGGGGCATTCAGTCCGTGAATTGGAAAGCTCCGATCTCGATGCAATGAAGATGGCGAATGATCTACATCTACCTTTAGACCTCCGGCGCATGTTTTCGGAGTTGCGGGTTGAATATCCAGAGAAAGTTAACGAACGCGCTGTATACGTTCTTTCAGGAAACAGACCAGGCCTGCCGCCGGTAAAGCTTTATTTCGATGAACAATCTGGACTGCTGGTCCGGCTCACGCAGTTTGCGGAATCGCCCCTCGGAGCCGTTCCCAGCGAAACCGACTATGAGGACTACCGCAGCGTTGACGAAGTTCAGGTACCGTTCCGCTTGACAGTGGCTCGCGGTACAGAAATTTCAAAAATCGTACTAGACCATGTTGTTAACAACGTGTCGATCGACAATGGAAAATTCGAGAAGCCTGCCCGGTAACCACCGCGCTGTTCGCTCAGCTCTCGACGCGGTTATACAACCGATATTCCTCCGACATGATCGAGGCAAACGGCCGAAGTGTAAGTACACCGCTGCTAGTCTTGGCCAACCAATCTCCAGACGAAGACCCCAAGGCCGTTACCGACAACAAGTCCTTGCGAGAAAGTTTCGCGGGAATGTTGCCGACGGCAAACAGCGCGATCGGCCCATGCATCAGCGCAACATTGTTTGGATCTTCGTTATCAATAGCTTCGAGGCGCAGCGGCATTTCGAATTCGATTTCTACGCGGTCACCATCCTTCCAGGTGCGCTTCACCGCCAAAAATTTTCCAGGTTCAATGCCGCTCTCGACACGGCCCCCATTGACCGAGACGCTTGTCTTCGAGCCAGCCCAGGCGGGAATTCGAAGATATAGCGTGAACGCTTCGGGTTTCGCAAGTTTGAGCGCAAGTTGTGTCGTATTTGCCCGCGGATAGTCCGTCTGCTGTGTAAGCGAGCATTGCGTATTGTTCTGCATCCAGGACAAGCGCGAAGGAATAAATAAATTTACGTACACGCCATCTTGACTCTTGTAGTAAGAGCTGATGCCGTAGTCTGCAGTCAACTGTGGGAACGTGCCGGAGCAGCAGGGCCACTTGTCGCGATAGTGGACCTTCCTTCCGGAGTTGTTGTAGTCGGAATAATAGAAGCTCGTCCCATCGGCTAGGATCGGCGTCGCTCCAGCGATGCAGTTGTAGAGAACGCGCTCCATACTGTCGCCGTAACTCGAATCGCGAGTCACGCGCAGCAGATAACGCGTGATTTTGAAATGTCCGTACGAACCACACGGAGTTTCAAAACTCGCATGCGTGGTGCCGAGGCTCGCCGCTAGCAAACCTTGACCAGGTACGACAAACGCTTCGTCCGGCCCCCAGCCGCCCGTGGCATAGCTCTGCTCCTGCACCATGCGAAGTCCGTTGCGAGCAGCACGCAAATATTTCTCGTCTCCTAACACAAGATACGATTGCATCGCCGAGCTGAAGGCATTTACGTGACTGTAAGCGTGCTCTCCGGGCAGAACATTCTGATTTTCCGACAACGGGCCGAAATAGTCGTGCTCGATAAAGCGAACGGCAAGGTCCTTATACTGCGATTTCCCGCTGCGCTGGTAAGCAAGGAAGAAATTTTCCGGAAGCGTATATGTCTCGTCCCAAGTATCAGCAACATTCTTGTGGGGACGCGCACGCTGTTCGGCGCGGCTCAACGCTTTTTCGGGAAGGTAAGGCAACACTGCTTGAGTAGCGCGCCAGTGGACGTCGAGAGCGTCCGGGCAGGCGGCGAATTCATGCGCATCGATCAAACCGCAACTTGTCTTGTCATATGTATACGCAGGCAGGTGGTAACCAACGTAAAACTTGCCTGAAGGCTCTATCGTTTCTCCGAAGGCTCGCACCAGCCGATGAACTTTTTCTTGTGTCGGCTTATGGCCGGTAACCGCATACGCACGCGCGAGCCCAGAGACGTATTGACCGAAACTGTGGCCGGGAATGAACGCATGAAAGTTTTCCGGCGGACTGAAGTCATCAGCGTTGTCGTACCAGCCTCCCATGTCCGGCCCGGGCGCAGGCATTCCTTCGCGCTCCCGGAAAGGCTTCAGCAACGCATCTTCGTTCAGGTGCAGAAAGACATCGTGGTTGTGGTCAAACTGCTCTTTCAAGAGACTGTCGAGCAGTTGCACTTCGGAATACTTGAAAGTGGAGAGAGGAGGGACAATCGCTAGGTCTGCGGTTCCTTGTGCCGAATTAGAGGCCCAAGACCGCTTACGACCTAGTGCTGCAGTACCGGCAACAACAACGGCGCTGTTCTTCAGAAGCTGTCTTCGTGTAGTCCGCATGGTATCCTCCCACAACTTTGCATTGTATTGCCCTTTTGAAGGTTCATCAGCTCAGTAATCGTTATCCTATTTCCCTGAACTTTTCCATAGTAAAATTTCTTCGCGTTGGTGATCTGCTGTATTGTCGGCTCTCTCGGAAAAGCTGGCAAACCGTTGTCAAAGTTGCCCGTTCCTAGAGTTTTGCGGCTTCCGTCCTCACGCTTCTATTCTAATTCTTCGTGCACAGCATGACTTAACAAGTTGTTTATACGAGGTTTATAGCGCACCAGCTCTCGTGTGATCAGAGCGAAACTCCGCCCAACGAGAGAGGAATGTGGGTCGCTAATGTAAAAGTACTATTTTTGCTTGACGACTGTATACAACATGCGATAGCGTACTCAGCCTACGAGCAAACGCTTACTTTGACGCACTTCATTCGTCTATCAGCAGCGGTGCTGGATACTGCGTTGAGAAGCACGCGCAAAAGCGGATGCTGCAGTTACGGGGCTCCTTAGGAGGGGCGTATGAATTCAAGGGTCAGGTTACAAGTCATTCTTGGACTGATCGTTTTCTGCGCTGGCCTGTGCCAGGCGCAATTTACCAGCAACGTACAGGGAGTCGTACAGGACCCGTCGGGTGCTGTTGTCCCAAAAGCAACGGTGACCCTCACGAACAATGGCACGGGGGCCGCCGTTACCACCACAACCGACGACAATGGAGATTTCCGATTTCTAAGTCTGGCGCCGGGCGCCTACAAGCTGAAGGTTGAGGCATCGGGATATGCAGCTTCAGAAACAGCTGTCACGTTGCTGACCGAGCAAAACCTGAACGTGCCGGTCACGTTGAAGGTCGGCGCGGTCACGGAAGCCGTCACTGTCACAACGGCGAGTCCTCTTGTCGACACTGCGGACAGTCGCAACCAGATGACGCTTGAGAACCAGGCAGTCGCGCAGCTTCCGATAATCGGCCGGAATCTTGTCACGCTAGTGACCATGGCGCCCGGAGCTTCAGGACTAGGAACCAGCACATCCGGAAGCCCGGCTTCTGGCGTAGACAACTATTCGACCGAGGAACAAGTTGATGCCAGCGCAAACGGCCAGGGGCAAAACAACAACCAATACGTCGTCGATGGTCTGGATGTCACCAGCGGAATTCGTCAGGGCGTTTTGAATCTAACGCCGCAGCCGGCAGCGATCCAGGAAACCAGCGTTCAAGTGAACACATTTACCAGCGAGTATAGCCGCGCTGCTGGACTGCAAACGATGTTTACCACGAGGTCTGGGACTGACCAATTCCATGGCTCGGCGGAAGATTACTTTAATTATCAAAAGATGTTTGCCAGCCAGCACTTCGTCGGGTTCCCGTACAAGCCGTTCCACTCGAACAATATGGATTTTGCGATCGGTGGACCGATCATTCCGCACCACAACAGCTTCTTCTATTTCGCAGTAGAGCCGCTGCGTTCTTCGTCGAGTGCAGGAGGAAGCGTAACGTTTCCCGCGCCGGAGTTTATAGCTTTTGCGCAAGCGAACAATCCGAACACAGTTGGCACGCATATTCTCAGCACTTACCTTCCCACGGGCATAGTCGGTGCCGGTGTGGCTAGTACCGCATCGCAAGTTCTAGGTGCTACGGTATGCGGCACACCTGCCACCGAAAACATTCCTTGCAATCTGCCCATGATCGACAGCGGTTCTTTCGGTGCAACTTCAGTACGAAACGGCACCCAGTACTTTGCCCGTATCGACCAGGGATTCAAGAAGGACCGCATATACGTCAGCCTTTTTCGGACTCTTTTGCTGACTGGCGCGCCCTCGCCCATGACTGCCTTTTCGGCATTGAACAATACGTGGCAAGTCGCCGGGCAGGCGTCGTGGACACACACTTTTTCGCCGACCACGTTAAACGAGTTCACCGCCGGGCAAAGCCGCGTGGAAGGTGTTCTCGGTAGCGGAGCACAGGACTATACGGTTCCATCCATCAGCGTAAACGGAATCAATGTGGACTCAGGTCAAGCCTTCGGTGTTGGCTTCGCACAAGGGGACTTCATCCAGCACAACTATCACTGGCGAGATGTGCTCACTCATGTGCGCGGCACTCATACTCTGAAATTCGGCTATGAAGGTTGGTATGGCGATGATGTTGAGCCATTTCAGGGACCATGGTCTCAGCCGAAATTCGCCTTCGACAACCTACTGCAGCTCGCCAACGACAATCCCAACAATGAGAACGGCATTATGTACGACCCAGCTACCGGTACCCAGAAATTATGGAATTGGGATGCTGCGTCTAGGACGTTCGGCCTATTTGTACAAGACACATGGAAGGCTCGCCGTAACCTGACACTAACGTTAGGCCTGCGCTATGACGACAGTGGAAATCCATGGTCTAAGAACTCTTCGACGGTCTTCGGGAATTTCTACTTGGGCACAGGCACCACCGAGCAGGAACAGATTGCGAATGGTTATGCAAAGGCAACACATAATGCTCTTTTGCACTCGGTCAACAATCTCTTCAGTCCACGTGTGGGACTCGCTTGGGACGTAACCGGCAGCGGGAACACGGTGGTGCGCGGGGGCTTCGGTGTGTACAACAACTGGCTCACACAAGCGAATGTGCAAGAAGAATTCCGCGGCAGTCCTCCGGGTTTGGTCAATCCGAATTTTGTGAGAGGTGGGACGGCGACAGCGCAAGCTCCAATCTTCGTTCTAGGAAATAGCAGCAAACCTCCATTTGGCTTCACCTTCCCGACCTTCCAAGGTGGACTGAATGCACAAGGGGGCGTTGTCGGCGCGAGTTTCGCGATCGGCGGTATTAACCCGCTCTTGAGATCTCCAAAAGCGGATATCTGGTCCTTAAGCGTAGAACGGAAAATAACCAATATCTTCGCCGCCAGCGTGGGTTACAACGGCTCACACTCTTACGATATCGTCGGCAACGGCAACAGTATTGGTAATGTCAGTTACGGCGTTGATATCAATGTATTGCAGGGCGACTTGATCAATCAGATGAATAACAGCCCGACACCCGTCGTTCCCAACCCAACTCGTCTCAATCCCAGCTTCGGAGCGATTACCTACGCCGATAACAATCGTTACGGCAACTACGACGCTGTGTTCTTTGATGTCAAAGGACGCTTCTCACGCGGCTATGTTGACGCATCCTACACTCGCTCTCGTTCAATGGATAATGCGTTGGCATATCCGGACCCATTCAACTCCGCGCAGTATTACAGCCCTTCAACGTTTGACGTACCGAACCGCTTCTCGTTGAGCTTCAACTATTCGCTGAAAGGACTCAATAATGGTGTCGGCGCACTCGGCCGGCTCACCGGTGGTTGGGGGGTCAGCGGCACCAGCATCTTGCAATCCGGTTATCCCATAACGGCTTTCAACCGCAATGGCTTCGTAGCAGTCTGCCAATCGGGTACCGCGTTCAGTAACACGACAGGCTGCTCGGCCTCAGATCCAGCTGTCGCTTACGCTGCCGGCAGCGGTGACTACAACGGCGATGGAAATAACCTCGACTTCCCAGATGCCTCCACTTATCACCAGCTCACCAACAATAGTTCTTGGCTATCGGGAGCAATTTCGAAGAGTGATTTCGCGGTTCCCACTATTGGTCAGGAGGGGAATGAAAAGCCCCAACAGTTCCGTGGGCCGAATTTCATCGA
Organism: Terriglobales bacterium; assembly: GCA_036557105.1. Lineage (GTDB taxonomy): Bacteria > Acidobacteriota > Terriglobia > Terriglobales > Acidobacteriaceae > Gp1-AA145. Next base: position 41,718 of record DATBIE010000250.1, read on the forward strand.
GACGAACATCAACATCTACAAAGACACAGCAATCACGGAGAGGGTGAATTTCCAGCTTCGGTTTGAGATTTTCAATCTGTTCAACCGAGCTAACTACGCAAACGTAGACGACAATTTTCCAGATTCCAACTTTGGATTTGCCACTGCTTCCCATGAACCCCGCTTCTGGCAACTCGGAGGAAAGATTTCGTTCTAAAGATTGCAATACTCCACACTCGTCCACGGGCCCACTTCGAACCTGTAGTGGGCCTTTTTTTTCGATGAATACGAGCGGAACGATGCGGAAGGGCGAGGAGTGCTGTAAGGTGAGCTTGGCGCGCATGCATTCACTCCGGACTACTCTGCTCATCACGGTTCTGTTGGCCCTTCCCTCTGCTCTTGCTCAAAAGGCCCAAACTGATCGCAACGTGATTGCTTCGGCATTGCGTGACAATCAATTCGGCAAGGCGCTCGAACTGCTACAGCCCGCTCTCGCCAATTCACCGAAGGATGCCGAGTTGTGGGCGATGCAGGGCGCTGCGTATGCGGGAGAGCACCACGACCAGGAAGCGCTGGCTTCCTTTAATAAAGCGCTCAAACTGGACGCGAATTACTTGCCGGCGCTGACCGGGGCAATTCAAATTGAATTCGACGCCGCCAATCCGGCCGCAATCCCTTTGCTGAAACGCGTGCTTCAACAGCGACCTTCCGACCAAACCAGCCACGGAATGCTCGCCGTCCTCGAATACCAGCAAGGAAACTGCGCTGCTGCAATTCCCCATTTCGAAAAGTCCGGACCGCTGTTCGACTCGCGGCCGAGCGCACTGCACGCGTACGGCACGTGTTTGGTGAAGCTCAAGCAATTCGATCGCGCAACGGAGGTCTTTCGGAAAAGCCTGGCAATTGATCCGAATGATGGAAAAGAGAGGCGGGTGCTGGCGTCAGTTCAACTCATGGCGCACAAACCGCAAGATGCGATTGCCACCCTCGAGCCTTTGCTGGACGGAGCAAGTCACGAGTCAGCAACCCTGGAGCTCGCGGCGGACGCATACGAGGATGCCGGCGAAACGGACAAAGCCGTCGGCGCGCTGCGGCAGGCGATTCTGGTCGATCCGAAGAATACTCAACTGTATCTCGATTTCGCGTCCCTCTGCCTCTCGCATCAATCGTTTCAGGCCGGGATCGGGGTTGTGAACGACGGGATCGCGTTGCAACCAGATTCCGCTCAACTTTATTTCGCGCGAGGCGTCTTGTATGTACAACTCGCAGATTACGACAAGGCCGAGGCCGATCTGAACAAGGCATACGAACTGGACCCGAACGAATCCCTCACGGCGGCGGCGCAGGGATTGCTTGCGGTACAGCAGAATGATTTGGACCGGGCGCTTGCAGATGTTCAACAGAAGCTCAAGCAGAAGCCGAATGATCCACTGTTGTTGTACTTGCAAGCCGATGTTCTTGCGCAGAAGGGCGCGGAACCGGGCAGCACAGAGTTCCGAACCGCAATACAGTCGGCGCGGAGGGCTCTCGCACTGCGTCCTTCACTCGAACCGGCACATGCGGTTTTAGCAAAGCTCTACCTGGATTCCGGCCAGAACAAACAAGCAGTAGAACAATGTCGCAAAGCGCTGGAGATTGATCCCAAAGACCAGACGTCGCTCTATCGGCTGATTCAGGCATTGCGAAAAACCGGCAAGACAGCCGAAATTCCCGGATTGTTGAAACGCCTGGCTCAACTACGCCAGCAGGACGCAAAAGAACAAAGCCAGCGATACCGATACAAAGTGGTTGAGGGCGACGCGAAGTAATTGCCGCCCATAACACGGATCATTGCTGTTGAGCCGGCGTTGGCGCCTCATACAACTTGTATCGGTTCCCTGAGGCTTCCGCCTGCCGTGCCTGCTGACGAAGAGTCGCCAGGCGCTTCACGAGAGTGGGGAGTTCCTTTTTATCTTTCGCGTCCCCGCTTTGTCTCATGGCTTGAATCAGATGATAAAGCGCTTCCTGATCAGATGAATTTTGGGCGAGAGCACGGCGTGACTCCGCTATAGACTTATCGATCTCACCCGATTTCAAATAAAGATTTCCGAGCAGATCATGCACAAGCGGCAAGCCGGGGTTCAGTTCTTCCGCGCGAACGGCAGCGGCAAGAGCCTGCTTGAACTGCGGCGTGCCTGCATCAGCTCCCTGCTGGAAAAGGACCTCGGCTTCTAGATAATGCAGAAATGCATCCTGGGGATGTTCGCGCAGCTGTGTGCGGATTGTCGCTAATGCCTGGTCGAGGTTGCTTTGTTGCATTTGCGCCAGCCCTTCGGCAACTGCTCCTGAGGTTTGCGTCGGGTCCAACGCGTTCGCCTTGGCAAAATCCGCTTCGGCTTTACCATACTGGCCTAACTGAATCAGCAGAACGCCGCGTGCGACAAACAGTTGCGCCGCCGCGGGATTTGCTTTCAATCCGACGTCAATCATGTCGACCCCAACTTGAAACGACTGATGAGTGAACGACAGCGCCGCGAAATCGACATAGTACTTCGTCTTTTTCGGATCGAGCACAATTGCCTGCCGCAACAATGCAACGGCCTTCGGAGTGTCCCCGGATTCCTCGTAGGCTGACGACGCTAAATCCAGAACGTCCGGATCGGGCGGGGTTGCCGCGAGTAAGGGTTGAAGCGTCTCAATCGCTGTCTTGGAGTTGTGTGCCGCCAACTGAACCACGGCAAGGTTGTAGCGCGAGTGTGAATCGTCTGGCTGAAGTGCCAGCACTTTTTCAAAAACCGGCACTGCATCCTCTGTCTTGTTGAGATCCATCAGGCAAGAGCCATATTGCACCAACGCAACTGGCTGGGAGGAGATCCGCTGCGATGCAACACGAAAATGCTTGATCGCCGACTCGCAGTCACGCTGTTTGTAGTTCACCACTCCCAACATCGCGTTCGCGATAGGATCCTCAGGCCGGAGTTTCACGATACGCTCCAGGAGAGGGAGCGCACGCTTGCTTCCGGCCTGATATTCCAATTCGGCTGCGCCCTCAAGGGCAGGAAGATAATCCGGCGAACGCGTAAGAGCATGGTTGTACGCAGTCAGCGCCTCCTGCTGCCGGCCTAGCCCTGAGAAGGCCATGCCTTCGAAGAACCACAATTTCGGGTCCTTTGGGGATTGCTGCACCGCGGAGTGCGCCAGTTGTAGTGCTTGTTGAAAGTTGTGCTCCCGTAATGCGGACGCAATCTCACGATCCAAGTTGGGTGAAATCGAGTTCTGGGCGAAGGAAATCGCGGAGCTGAGCAACAGCAGCGACAAACTCTTAAACGCGAATTTCAGCTGCACTGGAGGCCCGGTTCATCAGAAAGTGAGTTGCTACTAGATTCTAATCGCGATCCACGCTCCGCCAAATCTTCGTTGATTTCGGCCAGAACCGGAGCCAGCGCAAGAAATCCGGCCGTTCTGCCGACAGGAGATATCTAACTCGCGACTTCCAATTTCTTCTGATCGGATACCGCTCCCCTAGTCGTTTCTCCATGGATCATTCGCCAGATGCCGAGTGGGTTTGCATCCCTCAATTCATCGGGCAAAGCCGAATCCGGAAATCCCTGCCAGCAAACTGGTCGAGTGAAGCGGAATATTGCCTGAGTTCCAACAGAAGTCGAGCGTCCGTCGGAAGTCGCTGGAAATGGTCCACCGTGCACCATCGCGTGGGCAACCTCGACGCCAGTCGGGAATCCGTTAAAAATTACTCGTCCTGCTTTCCGTTCGAGAATCGCGACCAGATCGGCGTAATCGCACAGATCTTCCTCTGTTCCATGGATCGTCGCAGTGAGATGTCCCTCCAGCCCCCTCGCGATCTCAAGCACCTCCTCGCGGTGAAAGTGATGCACGAGCAAAGTCGCGGGCCCAAAGATTTCTGATGATAATTCGGGGTCCTTGAGAAACGATTGAGCGTCGGTCTCGAACAAAGCTGCGTTCACGCCAGCTCCACCATTTTTTGGAGCAGCTTCGGCGACGAGTTTGAGCTTCGAGCTGTTCTTACGATGCTTGAGACCTGTTTCGTACGCAGAGCGAATGCCTTCGGTTAGTAGATGAAAACCGGTTGTATCTTTCACGGGCTGCTGCAGACTATCGCGAAGCTTTGTGGCGTCGTCGCCATTAGGAACGAAAACCATTCCTGGCTTCGTGCAGAATTGCCCCGCACCGAGTGTAAAAGAAGCAAGCAGTCCGGCTGCAATTTTGTCCCCTCTCTGCCGCAGAGCTCCCGGGAGAATGAATACCGGATTCGTGCTGCTCATTTCCGCGTAAAACGGAATCGGCTCGGGGCGGTTTGAGGCCAATCGCATCAGCGCTGTCCCACCTTGGCGCGAACCCGTGAATCCCGCTGCTTTGATCAGTGGATGCTGAACTAACCCCGCTCCTATCCCGGTGCCGGAGTCGAAAAGCAAAGAGAAAACACCTTCGGGCAATCCGCACTGTCTCACTGCATCACGTACCGCTTGCCCAACCAGTTCGCTGGTTCCGGGATGGGCGGGATGGGCTTTAACCACGACCGTATTTCCCGCAGCAAGCGCCGAGGCCGTGTCACCACCAGCAACTGAAAAAGCCAGCGGAAAATTGCTGGCGCCGAACACCGCGACTGGACCAAGTGGACGCAGCATGGAGCGGATGTCCGGCTTGGGAATCGGCTTTCGCTCCGGATCAGCGCGATCAATACGCGCCATCAACCATGATCCTTCTTCCACCAGCTGCGCAAACAACCGGAGTTGCCCACAAGTTCGCCCCGTTTCCGATTGCAAACGCGGTTTGGGTAGTGCAGTCTCGAGTTCCGCTCGCTCAATCACTTCAGCAGCAACCGCTTCGATATTCGACGCGATCTGCCGCAGAAGTCTTCCCTTTTCTTTTCCAGATAACCGCGAGTAAGCCGGGAACGCTTCGTGCGCCAATCGCACTGCCCTGTCTAGGTCCTCAGAAGTCACTGAGAAATATTCAGGATCGAGTGCAATCCCTGTTTTCGGGTTGCGCGCGCGAAAAATCGAAGAGGTGCGCGAACTGTCACCAAAACCGATGATTGATTTTCCTGATAGCGTCAAAACTGGACCCCATTATTTCGCGGAGACAGGCTGTCGGTTTGCCGGCTGTGGCCGAGTCTGCAGCGCGTGCCTGATGGTCTTCTGGACCTCTACCAGTTTAGTCCCAGTCAACTGAAGACGGGGAGGCCTCACGCGAGAGTTTCCCATGCCCACTTCGGCTTGCACTAGTTTGATGAGCTGAACGAACTCCGGGACTGTGTCCATTCGCAACAAAGGCAAGAACCAGCGATAAAGATCGAACGCTTTCTCACGTTCGCAGTTCACCGCGTAATTGAACAAATCTACAGACTCTCGCGGCAAGGCGTTTGCAAGCCCTGCAATCCACCCTTTTGCGCCAACGCCAATTCCCTCGATGATGGCATCATCCACGCCGACGAAAATTTCCAACCGCTCGCCCACAAGAGCACGAATTGCGCTGACCCGTCTGGCATCGGTACTCGATTCTTTTACGGATTCGAAATTCGCGTACTCCTCAGCGAGCTCCTGAATCTGTTCTGGTAGAAAGTCAGTCCCGTAAGCCACGGGATTGTTGTAAAGCATGCAGGCCAGCGGAGTCGCGCGAAATACGGCAGAGACGTGAGCTTTCATCTCCCGCCAGTCACCTTGATATACATATGGCGGCAAGACCATCAGCGCATCGCAACCCGCATCGGCAGCTTCCTTTGCCAGCGACACTGCTTCTGAAGTCGAAAGCGCCGAAATAGAAGCAAGGACTGGCGCTCGCCCGCGAACTGCCTGCACGCAATTTCGAAGAATCTGCACTTTTTCCGCAAAAGACAATGTCGCACCCTCGCCCAGGGAGCCGAGCGTCACGATTCCGGTACACCCATTTTCGAGGAGCCACTGGCAGTGCCGCGCCATGAAAGCCTGATCAACTTCCAGTTTGGCGTCAAAACAGGTTGTAATTGCGGGCATCACACCGTTCCAGTTCATTGCGGTCCTCTCAGTGTCTCGCTGTACGCGGGCGCAATATCGGGGAGCATCCTGCCGAGATTTTCAACTCGCGCCGGAAAGATTGGCGGTCGTACTGAATCGGCCGACCAGCCGAAGAGAAATTCTGTTTGCGGTCCGCAGACGCGACCTTGGCACGGTCCCATTCCGCAACGTGTCTGCAACTTTGCCGCACGCCAGGAGGGCTGAGCTTTCAATCGAGCGTAAGTGACATCTTCGCAGCGGCAGACAAGAGTTTCGGCGACCGGAACTTCCCGCAGTTCGGGCCGTAGAGCAAACGTTCGCTCGAGCACCTCGCCGAATTTTCGTAGTTTGCGCCTGTCGCGAAACAATGTTCGCGCACTCTTTGGATGACCCGCGGCAGCATGCCCCGCGATTTGTCCCTCGGTCACCGCAAGCTCAACGCCTCCGATTCCAGTGGGTTCGCCAGCACAAAAAATATTTGGAACGGTAGTCTGCTGAAATTCGTCGACGGTGATGAAACCATTTCGCAGACGGCATCCCAGAAGTGTGGCGAGTTCAACGTTCGGGACCAGATGAAAGCCGCAGGCGAGAAAATCGCACTCGATTCTCTCGAACTTCTCACCACGTGAAATCACAACAGCCCTCAACGTTCCCTGACCCTCGGCGGCCACCGGCCAACAACTCGGCACGAACGGCACTCCCGATATTTGCTTCCGCAGATAACGCCCTTGCGCGATCTTGTCCGGGTGACTGAGAAGAGAAAAACCAAATTTCGCCAGACGGCGTAGCGAAACTTGTTCGCAGATCATCGCGATCTGAGCACTGTGCGAATGCAAATAGGCGGCAACCGCGAGCAGGAGAGGACCAGTGCCGGCAACCACGACGCGCTTCCCGGCAATCGAGAATCCAGACTTGACTAGGGCTTGGAGACCACCGGCCCCCATGACATTCGGGAGAGTCCACCCGGGAAAAGGCAGAAATCGCTCACGCGCTCCGGTTGCGAGCACAAGCTTCCGATATCGCAGCTCTACTAGATCGTCGTGTGTTTCGGCGTGGAGTACATTTGGTGTCGGATAATCAAAGACTCGCATGCCGCAAAGAATCTCAGCGTCGGCCGATCGTAGTTTGCGGATCCAATTCTCCGCCTCGGTGTTCGTGCCGCCAATTCCCTGTCGCCATATTTGGCCACCAAGGTTCGGATTCTCATCCACGACTCCGACTCGAACGCCGTGCTGCGCTGCAGACGCAGCTGCGGCGAGACCTGCCGGGCCTCCGCCGACCACCAGCACGTCGAACTGTTTGTTAGCGGTCATCAGTCTTCAAATCAGGAATTCATCTGCTCATTCGATCTTGCGTGCTCACCCGCATCCCAGAAACACAAATAATCTGACAAGTACGCTGATGCGGTTTGCCATCGACCTCTGCGCGACACTCGAAGCAAATCCCCATCCCGCAAAGCACCGTGCGCGGCTCGCCCTTAACAGAATCCCGGCAATATGTGCCTGCGGTCACGATTGCAGCCGCCACGGTAGCACCTTGCGGCACCGCAAGCGTGCGCCCATTTACCAGAACAGTGATGTCATCAGGCATGCGCGTGCTCCAGACTGGCCATGCGCGAGGGCAGATACGGCTCAATCGGGATCGCACTGGCTTTTCCTGTGATCTGGTCCGCTAGCAATCTCGCGGTCGCCAGCGAGGTTGTAATCCCCAATCCTTCGTGCCCAGTCGCGAGGTAGACCGATGGATCAGCCGGCCATTGGCCAATCAATGGAAGCTTGTCTGGCGTTGCAGCTCGGAATCCGGTCCACGCGCGAATCGCTGATGTTTTCGCGAGAGCGGGCAAATACTCCTGCGCGCGCTGCAACATCCGCCACATGATCTCCTGGTCAACGTCTTTGTGCTCAGCGCCAAATTGGCGTGAAGAGCCAATCAGCAATTGCCCCGTCTGTCGCGGCTGCACATTGAAAGCTACAGAATCGGCGTTAACCGAGTGCGCGCTCTTCAAATACCCAAGTTCCACCAGTTGGTGATGAACGAATCCAGGATAGCGGTCGGTGATTACCAAATGCCCTTTTCGCTTCCGCACTTCGATCCCAGGCGTCAACGCGGGGGCCGAGGCACCTGCCGCGTTCACGACTACTGCTGCCGATAGAGTTGTTGCGTCTGACAAGTACACTTGCCCACTGCCAATTCGTGAAACCGTGGAACCGGAATATAGCGTTGCTCCCTTAAGAAGTGCGCTCTCCAATAAAAACTGCGCAGCGCAAGGCGGATAAAGCACTCCATCTTCGGGAATCAAAAGTCCGCCGGTCATTCCCTTGCGCAGATTCGGTTCGATCCGCTCCAGGTCCAAAGCTCTCAGTACTTCAACCGGAACACCGCGTCGGCTGTAGTACGCGTGTTTTCTCAAGACTTCACTCATCTCATCTTCGTCAGCTGCAACCCAGATCGTTCCGCACTGCTCGTATTCGACTTCCGCAGGAAGTTCTCGGCGCAACTCTTGCCACAACTGCTGCGAGTAGCGTGTTAACGCGAACTGCGCGTCCGAATCGTCCATCACTACGACGTGCCCCATGCCGGCGGCCGTCGCACCGCCACCAATTACATCCTGCTCAATGAGAGCAACCCGCAGAGCTCGCTGGGCACATTCGTATGCACATGCGACGCCAACAATTCCTCCGCCCACGATGACGACGTCATAGGTCGCTACGCTCATGCCCGAATCCCATTGCAAAAGGGATCGCGTGGATCAAGCACCAGTTCTGCTTCAGAATTCACGAAAGCGGAACCGGTAATGCTGGGATAAACACGGCCCTCCTGGACCTTGATTTTTCCCTCAAAAACACTCCCCACAATGCTTTCTTGCCGCCATACTTCTCCTTCGCGAAGCTTGCCGTCGGCAAAAAGACACGCCAACTTTGCGCTGGTTCCTGTTCCACAAGGCGAACGGTCGTAAGCTTTACCCGGACATAGCACAAAATTCTTGCTGTTCACCTCGGGAATTGACGATGGTCCGAACAGCTCGATGTGATCAACTTCGTGGCCGTCGTCACCAGTGACGCCCTGCGCGTTCAAAGCTTGTCTCACAGACCAAGTGAAATTGGTGAGCGCTTCAACGTTCTTCAACGTGAGGTCAAAACCATGTTCCTCGACCAGGAAGAACCAGTTTCCGCCCCACGCAATATCTCCGCGCACAACACCAAAACCCGACACTTCGACGTCAATTTTCGCAGCCTTGCGATAGCTGCAAACATTGTTGACTGTGACTTCGCCGCTTTCATGGAGAGTTGCCGTCACGATTCCGACAGGAGTTTCAATGCGGTGGTCGCCAGGTTCGATCCGGCCGAGATGGGCCAAAGAGGCAATCAGGCCGATTGTTCCGTGTCCGCACATCCCCAGATAGCCAACGTTATTAAAGAAGACGACGCCGGCTGTGCAGGATGGATCGTGCGGTTCACACAGAAGGGCGCCTACAACCACATCGGAGCCACGAGGTTCGTTCACCACGGCGGGACGAAACTGATCGTGCTGAGTGCGCAGGATTTTCAGGCGGTCAGCGATTGGTCCGTCGCCTAGTTCCGGACCGCCACCGATCACCAGTCGCGTCGGCTCTCCGCCGGTGTGCGAATCAACAATTTGAATCCGGCGGACACCGTTTTGACTTACGCCGCTTCCGTGACGCTTCAATTCGAGCTCGCTCAACTCCGATTCTAGTTGAATCGGCGAAAAGGAGGGATCGTCAAAATGTAACTTGGACAAAGACTTAATCACAGTTGCCCTGGGCTTGTTCGCAAGCCACTTATTTTATGTATACAATATCCATGCAGTCAAGGTGAACTGCTTTCTTCCCCGTTTTTGCAAAACGTCAGCCACCAATTGAGCGAAGAAGTTTGTCGACCGCAAGAATTCGCTCGACCTACAAACGATGTTAAGAATGAAAAGCGAATGGAATGTCCTACTCAATAGCCAAGACGAGCGTGAGTTCGGTACACCAAAGAATAGCTCAAGTACTGGGTGTCGGAACTCTGGTGCCGAAGAAGGGACTCGAACCCCCACACCCTTGCGGGTACATGGACCTGAACCATGCGCGTCTGCCAATTCCGCCACTTCGGCAAGTAAATTAATTAGCGGGGCGGCCGAGCCGCCTTGAAGGAAGAAACTGCCGCGTCTATTCTTACAAGGCGTGAACTGAGTGTCAAACTTCCGGGGGGAAACGCTTCGCCCGAAATGTGCAATACGCTGAACACTTTGAGAGATGCCAATGCCCGAGAAGCATGTAGTCCGGCCCAAGACGGAAAACAGCAATGCGAAATCCGACGCGCATAGGGATGTTGAGAAACTGCGTTCGCTCGCCCACGACCTGAGTAATTCGATCGAAGCCATCATGCAAGCGTCATATTTGCTCTCTCAGGCGAAACTGGATGCGGGAAGTAAGCGCTGGGTACAGTTGTTGCAAACATCATCCGATGAAGCCGCTCAGATCAATCGCGAGATCAGAAAATTGCTCAGAGCGATGAGTGAGCAATGAAGGTCGTCCGCCTCGCCGACTCCGACGGTGTTCTAGAATGTAGAAGTTAATACTTGAAAATGCAGAATTGATTAGAGAGGAAATCATGGAACGCAAGGCTAGCGCAGTATGGAGAGGCGGTCTCAAGGATGGCAAAGGCGAATTTTCAGCACAAAGCGGAGTTTTTTCTCACACGCCATATTCTTTCAGGACGCGTTTTGAAGATGCGCCGGGTACGAACCCGGAAGAACTGATCGCTGCGGCCCATGCCGCCTGCTTTTCGATGGCGCTTTCAGCGCAACTCGGCGGCGCGAATCTCACGCCTGAGAGCATCAATACAACCGCAAATTTGAAAATGGAAAAAGTCGATGCGGGATTCGCGATTACTGCAGTTCATCTGGATGTGAGTGCACGCGTACCCAATGCGGACGATGCTGCATTTCAAAAGGCAGCGGAGAATGCGAAAGCAGGATGCCCTGTCTCGAAGGTGCTGAACGCTAAGATCACAATGACGGCTAAGTTGGAGAAGTAGTGCTTAGCCGGGCGTGTGGATGCCTTTTTCCAAGATTCTGTTATCACGCTCTTTGCTTCGAGGGCGACGGTCGCCCCATGCAGTCTCTCAAGTTCAGTAAAAATCGGAGCAACTGAGGAAGTATCCGCACTTCGGGCACTTCAGCTTGCAACGGTGATCGATCAAACGAGTGGAACAGTTAGGGCAGAACTGAGACGGATCTATAGTTAAGCGAGCCTCGAGAGCCTTCCCTACACCAGCCTCACTACCTGCGTGAGCGAGAGCGCCAGCTGAGCCGCGAATACGTTGCTCATCATTTTCCTCGTCCATTGCTGCATGATAAACGGTACAGCCGCCGCCCCGTAAAGAATTGTCAAGCGCACGCATTCCGGCAATTGTTGAGTCTTATCCTGTTTAGAATCATCTATTCAGACCAACCCTCCTATGTGGATCGTGACTCTAGCCCTGCGGCGTCCCTACACCTTTGTAGTGATGGCCCTGCTGATCTTGATCCTTAGTCCTATCGTTATTTACCGCACTCCGACCGACATTTTCCCAAATATCGATATTCCCGTCATCAGTGTGGTTTGGCGGTATCAGGGACTATCCCCGGAGGAGATGGCAAGCCGGCTGACCACGATCACCGAACGCGGGCTGACCACTCTAGTCAATGACATTGAACACATCGAGTCAGAGTCGTTGAACGGGACCGCGGTCGTGAAGATTTTCTTTCAACCTTCGGCCAACATTCAGACAGCACTGGCGCAGGTCACCGCGATATCACAGACCTCGATTCGTCAATTGCCTCCCGGCACAACTCCTCCATTGATCATTCAATATTCCGCATCAACGGTGCCTATTCTACAGATCGGACTCAGCAGCCCACGCCTCGCGGAACAACAACTGAATGACGTAGCATTGAACTTTCTGCGGACGCAACTGATCACCGTTCCTGGTGCAGCTATTCCCTATCCTTACGGCGGCAAGCAGCGGGTTGTCTCGGTGGATCTCGACATCCCGGCGCTTCAGGCCAAGCATTTGACTCCTGTCGATGTAGTGAACGCAATCGGGGACCAGAACCTGATTCTGCCTTCAGGAACGGCGAAGATCGGCCCGTTGGAATATCAGGTGGAATTGAATGCAAGCCCTGTGCAAATTTCGGAACTGAATGATCTGCCGATCAAGACCGAGAATGGCGCAACCATCTACGTACGAGATGTTGCGCATGTGCGAGACGGTTTCACGCCACAGACAAACATCGTGCATCAGGATGGTGTTCGCGGAACGCTGCTGAGCATTTTGAAAAATGGCAACGCGTCCACGACAAGTGTAGTGAAGGCGGTGCAAAAGATGCTGCCGCGGATCGAACAGACTTTGCCTCCAGGCCTGAACATCAAGCAATTGTTCGATCAATCGCTGTTTGTACGGGCGGCGATCCAGGGCGTCTTTCGTGAGGCTCTCATTGCCGCCTGCCTAACTGCAGCCATGATCCTGCTGTTCCTCGGGAATTGGCGAAGCACGCTGATTATTGCAACTTCGATCCCCTTGTCGATTCTGAGCTCGATCCTCGTGCTTAGCGCTTTGGGCGAAACGTTCAACATCATGACGCTTGGCGGCCTGGCGTTGGCGGTGGGAATTCTCGTTGACGACGCCACCGTGGCCATCGAGAACATCCAGCGCAACCTGCACCTTGGAAAAGATCTGAAACAGGCCATCCTCGATGGCTCACAGCAGATCGCCGTGCCCGCGTTCGTCTCGACACTGTCAATCTGCATTGTGTTCGTGCCCATGTTCTTCCTGACAGGAGTCGCGCGCTATCTTTTTGTTCCGCTCGCAGAAGCGGTCGTCTTCGCTATGCTCGCCTCATATCTGCTTTCGCGCACTCTGGTGCCGACGATGGCGATGTATCTGATGAAAAACCATGAACACGATGCAGAAAACCCGAAGACAAGCAAGCTCGGTCATCTGCAGGAGCAGTTTGAACGCGGATTCGAGAATATGCGCGATGCGTATCGAAATCTGATGGAATCGGTAATGCACCATCGGCCGGCATTCGTCACTGTTTTTCTTGCGTTTTGTGTCGTCTCGGGTGGCCTGGTTTTTTTTCTTGGGCGCGATTTCTTTCCCAGCGTTGACGCCGGGCAGTTTCGTTTGCATGTTCGTGGGCGCGCCGGTCTACGGATTGAAGAAACTGCCCGTCTGGTGGATGAAGTGGAAGAAGAGATCAGGAGTGAGGTCCCACAGAAGCAGATCAGCACGATTCTCGACAATATCGGTTTGCCTTACAGCGGAATCAATACCAGCTACAGCAATAGCGGTACGATTGGGACGTCGGACGCCGAGATCCTTGTATCTCTCAGCAAAGACCACAGGCCGACCGAAGACTACATTCATCAATTAAGGGAAAGCCTTCCGCGTAAATTTCCCGGCGTGGAATTCTTCTTTCAGCCATCCGATATCGTCAGCCAAATTTTGAATTTCGGTTTACCCGCGCCAGTCGATATTCAACTGGTAGGCGCGGATTACCAAGATAATTACTTCATCGCGCAAAGAATCGCGAATCGCCTTCGTCATATTCCCGGCGCGGTCGATGTTCATGTCCAACAGATGATGAATTTGCCTACACTGCACCTCGACGTGGATAGGGTGCGTGCGCAGCAAGTCGGGATTTCCGAAAGAGATGTTGCGGAGAACTTGTTGGTTTCGCTGAGTTCGAGTTTTCAAACCAACCCATCGTTCTGGCTGAATCCGAGTAATGGTGTGACCTACGATGTCGCCATAATGAGCCCGCAGTATCGCGTCGATTCAATGCAGGCGCTAATGAATACTCCCGTCAGTAACGGGAGTTCTTCGCCGCAAGTGCTGGCCAATTTAGCTGACGTGAAGCCGGAGATGAGTCCCGCTGTCGTAAACCATTACAACGTCCGGCCTGTCGTGGATATTTACGCCAGTGTGGATGGTCGCGATCTCGGTGGAGTGGCCGACGATATTTCCAGAGAGATTGCTCCATTTCGCAAGCATTTGCCTCGTGGCACCGACCTGGAAGTACGCGGGCAGGTCGAGACGATGAAGTCTTCATTTTCCGGCCTATCATTTGGCCTGGTGATGTCGGTCATCCTCGTTTATCTGCTAATTGTTGTGAATTTTCAATCGTGGCTGGATCCTTTCATCATCATCACGGCTTTGCCGGGAGCACTGGCCGGAATTCTGTGGACACTGTTCGTCACACATACCACATTAAGTGTGCCAGCGCTCACCGGCGCAGTAATGAGTATTGGGGTAGCGACGGCGAACAGTATTCTGCTGATATCGTTCGCCCGCGAAAGAATGGACGAGGGCATGGATCCAGTCCAAGCCGCCGTCGAAGCAGGTTACACGCGTATGCGGCCCGTCATCATGACTGCCTTGGCAATGATCATTGGAATGGTGCCTCTTGCGATGGGGCTTGGCGAGGGCGGCGAGCAGAACGCTCCGCTTGGGCGAGCTGTTATCGGCGGCCTAACGTTTGCGACCGTAGCAACGCTTTTCTTTGTACCGGTTGTGTTCAGCATTTTTCATGGGCGTAGATTGAAACGCGCATCGTCTGCGGTGAAATGAACGTCTTATCTAAGGAGTTGAACCGAGGGGCTGGATGGAGGAGCAACTTTTGGAAGTAGAGGAACGAGAACGGGAGCAGAGAAAGCACGAAGAAACCCGCAAGAAGGGCTATCTGCTTGCGACTGTGCTCGCGGTCGTTTTCATTATCATTGCGGCGGTCGGCATCTCCACGCGGATGTCAGAACAACACGCGTTGGCCAAGGCTACGGAGGAAATGGCGGTCCCTACCGTTGAAGTAGTACACCCGAGCACGGAGCCGCCGCAGTCTACCCTAGTGCTGCCATCCACATTGCAGGCATACATCGAATCTCCCATTTACGCTCGTACCACCGGCTATCTTGGGCACTGGTACAAAGACATTGGGGCGAAGGTCAAAAAAGGCGATCTTCTCGCCGACATTGAAACTCCGGAAGTCGACCAGGAATTGATGCAGGCGAAGGCAGCCCGTGATCAGGCCGAAGCGCAATTGAAGTTGGCGCAGACCTCGGCAAAGCGATGGGAAAATCTGCAGAAGATGGACGCAGTCTCTCAGCAGGAGACTGACGAACGCACGAGCTCCTACACGCAGGGAGAAGCGAATCTTGCTGCCGCAGCGGCAAACCTCCGGCGGCTGGAACAAATGGAATCCTTCAAGCACATCTATGCGCCGTTTTCCGGCGTGATCACCAGACGCAACACGGATATCGGCGCATTGGTCAACGCGGGGAATGGTGGGCCTAACCAGGAACTATTTGTTATAGCGCAGATTGATCCAATCAGAATTTACGTCAATGTGCCGGAAGCGGATTCTCCCTCCATACATCCCGGCGTCCACGCAGATATCGAGATTTCGGAGTTAATAGGGCAGCACTTTACGGGCAGCGTGGTACGTACTGCACAGTCAATCGATCCCGCAACACGTACATTGAATACGGAAATAGACGTATCAAATCCAAAAGGCAGGCTGCTCCCGGGGTCCTATGCTCAGGTGCACTTCGCACTCAAGGAACAGGTCCAGCGACTCACAGTACCTGCCAATGCATTGCTGTTTCGTGCTGAAGGACCTCGGGTGGCGATAGTCGGCGAAGACAAGAAAGTTCACCTTCAGCCGGTCACGATCGGCAGAGACTTTGGGACCACAACTGAAATAATCGCAGGGCTGCAGCAATCCGACTCAATCATTTTGAGCCCCAGCGATTCCCTTGAAGATGGAGAGTCCGTAGAAGTGAGTCACGGAGGTCAAAATCAGTGAAGCTTTTTCTGGCTTTGCTGCTCGTCTCCATCCCTGCTCTCGCCAAAGAGCCGAAATACGAGAAACCTCCGATCTCCACGCCGCAAAAGTGGCAAACGCCTGCTCCATGGCATGAAGCCGTACCGCTTGATTCGCTGCCCAAAGGTGCGTGGTGGGAGTTCTTCGGCGACAGCGAATTAAATCAATATGAGCGTCGAGCCGTAACTGGGAACCAGACCCTCCAGGCTGCAATCTCACGATTGGCGGAAGCCCGAGCAAGCGCACGAGTAACTGCGTCGGGATTGTATCCCGAGCTCGATGGAGGAGTAAGAGCAACACGCGCGCGCCTTGCCGGAAACAGGCCTCGCAATGGGGCCGTAGTCGCAGCCGTTCCCGTAACGCAGAACGAATTTACGATTCCGTTCACTCTCAACTACGAAGTTGATCTGTTCGGTCGCGTCCGACATAACGTCGAAGCTGCAAACGCCCAGCTCCAGGCTTCCGCCGCTGATTTGGAAAACGTTCGCCTGCTGGTCAGCTCCGAGCTGGCTGCCGACTACTTTCAACTCCGCGAACTCGATTCAGAAATTGCGGTGGTGCAAAAAGCAATTACGTATCAGCAACAGGCGTTGACACTGGTGCAGAATCGCCATACCGGCGGAGCAGCATCGGGGTTGGAGGTAGCACAGCAACAAGAAGTGCTCGATAGTTCGATCACGCAGCTTTCATTGCTGCAGCAACAACGGGCGCAATATCAACACGCGCTTGCAATGTTGCAAGGCCTGGCACCGGCGGAATTCACTGCGCCGGTGCGAGGGCTCGAGACGCAGCCACCCGCCCTGCCGTTGATGGTACCGGCAGAATTACTGCAACGCCGTCCAGATATCGCCACTGCCGAGCGCGAAACCGCCGCTGCGAATGCTCGAATCGGAGTTGCCAAGGCCGCTCTTTATCCCGGAATTTCTCTCGGAGGAAGTGGAGGGCTTGACAGCCGAGCCATACAGAGTCTGCTCAATGCGCCAAGTCTTTTCTGGTCTGTAGGAGTCGCTGTTTTGGAGCCGATAATTGCAGGCGGCAGAAATCGCGCACAATTGGAATTTGCCAGGGCAGGTTACGGAGAAACGATTGCGAATTACCGCGAAACAGCTCTCGTAGCCTTCCAACAGGTGGAAGATGCGCTATCAGGGCTGACTACGCTGGCCTCTGCTTATGAGTCTCAACAACGAGCCGTGGCGGATTCGGAACGCTCCTTGCAACTCGCCAATGCTCGTTACACTGGCGGACTGGTCAACTACCTCGACGTGATCACTGCGCAGGAACAAACGCTGGCGAATGAACGCGAGCAAGCGCAATTGCTAGGGCAGCGGCTTATAACGTCAGTTTACTTAGTAAAAGCGCTAGGCGGTGGTTGGGACAGTGCGAGCCTTGCGGCGGTTGGAGTCAAGCCGAGCTTGAAGCAAGCAGTCCAGCAGTAGGGCACAAAAAACGACGGGCACATGGCCCGTCGTTTCCAAATCTCCGCCTTGTTTCTCTAGAATCCCGGCATAAACGAGTAACCAATCGAGATAGTGAAACGGGAGACGTTGGCACCATTGAATTCCACGTTGTTGTGGACTACGTAATAGTGCGCCTCGGGCCGAATGAAAGCATTACCCCAGAAGTAGTAGCGGATGTCGGCGCCCACGTGGAAGGCGAAGTGATTGCTGCTCACGTAGTTGGTGCACGAAGTAAAGCCGCACGTATAGTAAGGCTGGTAAAAGCGCAGGTCCTCACCACCAATGCCTGCCATCACGTCGCCACCTATTTTTTTTCCGAACTTGCTTCCGTAAACTGCATTGAAGTCATAAAAAATTGGCCGGTAGGGTGCCTGGAACACGAAATTCGAGCCGGTCTCGGTATACAGCGCCTGATGTGCGCGCCAAGCGACTTCGCCGCCAAACCCGATGTGATGTTTCAAAATGAAAATGCCGCTAAAACTGGGATAGAGTCCACCGCTAACAGACGGAAAAGCTGTTCCGTTTGCATCGGTAGTCACTCCCGGCGCGGTCACTGTTCCAAACCCAAATGCTCCATGAAACTCCTGCGCCTGGGCCCCGATCGCGAACAAGGCTGAAAGTGCCAGAACACACAGCGTAAATAGCTTTCGCAAGTGAGTCTCCTACGTAGAGAGATTTGACCGATTTCTTCTACAAACCCTCAGTCCGCATTATAGTTCCGCCCACAATCGACAAAAGTGAACTCATAATGCCGATTCTGTGCAGCTACTACGCTTACTTTCGATGCGCCTACGTACCGTTTCGTTTCGTATAGATTTGTGTGGGCACTGGTTTGATTATCGTAGCGCTTCTAGTGAGAGGCCTAGGAAGTCGGAAATCACTCTTTCTGCGCCACTGTCGAGTAATTGGCGAGTCAGTCCGTTGCTGGAAATTCCAATGCAGCGCATCCCTGCCGCTTTTGCGGAGTGGATTCCGGCTGGAGCGTCGTCAAATGCCAGTGCCTTGGATGGAGACACACTGAGCTGTTCGCAGGCCAACTGATAAACCATTGGATGAGGTTTACCAGCATGAACATCGCTTGCGGTCACTATGGATTCGAAGTGGTCCGCGAGTCCCATGCGTTCGATAGTGGAAAAAGTGCGAATTTCGCTGGCGGAAGTAGCGACAGCACAACTAACGCCACAATCGCGCAAGCTATCTAAGAATTCGAGGACCCCTGGCACACTCTTGATCTCGTGCTCCATAAGCCGAAAGATTTCATCTTTTTGTCGTCCGAATTCCTGGATATCCACCGTGGAAAGATCACCAAGAAAATGCCGCAATATTTCATCCCGGGTCCGGCCTTCCAGAATGAATGCGAGTTGATCATCAGATACTTCCCGGTCAACTGATTGCAGGAACGCCTTCCAGGCCGCGCGATGTGCCGGATGACTGTCAATTAGAACACCGTCCATATCGAAGACCACCGCTTGAATGTCTGATTGCAAGTTCATCCTCATTCTTTTGTAGTAAGACTCAGCCACTTTTTCTGAGCGGCTTCATAGTTCTGGAGCGTCCCGATATCCAGCACAAACTCAGGAATGGCGTAAGCCCTCATTCGCCCGATCAGATGTGGCAAAATGTCATAGGCGATGTCCGTCCCTCGTTTGTCTGGAATCGCGTCGAGCAGTTCGCGCGTGCCGATCATAATTCCAGCGAATGCCAACCGGCTTTGCGGAACGGCAGGCTTCTCGACGAAATCTACGACCACCTTGTCCCTATTAACACAAACAATCCCGCAACGCTCGGGATCAGGAACCGAATAGACACCCAGCGTAGCGGCGAATCGGGGGGAGTGAGAATCCAGCATTGAGGCGAGATTTACATTTGTGAGCACATCCGCATAAAACACCCAGAACTTATCTGCTTCCCCCAACCAACTGCGGTTCGCGCGGAGGGTACCTGCGCTGCCGAACAACTCAGGCTCTTCTACAACGGTGACCTTCACGCCATTCCGCCAACTCCGGAAGAAGTCTGCAACCGCTGCCGAGTGGGCATGCGTATTTACCAACACATCGGAGATGCCGTATTTGGAACAGAGCGAAAGCCAGATTTCAAGCATAGGTATGCCGCCAATGGGAAGAAGGCACTTGGGCAGTTTCTCCGTATAGGGACGCAAGCGCGTACCCAGGCCAGCAGCTAACAGGAAAGCTTTCATCTCACCATTTGTTAAAAAAAGTGCGAGGAACCAGCAGGCAGGAAGGTCCATTGAGAGGCGCTTCGCTCATCGTTGTCAATGAATGGATCGTTGACGAGTACATGGGCCCCTTGAAAGTCAAAGCTGAAGCTCATTTCTTTGAGGCCGTGACTGGTCAGAGCTTCCCGCACATTCTCCTGACAATGGGGCTCGCAGAAAAACAGGAGAAATCCGCCTCCACCGGCTCCCGTGATCTTCCCGCCACTCGCCCCATTTTCGATTGCTATTTCATACACACGGTCGATACGGCTGGTCGAAATCTTGGAAGAGATTCTCTTCTTCGCCAGCCAGGATTCGTGCAGCATAGCAGCAAAACTTCGCAGATCACCGGAGTTGAGTGCGTCACGCATCCGGTAGGCGAAAGCCTTGATCTCATGTAATGCTTCAACCGGCTTGCGGGCCCCCTCTGCCGTGGAGCGCTCCTGCTCCTCCAAAATTCCCCACGAGTGGTGCGCCGCTCCCGTGAAAAACAGAAGCAGGCTGCTCTGCAATTCGGCGAGAATGGAGGGACTCAAAAGGATCGGCTCAACTTTGGTTGCACCATCGGGGAGAAATTCAATGAAGTTGAGCCCTCCGAACGCCGCTGCATATTCGTCCTGTTTTCCAACGTGCCGGTGCAGAACATTTCGTGCAATGCGGAATGCACGTTCAGCGAGATCTCGTTTCGAAAGCGGCATGCGCAAATACGTCGTCAAGGTTTTAAGAACATTCACACACACGCTGGCTGATGAACCCAGGCCTGTTCCGGGCGGGATTTCAGAGGCCAGAAACAAGTCGGCATGAATTTCATAGTCCAGGTCCTTCAGCACAGCAACCGGGATTTCCAGGCTAGTGCCTTCGATCTCTAATGAGGAAAAATCGCGCCAACGCTCGCATACGCGCAGATCGGAGGAGATGATTTGAATGCACTGGTCAAAACGTTTTCCAACAACTGTGTAAAAGAATTTATTGATTGCGGTGCTCAGGACCGCTCCGCCGTACTTTTCGTAGTATGCCGGAAGGTCGGTACCCCCACCTCCGAAACTAATTCGTACCGGGCTGCGCACGATCAGCATTCGACATTAATCCCTGTGAAGAGCGCTCCTGCGCTTTCCAATTCATTTCGTATGTTTTGCGGCCAGGGACACGCGAGAACATACGAGTGGCCAAGGTCCACATCGTTTGTAGCAGCAGCGAGATATCCCAGAGAAGATGCGGATCCATCACGTACTGCAAATCAAAGCGCGTCTTCTCCTCCGACGAACTATATTCGCGAAGCCCGTGAACCTGGGCCAGACCTGTCATGCCGGGCTTTACCCTGAGACGCCGATGTTGCCACTCGGAGTACATTTCAATACGCACAGGAGGCTCGGGCCGCGGGCCGACCAAGCTCATGCGACCCGTGATTACGTTCCACAATTGTGGAAGTTCAGTGATGCTGAAGTAATCGAGGATCGATTCGAACCTGGATTTGGGATCAGCCGGGCGATGCACGTTCAAACGCCACATCGAGAATGGACAACCGTTTTGACCGACGCGCGGCTCGCACCTGAATGCTGAATGCCTCTTTGCCAATAAAACCAGTGCAGCAGGAAAAATGAGAACAGCCGCGGGAACGATGAGTGCAGACGCCACTGCGAAATCGAGTCCACGCTTAAGCAACACATACTTCTGTCTCAAGCCGGGTTCCTGCAGATGAAGCAGCGGGAGACCATCAAGACTGAAAAGCTTGGGACGGTACGCGTAAAGCTCGTAATTCTGCGGGACCATGCTGGTGCAGATTCCCATGTTGCGCGTTTGCGCGATCATCTTGCGGATTTCCGCGCTAGGTACGTACGGCAAGGCAAGAATGATCTCATTCACGCGAAGTTCGCGGAGCAGATCAAAAACCTGCAAGCTAGAAAATACCGATGCCTTCTCGGGCGAAGCAAAAGACTCCTGTGAATCATGGCTGGGGAACAGGTGCCCCACCACTTTGCAAAGGGTTTCGGGGTGCTGTTCTATCTTGGCCGCGACTTCTTGTGCCACACGCCCATTCCCAATCACCAGTACTCGCCACAAAATGCCGCCATCATGCCATAGACCCAGTAATAAGCGAGTGCCGAAACGAATGCCAATAAATCCAGCGCCCAGCAAGAAGATGAAATAGGTGAGCGCTAACCGCGAGACGTAGGTTCGCGTGAAGTATCCAAGAACAGTGAGAACCGCAAGCGTGCAGAACATTCCCAACAGAATTTGCGAAAAGACGGCCGAGGCACGCCATCCACCACGAAACCCATCCATTTGCATGAACACCGAAAGAGCGCTCCATGTTATGCAGGTAGCGACAACGAACGGCACCAACACCTGAATCGAGGCGCGCTCGTCGATGGACCAGGTCGTGCCGAAGCGCAGCATGTCGGCGCCGAAAAACCCAGCGAATATCCAGGCAAGATCGGCAAGCCAGATCCACACTTCCAGCCGGCGGGTGTTCATCTTTGCACCGTACGCGGAACGAGGAACGGACGTTCCACAGGAGCCGCTTGTTTCTGCCCAGCAATTCGCGCCTGAATGCAAGTAAACAGCGAGTGCGCAATGCAGAGATGCAGGTCTTCAATCATCTGCATGTTGTCGCTGGGAACCACAATACAAGCATCGCAAAGTCCTCGCATTTGCCCGCCAGCAAAACCAGTGAGGCCAGCGGTCGTGAGCGCTGCCTGCTTCGCCACTCGCAATGCTTTCAGGACATTTGGCGAATTACCGCTTCCGCTAATCGCAAATGCAAGATCGCCAGGCGCGGCAAAGTTTAACAATTGCTCTGCGAAAATATCTTCATAATTTGCGTCATTCGCCCAAGCCGTCATCAGTGGAACATTGTCGGTAAGCGCCATCACGCGAAATCGCGGGCGAGAACCGTTTGCCGTCCCTTTCCCCAAGTCACAGGCAAAGTGCGAGGCCAGAGCAGCACTTCCGCCATTTCCAAAAAGGAAAACCGTGTGGGCGGTCCGATATACCTGGAGGAGTAGGTCGACGACTGAATCCACTTGATTGAATGGCAATCTCTCCATGGTTCGTGAGAGAAGCTCAAAATAGGGTCGGCAGCTATTGTTGGGATACACGCGCATACAAGGAAGGAGAAAAAGACTTGCAGGTTGCCCTTGGAGGACTTAAAGCTCGGCCAGAGTAGTTGACGTAAGTTGCAGTTCTTGAGGTGTCGCTGAAATTGCTGGCGGAGATATCTATTGAAATTTCGAAGCGTTAGCGATGAAGTCGAAAATGCGGGAACAAGGTGAGTTGCGCCTGAGCCATCACATTGGATCGTCCGGTCGCTGAGAGCAGCGGGAAATACCAATGTTCGAGTTGAACAGTTCCCGACAAACTCAGGTTGTGTCCCAGCATGATCTGCGGACGTACGCTGAAATCATCGAGATGTCCGCCTTCCAGGAAATCACGGTCTACTTTTTGATAACGATAGCCAAATTGCAAAGTAGAACGTGGAGAAAACCAGTAGGTCAACCATCCCTGGCCGCCGCGTCCAGCACGGCCAATCCAGCTCGCGAGCAGGTTCCCATCATTGGTGTAGCCATCGCGAAAACGGCGTAAATCGAAATAGACGAAACCAGGCGCAAACTCGGTCGTATGCGGAGTGCCTACGATCTCGGCACGGAAACTCAGACGATTGAGTTTTGGCAATTTAGGCATATAGAGTCCCAAATTGAGCGATGGTCGGCTAGATCCCAGCGGAGTGTACTCATCGACAGCCAGTGAATCCTGATATAGGGTGAGCCAGTTTCTCAGGCCGGGAATGCGATAGCTGAAATCGAAGCCGGTAATTCGTTTGCCCGGGTTGGTCGCGGCATTCGATGTATGTGAGTAAAAAGTCTTAAGAAAATTGGGCAGCGTAAACGGCAAGCCCGGACCTGCGAACATTGCCGTAAAGCCGAAGCCAAATTCTAAGTTCTGCGTTGGCTTAAAGCTCAACTTCAGGCCCTGAAGGAACGGTTGAGGCTGGATGTTCCCCGGGCCGAGTAAGTGATTGACGTCCGCTTCGAACTGATGACCATCAAGTCTGCCAATGAAGTACTCGGCCCGGACGCCGCCCAGCAGGTTTGACAGCATCGGAATTTGGTAAGGAGAAACATTGTCGAGCTTGATCCCGAGAATCGGCTCGGCGTTGTCGCTGAGCAAAAAAGGCCCTCCCTCGCTCATGCTCCACCAATTGCTCTGCTTTCCGGCTGAAATCTGAAAATTGTGGAACTGTATTCCGACAGTGCCGTCCAAAAGATCGAATCGATTCACTTGAGCTCTGCTGTACGGGAATGGAATCGTAAAGTCCACACCTGCAATCGCCTGCTGAACAAGTGGTGAGTATCCCGGCACTGCGGGCGCGTGTTGATACTCGCCTTGCAAGGAGAACGAGAACGGCCCGGCGACAGCGTACGCGCTGAGGCCCAAAATATCGTTGAATCCCTGACCGTACGGACGGCCATAATCGTTTGTGATCGTTTGCGCAAAGTGATAGCCGTCAGTCAACGGCTTGCCAGAAATTTCAGTGCCTCGCACATAGAGCGAATCCACGCTGAATCCCAGGTTGGCGGCGCCGTTCAGACGCCCCAATTCTCTGTTGAATTCATCTGTAAGTTCACGATAGATCCGAAAACCTTCATCGTTGTTGCTTCTGGAATTAATCTGCTCTTCGGCCTCTTCCAGCAGCCGCGCGCACTCCATCCGGGTCCACGGGCGAATTCCGAGAAAAGCGGTCTTCACAATTCCCAGCGCCTGCAACCGATCAAACAACGGATAAATCCAGCTGTCCGGTGGAACGTACGGTGAACCCATGTTTTTGGGATTCCGCTGCTTGGGCTCGTATGAAGTTTCAAAATAACTGCCCCATGCAGTACCGCCAAGTTCCGGATCATGACGCCCTCGGTAAACCTGGTGGGCAAAATACCAACCAAGGACACCACCAATGATGATGTCAGAAGGAAAATGCTGCTTCGCGGTAACGCGTGTCACGCTTGCGAGCGTGGCCAAACCGTAAGCGCCAATCTTCGTGAGCGGGCCCGGGTACTCGTGAGCAACGACCCCGGCGATCGACCAGGCGAGAGCTGCATGTTCGGAGGGAAAGGAAAGAGTATTGCTTGATATTTTCCCGGTAAAAAAATCTCCGTCTTCATTAGTGACGAATGGCCGCTGGCGAAGAGTCATTGCCTTAACGGCATACGTGACGCCGGTAGCATCGATGGCTGCTTCCGCAGCGAGCAGCCCAGTCTCTTGCAGGTGATCGTTATGAGAAATCTTTCCCAGTAAAAGAGCGCCTCCACCCGCGGCAACCAGCGAATACAAGCTGTAGTCCGACACGGTCTTGCTGGTGCTAAGTTGATTCGGTCGATTGGGCACTTGGGTTGAAATCCAACTGTCGCTTGCGATAAAAGCTGCAGTCGCGCCTGCGCCAGGAATGATCCACTTCAAGTCCTGGACGTGCAATCGCGTGGGGAATGTCCAGAAGTGTTTCTGGTCCTCCGCGACATGCCGGATGAATGGAGTACCAAGCTGGTTTTCGGGGTCGGCTCCTGGTTGTAGACCATAGTTTCGATCTTGCTCGACCGCAGCGAACGGATTTGACTGAGACGTGTTCTCGGAAGGAGCTTGCGTCTGCGCGAATGAAAGAGTGCCCCAAAGGATCAGCATCCCCGCACAACGTTTGCTCGAAATCAGGCGACGCATCGCGTCTCGACGTTAAAAACCGCGCGCCACCTGCACGGCGATGCCGACTGCCGAAACGAGTTCTGAAACCTGGAGAAGCTGTTTCCACTTTGCCCCGCCGCCGAAAGCTTTGTTTGGCACGACCACCATATCTCCCGGCCGAACCTCGGCGTCCAAGGCCCCGCCGGTGAAGAGTCCTTTCGATCCTCCGGCAACCGTGCCATCCGCGCGGACAATGAAAATGTTCTTCTTGTCCGCAGAAGAAGTCGGCCCACCCGCCTGGTGCAAATACCATGACGCGCTCTTCCCTGCGCGGAATGTGATGCCGGTCTGGTTGTAAACTGCGCCCTGCACCAGAACGAAGTTGGGCTTCTTCGGAACGTAAATGGAATCGCCGTCGCGGAGTTGTACATCGGCCTGGCTATGGACCCATGACTTGTTAGGGCTAATGTGCACGATGAGTCTCCCGATGGGAGGAGCAGTCTGAAGGTTATTTAGGGTGTCGTGCCATTGCGTCAGTGCCGCGCTCTTTACCAGAGGGTCATCGGCTGTGGCGCCCAAGGCTCCGCCTTGCGCCTGTGCGTCCGTAATTAATTTCGCGCGGTTCTTCTGTTCAATCGCTCGGATTTCCACTCGTTCGAAAATCGAGCCGTAAGGATAGGCGTCCGGCTGGAACCCACCGGCGCGCGCGATTACCTCGCTCAAGCGTTCACCCACTTCGATGCCATAAGTACCGGGATGGACCACTTCGCCCTCGATCCTCACCGTAGCACCGATATCCTTCCATCCCGCCACCTGGCGCACACTGAGTACGTCTCCAGGACGCAGTCGCATGTCTGCATCCGGAGTGCCGCCCAGTGCTTCACCAATGTGAACGGGAATGTGCTCGGTCTCCATCTTGTTTCCGTTCTCAATTGTGTAGCGCGTGAGGTCTGCTTCCTCTGGATACGCTGAACGAGTCAAACCGCCCGCCACTCGCACCAATTCAGATGCGGTCATTTCAGAACCAAGCGGATAAGTTCCGGGGCGCGAAACTTCGCCTTGCACCACCACCGTCGCTGGATTAAGGCGGCGCACGTCCTTATGCACGAATACGCGGTCCTGCGGCGCAAGTATGATGTTTTCCTTTGCATCTCCGGCAAGCGCCTTGCTGAGATCTGCATTCAGCACTTCCAATTTTCCGGCAGCTGTTTTACGAAAGACCTGAACGTCGTCCAATTCTGCGTCCGGGGTTGTGTTTCCCGCGAGAAAAATCGCATCGCGCAATCGTGTAACGCCGTTGGTCACATGATCACCTGGGTCTCTTACTTCCCCGCTCACTGTGATGATCGGCGGGTCTTCGAAATCGAAACGGCTGAAGACGCGGACAGTATCAAATGGTTTGAGCGCCAGGTCCTGGCCCTTTCCGTCCATTGCGTCACCGAGATTGAATGCAATGATCTCCGGTTTGTAGTCCGGGCCCTTCAGGCGAATAATTTCGGCATGTCGTTTGTAGGGTTCGGGGAGCAGGTCGCGATAGCTGTGCACTAGATCTGTGACCTTCATGCCCTCGGTGTAGGCGTATTTGCCCGGACGAAAAACGTGGCCATCCAGATAAACCGTTTTGTCGGCATAGGGAACTATCGGAGAAATCTTGACCTTGTCGCCATCAGCAATCGGAAATTTTTCCAGAGCTTGTGTTACGGCGGCCTTATCGTCATTTTCGGGAATGTTGACGGCGAGCATCGTACGGCTTTCATGCGCCTGGACGCGTTCCACATCGACGTGCCGCAGGGTACCTGAAGGCAGAACTCCTCCTGCTAATTCCAAGACTTCGGCAAGTGTTTTCTCGCCCGCAAGTTCATAAATTCCCGGCCTTCGCACCATGCCTTCGATCGTGACTTGCTGGCCGATAGGCGGAACGAGGATCGTGTCCCCTGACTCGAGCCTTTGTATTCCGGAATTCACGCCGTGCAGCAGTAAATCGTAAAGGTCGACGTTCTCCACCAACTGATTTCCACGATAGTGCTTTACGAATCGCAGAGAACCTTTGGTCGTCGGTCCTCCCGCTTCGTATAGCGCATTCAGCGGAGTTGATAATGAACTCACGTCATAAGCGCCGGGCCTCTCAACATCCCCAACCACATAGACTCGCACGGCACGCAGCCGATCAAGAGAAATGTCCGCCTCGAGTTGGCGAAACTGAGTTCGAAGCGCAGTCTGGACGATGTGCTGCACGTCGCCGAGTGTATGCCCAGAAGCTTGTATAGAGCCGATTTCCGGAAGACTCAGGCGTCCCTCGCGATCTATCGTCCGGTGCAGCCTTTGCGAAACGCTACCCCAAAGATCGATGTTGACGGAATCACCCGGTCCGAGCACGTAGTCGGGGCCAGCCGGCAGATCCATCGGAAGCTGGTTTAAATTTCCGGTGCCGTTTTCGAAAACTTCAGCCCCAAACCGTTCCAGTTTGCCGGTATTGCGCGAGTACTGCTCGTAGAGATCGTATAAAGACGGGATGTCTGCGTAAGGGTCCGCCTGATGCAGAAGCACTGGCTGATCCGACGGTTTTCTGTAAGCCCGCTGAAACTCTCTTGGTGTCCGTAGATTCGCCTCCCGACCTGGTTGCTGTGACGCTTGGAGCTGTTGCGCGCGCTGATATGCCTCCTCCTGGGATTTTGGTGGGCTGACCTGGTTCGAATCATTCGTTCCGCCGCTGAAAACGCCGGGGATGTTCCCCAAGGTCGCATCACTACCCAAGTTGGCTGCCATAAATTGATTCGGGTTTGTATTGAGCGCCTGTTGGAGCTGATCGGACCCAGATGCCTGCCCGTTGATTACATTTAGTGGCAAACCGTAGCTTTCATCCTGTCCCGAGGCCGCGCTGCTCAATCGTGCTTGCATCAAAGCGCGCTGCTGATCGTTGGTCAGATTCGAAGGTGGTTGGGGAGTTCCCTGTAAGTTCGGCGGTGCGTATGGCTGATTAGGTAGAGAAGAAGGCGGAGCCTGCTTGCCAGAAGGAACTGCGTGGTAGTGGTTCGTTCCTTCCGGTGTGCCTTGGTTTTCGCTGTACGCCTGCTCTTCAACAGCTTCATCGCGAGCGGCGCGGTCGATCAATTGCTGACGTTCCTCGAATTGGCGCGCCAATTCCTCGCGAGTCGGTTTTGGTTGAATGTAACCTCGGTCGACGATCTGTTGAGTAATGAGCGCGCAGAACTCCTGGTCCTCTCGGATGCGCCGAAAAATGAAATCGTCAGTCAATTCATTCGCATTTACCACTTGACCCTGTGAATAAGCACGACGGACGTACATTTTTTTCACTTCCAGGAACAGTCCTGGCTCGCGCTGCAAGATCACAATAATGTTGTCCGGTGAAAGGGAAACCAACCGCTCTGCTTCTTTCTCTGCGCGCGAATCAGCATCATCGAGTGCACGGGTGCGCGAGTACGTGCTTTGACGATCGCCGTAATCGACCTTAGTCTGCGAAAACAACGGGCCAGCTGCAGCCGCCAGCAACACGAGACTAAAAACGAGGGAGAGAAGCGCTCGGGGTGTCATGGAATACCTCATTCGCACAGCTATCAGTGAACTTCCGGTTCATCAGTTACGCCGGCACAACGTCTGCCTCGTCAATTTCAACTGCGACGGATCGCATGATGGCGTCTATCGAGATGACTAAGCGCCAATTGTTTCGTCGCCGGATCAGAATGCCTTGTGCGCCGCTGAGCGGGCCGTAAATCACCTTTACTCGCCGCCCAACATTCAGAAATGGATGATGCTCAGCGCGCACGTTGTGAGATAGACCGTTCTGTAACGCCTGAATGTTGTCTTCTGAAAGTGGCATCGGTTGTCCATTGAAAGAAACAAAGCGCACCACGCCAGGGAGCTGTAGGACCTGAAGGCGATTGATCAGCTCGAGCCGGACAAAAACGTATCCGGGAAACAGTACGAGTTCGAGTTCTTTCGTGCGATCTTTCCATCGCCGCCTGGAACGGTACATCGGGAGGAAGTGTTCGATTCCGCGGTCTTGAAGTTGTTGGGCAATTCGTTTTTCGTGGCGCGAGCATGTATAGGCGGCATACCACGCTGCGCGGTTGATAGGAGCTGCAGTGGCGCCAGCTTGGGTCGCGACGTTCGAAACCAGAGTCATTGCTTTTGCAAAGCTTCGCACCCTCACTTACAGGCATTAGCGAGCTAGCCCTAGAACTCCGCCGAGGATGTCAGGCACTCCACAGCGGTTTGACCTGAGAGAACGCGCCGAGTGAATTCGCGACACAGATTCGCAAAGCGAGAAGGGTTCTCTTCTGCGAGTGTGACGTGATCTTCCACGAAGGCTGGTTCGTTCGAAATGGATTCCTCAGGTGACCTACTGAAGGCGTTGGATGGGTAGCTGCTGGAGCGAGTTGCTCTCAGCGTGAGACATGGTAAGTAGCACGACGTTGTGAGATCTTCACCTGAGCACAATCTGAAAATTGGAATCGAGAGAAGCTCAACCTTTTACGCTGATTCTGGAGAAAGACAGGATTGCGGTACCAGGACGAGGTGTCCCCATCCAGGTCGCCGGGCGAAACGTAGTCATGATCAGCATGTTGTTCAGTTCGTGAATGTCCTCGGGACTTTCACTGCCTGAAAGAATCCGATAATCCTGCACACGCCCTTTTGCGTCAACGTAGGCCTCAATTAATAGAGAATCCTGGCTGACAGGCCCCATGGTGAATCCGAAACTGTTTGACTGCAATTCCGGATCGGTCGCAAACATCAAAGGAACATCGGCCGCATTGGCGTGTACAGATGGTGGTGCTGCCAGGATTCCAGCCACGAGACCGAAAACCAGAATGGTAGCGACAAGTCCTGTGGTCGCCGGAAGCATGAACGCGCGAAGCACATTTTCGACGTGCAAAATCAGGCCGGCAAAATAAGGACGCCTCGAGCGTGCAATTTCATGCGAAAGCGCCAGGCGCAACTTAAGCGACAAATCAACGGGCGCACGCTTCGGACCGATCCTCGCCAGAAGCGATTGCGTCCGACAAAGCGAATTGTATTCGCGGCTGCATTCCGCACACCCCTGCAAATGTCGGTCCAGTGAATGCATTTCCTTTCCGGTCAGGGTGCTGTCGAGATAGGCGGAAAGCATCGACTTTGATTGTGTACACGTCACGACATAGCCTCGATTCGCGTACGATTGCGGCCTGAATAACTTTCGTTTTGTGGCGGTGGTGCGATGAGTCCAAGCTCTGGCCCGACTTCTTTCACGTACTCGCTGAGCCTCTTCCTCAGCGCCTCGCGCCCACGAGTGATGCGCGATTTCACTGTGCCCAGCGAAACTTGCGTGATCTCTGCGATTTCTTCGTAGGATAAATCTTCTATGTCGCGTAGTACGACCGCCGTGCGGTATGGCTCGGGAACCTTCCTCAGCTCGGATTCCACTCGCTCCTGCACCTCGTGGTCGGCAACAGCTTCGAAGGGCGATTTATGCCGGTCGACTAGGGCGGCGTTTGTTTCGGAAAATGAGAAATGCTCACAGGCGGTTTCGTTTTGATCGACAGCGATCTCTTTCGATTTATGGCGAAACCACCAGCGGCGGCGATTTGAAGCTTCATGGATTGCAATACGGTAAATCCACGTCTTCAACGTAGACTCGCCGTGAAAGTGCTTCATGCCTCGAAAGATTTTTAGGAAAACTTCCTGCGTGGTATCGGCCGCATCCGCCGGATCGGTAACAATGCGGTACACCAGGCTGTAAACCGGTTGGTGAAATTCACCAACGAGCCAGGCGTAAGCTTCCTCGGAACCCGCCTTCAGTTCCAGAATGAGGGCGGATTCCTGCGTGCGAATTCCGATCGCGCCTGCGAATTCTCCCAAGTTGGCCGCTCCCGCCATTCCTGCCACGGCGTGTACTCTCCAATTATAAGTCTCGGCGCAATGTCTCTCTATCCTTGTTAGACTCCGCACCACCCTTCCGGGTTCCCGGAATCTAAGTTACTGGGGCGCAGGATGTTAGGAGTGGGACTCTACTGTGGCGATGTTTGGCCGTTCGAGGGTGCATTCGGCTGTGAGGGGGACGGCTTAGGCTTAGATTTCGGCTTTGTAGATGTCTTCTTGTGTGTGGTTGTCTTCTGGGGGGGAGCCGGTTGTGTGTCGTCCACCACGACCTTCTTCGGAGGAATTTCCGAGCGTGCAGTTTGGAGTGCGGTCCGGAGCTGGCCAATTTCAGTCTCCTTCGCACTGGCTATTTTTTCCATTCGATCGGCGAAGGCATGTCTGGATTGTTCCAAAGAGCCCAGGTCTCCATCGATTGAGCGGAATTCATCTTTGTTACCGAAGGCGCCGGCGGATTCGACAATCGATGTCAACACGTCATACAGCGCATCCAGGTTTCGATATAACTTAAAGGTCACTGGCGCGCTCTCGGGTGAATTTTTCAGATCGTTCAAAATTCCCGGCAACGCAGTCTGAAGGTTGCGCTGAACAGATTCGATGTCGCTTTCTGTTTGGTTTTTCGTTTTTGAGTCAGTCTTCCACTTCTGGACTCGCAAATGCGATAAATCTCCCTGGATCTGTAGCGAAGTTTGCTGCAAACCGGCGAGTAACTGATTGAGTTCAGAAATCGAGGAATAGGAAACCGGCGGAGCCGATGCCGCGCTGCCGATGGTCTGAGCTGCGCAGACACTAGCGATCAGCAGCCAGCAAACATGAAAGAATCTCTGGTTCATTTGAGCTCTCTTCGAGCATACTCATTTTCCCAATTTTGGCAACTCGGCTTCCACTCACAGGTTTTTCGGTTCTCTACAGAAATCACGAACCCTAGCAGGGGTCTGCCGTTATGTATCGATTGAAGACGCACGCATTCTTTCAAGTTCCGATCTCCGGCTTCATCCGGCTTACCGCGGCAATATGCAATCGGTTTGGATTGACGGATGCTGACCTGACAAGGGACAATAAAAGTCTCGTCTTGCCTGAATTGTGGGCCTGTGGCGCAGCTGGGAGCGCGCTTCCATGGCATGGAAGAGGTCGTCGGTTCGATCCCGACCAGGTCCACCATCACTTTCAGGTGCAGCCCGTGGGATGCAGTGATGCTAGTTGCTGCGGCACTTTCATCAAGGCCTATCGATATTCCCCGTCACAAATCAAGTCGGGTTCGCGACTGACCCCTGCTTCGACGTTTCTTTGGAAGGTGTAAGTGTAATCAGCACGATGCCAATAACACCGAACAAGAAAACGCCAAAGAGCTCTTGATGCTCAATTACGTGTCGATACGACTGAACGGCCATGACTGAGGCATGGGCCAGGTTGGCCCAACCTGCATATAGAATCAGGCTACGGTGTGTTACAGGATCACGAGCTGCGATCAGGAGAAAAACTCCAAGTGTGACGTAGAGGCTCATCATCATCGCCACCGCAGGATCCCGTGAGAAGAACATCAACCCCGGATAGATCAAGGCACAAAACAGTAATCCGACGAGGACCAATACGACCTTCAGAATCCGCTCGCGAACCACTTGCCCTCCTGCTATCGAACAATCTGGAACATATGCCGCGTTCTTGGCCTTACACGCCTAATGCGCTAGGAAATCGCGTTTGGAAATCGAGAAGCCCTACCCATTCAGGTGTGATGGCGACACGCACCATCGATGAGACCATCTGCTGCAGCTGTTTCAGCCATGCCTGCGCCTGTTCGGGACTGAAGTAACGCTGTGCGCAGGCCAAATATTCCGGTGCCACCCCGTTTACTGTTTCCAATCGTGCTGTGCCTCGCACGAGCAGCACCTTGTGTGGAAATGTGTTTTCATCGATGGTTAACGCGACCTTTGGATTTTTTGTGAGCGCTTTGAGCTTAGGCGCCTTAGGTGGTGTTCCAATCACGAACTCCCGGCCGCTCCAGTGAAACCAGACTGGAACAACGCGGGGGGTACCGTCCGTCCAGACGTAAGCCAGCCGCGCAGGAATTTTCGATTGCAGAAGTTCTTGCGCCGCGGGATGCTCTAACAGAGACAGGTCGCCTTGCTTGACGGGCATATGGCCTCCGGCTATTTGCGAAACCAGAATCGCTTCGATGTTGCGCAGCAGTATACGCTCGACATCCGCTCTCATTGCAATCATTTCGGTGTCGCGCACGGCGACGAACTCACCCTGCCCACTTGAATAACAAGCTTTTGACTTCCTCGTACCCGAGCTCGGCATCAAAGCAGAAAAATCCTACTCTCAGGAGTGAGAAATGCTCAATGCAAAGAGGGCTCTCAGTAGCTTTTCCGTCAATGACATCCAGAAAGCCAAAGATTTTTATGGCAAAACTCTTGGCCTCGATGTTTCCTCTGGACCGGAGGACACGCTGGTAATCAATGAGGCTAAGACCTTGATATATCCCAAACCGAACCACCAACCCGCCACATTCACGGTTCTAAACTTTCCCGTGGACAATGTGGAAAAGACCGTGGATGAGCTTGGCAGTCGGGGCGTCCGATTCGAAGTCTACAACGAGCCAAACATCAAGACAGATACACGAGGAATTTCGCGCGGAAATGGACCAACGATTGCGTGGTTCAAAGATCCGGCAGGAAACATCTTGTCGGTACTTGAGGCAGCGTAACCCTTCATCTTCAGCCGGCACTGCAACGAGTTGCTGAAAGATGGCGTACTTATCGCAATTTTTGCACGCCCCGCCTGACCAGCGGGGCTTTCGATTTCTCCACGCTCGGTACTCACGACAACAGATACTCAATTCGTGTTTCCAGTTTCGTGACATCCTCGTTCCAATCGCCGTAAATCTCCCACGATTTTCCGGCGAAGGTCACGCGATTCGCTGCCGCCCAGGCGTGAATCGCTTCGTGAGCTCTCCCGAGTTGCTCGTAAGCGCCGATATGAACTGCACTCGCGACCTTTCCCGCGGGTACTTCCGCAAGGGTCACTTCTCCTGATGGAGCAAACAGTCGCGTCACCTCGACGCCAAAGTCAATGTCCATGGGCGACTGCCGGTCTTCGGGATGATGGTAAAGAAAGACATTGTGGCCGTCGCTTCGCAAGCCCGGGTTTGCACGCAGAAATTCCCAGACTTTGTCGAGCGCGGGACGCCACGCTCCGGCAATTTGTCCAAGGGGAACTCGGCGGCGCACCGCGGCAATTTGCCGTGCAGGAACAATTTCAACGCGGACCTGATTGGGCATATGGACTGAAAATGTAGCAACTCGGACGAGCTTGGATGTTAAAAACTGAAAGATAACGCGTGGAATATCTATGAAACGATTTCGCGACCCACACCACTATTGTGGTGAAAGCAAACGGAGATACGCTTATGCCAAAGCCGGATGCCGCGAGCACCGCCAGCGACCGCGTCAACGCGGACGCTCAGGGGCTTCACATTCAAACTCGGGCCGCATCGGACGCCTATGATCCCCGTGAGCCAAACCTGCTTGCAATTCCTGCTTTGGCGTGGCGCGTGACCGATCTTCAGACGGGCGTTTCAATGAATTTCGCTATAGATGGTGGGCACTTCAAGAGTCAGCAAGGGCACAAATATGCTGTTCAGCTCACGGCGTCAGCATCTGCAGGAATACAAAAACTTATCTTGGGTGGGTCTGGATCGTTTCGCTGCAGGACTCAGCCCGATCGTAACGACATCGTTTACGACGCGCCCAGTCCTCTTACAATCTCAATTCCTCATGAGGAATTCGATAGTCCGGCGCTTCCCATGTTGCCGCCAAAATCCAAGGACCTGGCGTTGAACGCGTTCGACTATTTTCAACTCTCCGCCGGATTCCACCGCTATGCCAACATGCCGAGTACCATGGAGTTCTTTGCCGTCTCCGGCACCATGGTGTTCAGAGCAACGGCGATCAATCCCCACGGCGTGACAGCATCTGGATCGTTGACTACGGCTCCGTAAACATCGCACCAAGCTCTTGCGTGGAGGAGCGCCCTCCTCGTCATTCGGAGTGGAGCGGGATTCGTTTGTAAGTCATCCCGTGCAGTCGAGGAACCTTGCGCTAAGCGACTGCCCTGCGAGGCACGAGGTCACCAACCCCGCGTTTGCAGCATCTGCGCCTCATCCATCGCAGATACGGCCAAGCCCTTCATGGCACTCGGCACGTCCGACGAGATTTCAAGTAACACTTTAGGATCTTTGTAGTGCGTCGCGGCTTGGACAATGGCGCGAGCGCGCTTCTCGGCTTCGTCAGGCGGCGCGAACTCGGTTGAGTTCTTCATGAAAATTCCTGAGCCGACAAACACGGCTTCGGCGCCAAGCTGCATCACGAGCGAAGCGTCGGCGGGCGTGGCGATTCCTCCGGCGGAGAAATTCGGTACCGGCAGCTTCCCTTCTTTCGCCACCAGCTTGATCAGTTCGAACGGTGCCTGGTGCTCTTTCGCTTTAGCGTAGAGTTCTTCTTCGCCGAGCACGGTGAGAATTTTCATGTCCTGCACGATCTGGCGTATGTGTTTGACGGCGTGCACCACGTCGCCGGTGCCGGCTTCACCCTTGGTGCGGATCATGGCCGCGCCTTCGGCAATGCGTCGCAGAGCCTCGCCCAGATTGCGCGCACCACAGACGAACGGGACTTTGAAGGCGTGCTTGTCCACGTGATGTGCCTCGTCGGCGGGCGTCAGCACTTCAGATTCGTCAATGTAATCGACGCCCAGCTCTTCGAGGATTTGCGCCTCGGCAAAGTGGCCGATGCGGCACTTCGCCATGACCGGAATCGAAACGGCTTCCATGATCTCGCGAATCTTCTTCGGGGACGCCATACGCGCAACGCCGCCTTCTGCACGAATCTGCGCTGGCACGCGCTCGAGGGCCATGACCGAAACTGCTCCGGCTTTTTCGGCGATTTCCGCCTGGCGGGCATCAGTGACGTCCATGATGACGCCGCCTTTGAGCATCTCGGCGAGGCCGGTTTTCAGGCGCAGGCTCGTGCTGGAGTTAGAAGAACTACCGTTTTTCTGGGACATGTTGGATACCTTCGCGATCGTGAAGAGTGAGCGTTTACTATCCCTATTTTACAGCCTGAGTGCCTCAAAACCTAAGCACCGACTCGCGACCTTCAACTGATACTTGCCAACTCGGGATGCAAGTTCTACATATAATGCCGATCTCACCTCATAAAGATGCGAGCTCACCTCATACCCGTCGTTCTGGTTGTGCTATCCGCGGCGGCGCTTGCCGACACCGGCGTGCAAATCTCTGAAGTCGGCCTGAAGGGCTATTACTCGACTGCAACTCCGACGCCGGTTACTGTGAACGTCAACGTGCCTCCGGGTGTGAACTCGATCACACTCAACTTCACCGTTTCCCTCGCACAACAGGAGAAGCTGGGCCCGCTTCGGGTCGATCACATCTCTGAACATGTGGGCGTTAAAAGCGGCCAGCTAGTGCAAGTCGTGGCCCCACTGCCGCTCACTGTGTGGGGGCGTTCCAGTCTTGAGGTCGTTGCAAGCGATACGGCAGGCAATAAAATCGGCAGTTCGGCTATCGACTTGAGTTCTCTCACCCGAATTGCAAATGAAGCCCTGGTTGTCATCTTTTGCAAAGAGCGCGAAGCCTGCGATGACGCGCAGTCTCAGATTTCGTTCAGCGGCTCAGAAAACGAAGTTTCGGAAAAGGGCAAGAATTTCAAGTTTCTGACCCTGCAAACGCCACGAGAACGGTGGCTTGACTATGCGCCGGCGGCTTTCATCGTGATCGCCGGCACGCTTTCCGACTGGAATACCGTTGAAAGACGCGCACTCGAGGCATACACCAGGCGCGGCGGGCACCTGATCTTACTAGAAAAGGAATCTCGTGATCCTACTTTTCTATCGGCATACCGTACGGGCTCAATCCAGGAACCAGCACTGGTCGGAAGAGGAAAATTGTTTCGGGTTCCGGGACTTCAGACCAAGACTCTCGGATCTCTATTCACAGGCAAGCTTCTGAGTCCGTATGGCACTTATCCGCCGTCCAGCGCAAATATCGCGAATTTTGATCCCTTGCGGCAGGAGTTTGCAGTCTCGTTCAGCTTTCCGCGCTTGCGTTGGTTTCTGGTATGGCTCGTAATCTACATCTTCATCGTCGGAGTCGGTAATTTCTCGCTTCTCAACCGGCTCCGCCGGCTGGAATGGGGATGGATAACAACCGCGGGCGTGGCTGTGGTCTTCGCTATCGGACTCTATTTCGTGAGCTCTGCAAACCGTCCTAAACAGATAACGCTCGACAATCTCGCGGTCTACTGGATGGATGATAAGAGCCCGAATGCATGGGAGAGCATACCCCTGAGGGTCTCGTCGCCGGAGCGGCAGGAGCTGAGCCTCACCGTCGGCGACGATGCGGTCCTCACATCAGGGCAGCCTACGCGCGAGGTGAGCGCAGACATTGCCACCGAGATAACCGAAAAGGAACGAATGCAGCCAGGATGGCAAATTCAATTGGGTCCGCCTTTTGAAGTGGAAATTCCCATGCTTCGCTGGTCTTATTCCGATCTCGATTTCGAGACGTTCCATGTTTTTACAGGAACCGTTACGCTGACAGACCGTCGCCTAAAAAACGGCACTGGGCAGCAATTT
The DNA here is from genome assembly GCA_036557105.1 of Terriglobales bacterium. Lineage (GTDB taxonomy): Bacteria > Acidobacteriota > Terriglobia > Terriglobales > Acidobacteriaceae > Gp1-AA145. The sequence continues at coordinate 79,415 of DATBIE010000250.1, forward strand.
CGGGAAGCCATGTATCTGGATATCTCCCGAAACGAGAAGTATTTGATTTCCAATATCTCCCCGGGAGAAGAAATTGACTTGAATCGGATTTCTTCGGATCCCATATGGGAGCGAGTTCGCATGAACTCGGGTGCAGACAACGTAGAATTTGATCCTGCGGCGATCACACAACGCAAGCCTGCAAGGCACCTCAAAGACTTGCCATACAACGAATTTTCGATCGGAGAGTCGAAACATCTTTTCGTGGGTCTCAGCGACACTCCCATACCACCGGTGAGTATTTCCGGACATAGGTTTGTTCAGAACCGCTTTGCGGTAACGGTGGTGGCACTAACGCAACCATGATTCAGATCTCGGAGTTACGCAAAAACTTTAATGGCAATCGCGCCCTCGATGCATTCAGCCTCGAGGTTGCCGAGGGTGAACTGTTTGGCCTCGTGGGGCCAAATGGCGCAGGTAAGACGACACTCATAAAAACCCTCGCAACTCTGATTAAGCCGAGCTCGGGATCGGTCCGCATTGCGGGTATGGACGTGCAGGAGAACCGTGACGCGGTGAAGCAAATAACTGGATATTTGCCCGACCAGCCCGGCGTGTATCAGGACATGCGTTTGCGGGAGTTCCTTCAGTTCTTTGCTGACGCGTTTCACGTCGATCGCGAGCGGCAAAGTCCTGTAATTGAGAGTGCGCTCCGGCGCGCGGGACTAGCCGACCGGAGCGATGCATTCGTAGAAGAGCTCTCGTTCGGGCTTAAGCAGCGCCTGGTGCTGGCAAAAACCTTGCTCCACAATCCGAAGGTCCTCTTGCTCGACGAACCTGCAACCGGTCTCGACCCGATTGCCCGGCTTGATCTGCGTCGAGAACTTCAACAACTCAATGCGGAGGGAGTCACAATCTTGATTTCCTCCCACATCTTGAGCGACCTTGAAGATATTTGCACCCGAGTGGCGTTGATTTCCAATGGAAAGAACGCTGCGGATGCTGATGGGAACCAGATTATTCAGCTACGCCGGGCGGCTGCCCCGACGCAGATTTATGAAGTCGAAGTGCTTGGCTCAATCGAGAACGCTCTGCAAGCTACGACGTCGGTATTCACTGCGACCGTTCTGAAGGCTGAAAACTCACGGCTGCTCGTTCAACTTGCCGGCAGTAAGGCCGAGGCCGCTGCACTGCTGCAATCTCTGATCGCTGCAGGGGTTCAGGTCGCAAGCTTTGCCCCACGTTCTACAACCCTGGAAGAGCGTTATCAAAAGGCCTTTGGAGGAACCAAGCCGTGAATCCGATGATCCGCAAAGAACTGAACTTGCGCATGCGCGAACGGCGCGGATGGATTCTACCTTCGCTGTATCTTGTGGTGCTCGGCGCTGTTGTTACGCTCGCATATTACCTGAGCGCTCTTGAAAATCGGCGCGTGCAAGGGGCGGAGGTAGGGGTCGCCATCTTCATAACTGCAGCATACACACAGATGGCCATACTGCTGCTTCTGGCGCCGATTTTCAGCGCTGGCTCTCTCACTATCGAAAAGGAACAGCGCACATTTGCCAGTTTGCTCACGTCTCTTTTGACTCCATTTCAAATCTGGTTTGGAAAATTTGCAGCGTCGCTTTTGTTTGTGCTGTTACTGATCGTCATTGGGATTCCTGTGCTCAGTATCAGCTTTGCCTTCGGAGGCATCGGGCCGTGGGAGGTCTTCATCGCCATCATAACTACTGTGATCGCGCTTGGTGCCTTTAACGCTATCGGCCTGTATTGGTCATCGGTGTTTCGCCGCAGTGTACATGCTACGGCCGTGACTTACGCAACCGTGATTGCGCTCACCGTCGTTACATTCATTATCTTCATAATCGAAATTTCGGTGTGGCGCGAAGGACGCTCCTGGGCGGATTTTCCCTGGTCCATGAAACTTCCCTTGTACCTGAACCCGGTTTTTTTTCTGACAATGTCCTTCGCCCCTCCCCGCCATCTCTTTCCAGAGTGGGTACGGTGTCTGGGAGTATTCGTTTTTCTCGGTTTGCTCGCTACTGGGTTGACTTTATGGAACCTGCGCCGAAGCGGAGAGGTGGCATGATCCCATTCGCATGCGTCCCAATCGCCAGCCACCCAGAATGGCACCCATTATGACAAGTGCGAGCGTCAGATACCCGCCGTTAATCAATACATAGCTAAAGGGCCGCCGTTCAAAGAGCGACACAATGCCCATTCCCATGGCGACCCATCCAAAGCCGGCGAGAAAGCCCGCGGTCGCGCCCCAGGCAAACGTGGTTTTCGGGTCGTTCAGGAACATGGCAAGATTGAACGGCATTGTCAGGCTCAGCACAAATGCGATGCCGAAGACTTTGCCTCCCTTTGGATCAGTCGATCCTTTTGATCGGGCGGTGAAGCAGTTGCGAGAGCATTTTCGTCTGCTCTTGAAGCAGAGATCCCCGAAGAGACAGCCAAGATAATGGACCTGTGCTGAATCCTGAATGTTGCTGAGACACGCGCTCGGTAAAAGAGCATTTAAGTCCACAGTTCGCAAGAAAATCCGCAAGAGCGCAAGAAAACTACTCCGATAAACTCACACGGATCGAGCCGCCTCGCTAGGCACTAACCTGAACACGGGCCGCTGATCGGCTCACAGATTCCCACTCGACCTGTGCGACTTTGCCTACAATGCATACCCATGCAAGCGCTCCCGCAATGCAGACGCCGGCGGTAATAGCGAACGGCGCCAAGAATGTTCCTGTGCGTTGTAACACCAATCCGGTAATCGCCGGTCCGGCAATGCCTGCGAAATTCGCAAAACCGTTCTGCCATCCGTACCACTTCCCCACTGCTTCTGGTCCTGCCAGAGTTTGAGGAAAGGTATAGAGGCCGGGCCCAGTCATACCGCAACCAAAGCCGGCAAGCATCAGCCAAAGGATGTAAATGTTTCCATGCGCCACGGCAGCGATTACGAGTCCTACCGCAGCCATGACGAATCCAATCACCATCGCGGCCTTGCGAACCAAAGTCGGCGAGTAGCCTTTCACGATAGCAAAATCCTGGAGCCAACCAGTGCTCACTGCGGAGAACGCATCAACAGCGTAGATCGAGCCCGCTATCAACGACATGCTTCTCATCGAGAGATGTCGTTCCAGAACCAGATATGTCGGCAGCCAAGTCAGCATGAAATAGAAAAGATAATTCGTCGCGAAGTGTCCGGTGCTAGTCCCCCAAAATGAGCGGTGCCCGAGTATGTCCCGGAAACGCGGGGCGACCTGTGTGCGCTCGATAACTGGTTGCGAGGCACGACGCGGCATCCATTTCACCCAGGCAGGAAGCCACAGCAAACTGATCACCCCGGTTGCGATGAACACAGGCCGCCAGCCGAATGACGCCATCAGCAGTCCCGCGCCAAGTGTTCCGATCACGTTGCCCCATTTCAGCCCAGACATGACGCAGCCGCTGGCAAATCCCCGGTAGTGTTCAGGAAGATGCAATGCCAAAATCTTTGATCCACAAGGCATTGCCACCGCCTCACCGATGCCCAGAATGAAACGCATTACCAGCAGCAACATGAAACCGCCAACCAATCCTGTGCTAGCGGTGGCTATAGACCAGAGCAGAAACCCGGCGGCAAGGATCCAGTTCGCATCGAAGCGGTCGACGAGCCATCCGAGAATGAACTGCATCGCGGTGTATGTGCAAAAAAAAGCTGAGAAGAGAATCCCTAGCTGTGACGCGGAGAGCTGAAACTCGTCCTTAATGAGAGGGCCGGCAACGGAGATGTTGCCGCGATCTATGTAGTTGATGATGAAGCTGATCGTGAGCAGGAAAAGGGCAGTCCCGAAAATCGCAAGCGGACGAGAATTTTCCCTCTCAGACATCCGTGGATTCTGCGCCGGATGACCGGCACTTTGCAAGACTCAGTTGATCCAGCGCCTCTCATGCCCTTCCCGGGGAAAAGACGCGTTCTGGATCGATTATCACGAAAACACCACGGCTGCGTGCTAGAACCGTTCCTTTTTCATCGAGAATCTCAGCAATCCGTGTGAGACGACGCCCTCGTTTGCTGATTTCTCTCGATTCAACTCGCAAAGTCTTATGCAGAGGCACGGGCTTGAGGTACTCGACATTCATGCGCGAAGTGGCCGCAACTAGATCACGTAGCTTGTTTAGCTTGCTCATGGCATCATCGAGAATGGTGGCAATTATTCCGCCGTGACAATGGCCAGGCGGTCCGGTGTATTGCTTGCCAAGTCGAAATTTACACACAAAACGACGATGCGCTTCATCAAAGCGGAACTTCAGGTGCATGCCGCCGGGATTGTCTTTTCCACAGGCAAAGCACCAGTTCTTTTTTACGGGATGGGCTTTGCTGCCGTGCCTTGCGAGATGTAATTCTTGTCGCACCATAAAGCGTGAATTTTACCTGAGGGGCTGAAACCAAAGTGGGTTGGATATGATCAAAATCAGTTTGGCGGTAATCGCAGCTGGACTTCTACAATGTGAAGTTTCACGACTACAATGCCATTACGGAGGACCTGGTGAAACGAACTAAACCGGCTTGTTTTCTGAGTATTGTTGTTGCATTATTCTTAGTTTTTTCAGGTGAACAACTTGCATTGGCCGAGGATGGGGGTGCAGCCACCTTCAAAGCAAAATGCGTTTTGTGCCACGGAGCCGACGGCACCGGAAACACTCCGCTCGGCAAACAACTGCAAGCCGCCAACCTTCGCTCTAAAGATGTTCAGAAAAAGACCAATGCTGAATTGCACAAAGTGATTCACGATGGACAGACGAACATGCCGCCGTTTGGAGATCAGTTGAGTGACCAGCAAATTAATCAAGTAATCCGATACGTCCGCACATTGGGGAAGACAGCCAAGCCTTAACAACCGAGCAGCAGAATGCCAGTCATTTCTCCGCCATTCGCCCCGCCAGTTCCGATCGAGAAGCCGAAATCCGGCCATGGCGGTGGCGGAGTGCACCCTCCTGGGCATGGCGGCGGTGGAGGAAATGGGCCGGGTGATGGCTCCTATAACTATGGACGCAGGCTGTACAGGGCCCGTCTAGGGTTGGTGCTTGCGTTGGTCTCGATCTGTGTCCTGTTCGTAATGATGACCGTCGTATTCCTGCTTATGCGACACGGATCGCTGATGTTTGACGCCCAGACGAACACCTTCATTCATCGCTGGGTGCCGCTCGAATTGCCAGTGCGCCTCCTCCTGCTCAACACAATTATTTTGCTGGTAAGCAGCTTCACGATAGAAATGGCACGGCGTACTGTGGCGCGCGAAATGGTACTCGCCCCAGTGCGGTCGATTCCTGGCATCGCGTTCGACCGCGAACTCGGGGTTCCGTGGCTCGGTATCACTGTTGTGCTTGGGTTGCTGTTTTTACTTGGGCAATGGGCTGCGTGGATGGCAGTGGAGGCGCATGGCATTCACATGTTCACGGGCGTGCCGAGCCCATTCTTCTACATACTGACCGGAGCGCACGCGTTGCATTTGAGCGGAGGCTTGGTTGTTCTTCTCTATGCCGGAGTGATTTCGCTTATGCGGCGGCCACTGGAGCACCGCCGGATCGTGACTGAAGTCGCGGCGTGGTATTGGCACTTTATGGGCGTGCTTTGGCTCTATATCTTCGGGCTGCTGCTGTTAGGACGATAAGCCCGCCGAGACTTCCTCCCATATAATAGAAAGATTCGGCAGCGCTCGCGGAACAGGCTGTACGCCCTCTCGCGTGATCCACGGCTGTCCGGCTTGCAATGTCCACGTCAGTTTCCAATCCCAGCTTGATTCCACCGCCGGAGGTGTCTTCCCGTGAGCAGGAATCGGGTGAAGCGATCCTCGTACGCGGAGCGCGTACTCACAACCTGAAGAACATTGATTTTGAAATCCCGTACAATGCCTTGACCGTGGTGACTGGAGTCTCGGGATCAGGCAAATCGTCACTCGCTTTTGACACGATTTATGCCGAAGGACAGCGGAGATACGTGGAGTCATTGTCTGCTTATGCGCGCCAATTCCTGGAGAGGATAGAGAAGCCTGACGCAGACCACATTGAAGGGATTGCGCCGGCTGTCGCCATACGCCAGAAGAACACGACCAGGAACCCACGATCGACGGTCGGTACGGCGACGGAGATCTACGACTATTTGCGTCTGCTGTTTGCGCGTGTCGGTCGCACCTACTGCCTGAATTGTGGTGCGGTGGTAAAGAAAGATACCGTCGATGAAGTCACCGACACCGTGCTCACGTTGGGAGAGGACACTCGCCTGAACGTACTATTTCCTCTCCAGATCACACCTGCACCCACCGCCAAAGCCTCAAGCGATTTCATTCCGAACAGTCTTACCGGCGAGAAATCCGCAGTTACAAAGAGAAAAGTGGCTTCCCCGCGACTGAAGGCTCTCGGACTCACAGCGGGAAAGGATCGCGGGCGATGCGGTAAGTACGGAATAAATGAAGAATCCGCAGATGCAGTCAAAGCTCGATTGTTTGAACTCCGCCAGCGCGGGTTCAATCGATTATTCCAGAACGGAAGCATATTCGAGTTTTCAACTCCAGAATCGCTGCTCGACATCAACTTCGCGGAACCAGTATTCGTTCTGGTAGACCGTATTTCGTTGTCTCTGGATTCCCGCCCACGACTCGTTGACGCTACGGAAATCAGTTATCGCGAAAGTGGCGAAGTTATTTTTCAGACCGCCCCGCGTGACGGTGAACCGTCTCGCGAACTGCGGTTCTCGCAGCGGTTCGAGTGCAAGCAGTGCGGAATTCGCTATGAAGAACCGGAGCCACGGCTGTTTTCTTTCAACAACCCATTTGGCGCCTGCCCACGCTGCCAGGGTTTTGGCAACACGATTGACTTTGATCTGAACCTCGTCATCCCTGATCCGTCGAAGTCTCTGGATGAAGGACCCGTTGAGCCCTGGACCAAGCCGAAGTATCGCGCATATGCGACAGAGATGAAAAAGTTCGCACGACAGGCGAGCATTCCGCTCGACGTCCCCTGGGTGAGACTGGATTGCGAACATCAACGACTGATCATTGAAGGTTCCAAGAGGTTTCCTGGAGTCCGGGGGTTTTTCGAATACCTGGAGCGAAAAAAATACAAGCTGCACGTACGTGTTTTCTTGAGTCGCTATCGCGGATATACGCGCTGCTCGGATTGCAACGGCGCTCGCTTGCGACGCGAAGCTCGGCAGGTAAAGATCGCAGGGAAAAATATTTGCGAAGTCTGCTCGATGACCGTGGAACAAGCAGCACAGTTCTTCAATCTTGTAGAGCTGAGCCGAGAGGAATCGGACATTGCTGAAAAACTCCTGCAGGAAATTCGCACACGGCTGCAGTTCCTGAACGATGTCGGGCTCGAATACCTCATGCTCGATCGCTTAACTTCAACCCTGTCAGGAGGAGAAGCCCAGAGGATTCAACTGGCGACTTCGCTCGGATCGCGACTGGTAGGCACATTGTATGTTCTCGATGAGCCTTCGATCGGGCTCCACAGCCGCGACACGCATCGGCTTATTAATATCCTTCATGGCTTGCGGGACCTTGGAAATACTGTTCTCGTTGTCGAGCACGATCCTGATGTGATGCGCGCAAGCGATTGCATTCTGGATCTTGGGCCTGGTGCAGGGGAACACGGCGGGAAGGTGATTGCCAGCGGAAGCTACGAGCAGATCAAGCAGGCGCCGGCCTCGTTGACGGGACGATATCTCGCACATGAACTGCGGATTCAAACTCCCGTAAACCGGCGTAAACCCGGACGGCAAAAAATCAGCATTCGCGGCGCACGTGCCCACAATTTAAAGAACATAGATGTGACGGTTCCGTTGGGATTGCTGGTCGCGATTACCGGTGTGTCGGGATCCGGGAAATCCACTTTACTGCACGATGTCTTGTATCAGGCACTCCGATCGAGAAAGAACCAAAGCAATGACGCGGCGACTGAATCTCCTTTCTTTGACGAGCTGACCGGCGATGAGTTCATTGATGAAGCGGTACTCATCGATCAATCGCCCATCGGACGAACACCGCGATCAAATCCGGTCACTTATATCAAAGCATTCGACGGAATTCGCGAACTGTTTGCAGCTACGCCGGAAGCGCACAAGCGCGGTTTCTACACCGGGCATTTTTCGTTCAATGTGCCTGGCGGACGCTGCGAGACGTGCCAAGGCGACGGAACCGTCGTCGTCGAAATGCAATTCCTTGCCGACGTAGAACTGATTTGCGAGGAATGCAAAGGCAAACGGTTCAAACCAGAAGTACTTGAAGTGCGTTACCGCGGAAAAAATGTTCATGAAGTACTGCAGATGACGGTGCGGGAGGCGATGCACCATTTCGCCGGCGCGCCCAGGGTGGCGGAAAAGCTTCGCGTACTGGATGAGGTTGGGCTCGGATATCTACGGCTCGGCCAATCAGCTACGACACTCTCGGGCGGCGAAGCGCAACGCGTGAAGTTGGCAGCCCATCTGCAACCGGCGACCAGCGCGCGTGGCCCGAAACCCGAATCTCGCCGTCAAATTCTTTACATCCTTGACGAGCCGACAACTGGGTTGCACTTTGACGACATCAGTAAACTACTCTCCGTTTTGCGGCGTCTTATTGAAGCAGGAGGCTCGATCTTGCTGATCGAGCACAACCTCGAAGTGATAAAAACCGCAGACTGGGTGATCGATCTCGGTCCGGAAGGCGGCGAGCGGGGGGGGCAAATCGTCGGCGAAGGCACACCCGAAGAAATCGCACGGCTAAAAGGCTCCTACACCGGACAGTTTCTCTCGCAGATTTTGAACGGAAATATGGCTTCGCGTTCCAATGGCAATGGATAAAACATTTGCGCACGCGCTCTCGGTATCTGTTGCCGCAGCCATGTTTTTCTCCGCCTCTGCTTCCATCGGGCAAGAAACCGGACAAACGGTCAGGCACCATCGCGTAGAGGAGCAGGACCCCGCGGCCGCGACCCTCACCGAAGCGGAGAACGACATTGGGAAGAATGATCTCGATGCCGCCGAGCCGCTATTAAAGAAATACCTCGAAACATATCCTGAAAGTTACGCCGCCTGGTATGACCTGGGTTATGTGTATCACGCGCTCGGGAAAAATCAGGATTCAATTGCAGCATATAAAAAATCCATCGTGGCAAAGCCTGACGTTTTCGAATCGAACCTGAATCTTGGGTTGGTGTTGGCCGATGTTGGAGATGCACAGGCCGAGCAATACCTCCGCGCAGCGACCAAGTTGAAGCCCAACTCGAACTCGCCCCGCGGACAAGAGCGTGCATGGATGGCGCTTGGGCATGTACTCGCAAACAGCCGGCCGCAAGAAGCTATCGCCGCATTCAAGGAGGCGGCCACACTCTCCCCGAACGATGCGGAGCCCCGTCTGGCGGCGGGAAGTTTACTCGAGCAGCAGCAACAAACGCAGCAGGCAGAGATGGAGTATCAACAGGCGGCGCGTCTTGCCCCGACTTCTAGTGATCCTTTAGTCGCACTGAGCAACCTTTACATGCGCCAGAGGCGTTTCCCGGATGCGGAGGGTGCACTAAAAAAGTTAGTCGCGATCCATCCTGAGGATGCCGGCGCACACTTTCAACTCGGTCGCATGATCGCAATTTCCGGCAACAAGGACGATGCAATAAACGAAATGGAAGCCGGAGTGAAGCTAGATCCCACTGACATGAAAGCGCAACGCGATCTGGCGGATATGTACGCTGACTCCGGTAAATTCGAAAAGGCAGGCCAACTGTACGCGGCGTTGTTGAATACGCATCCTCAAGACGCAAACTTGCATTTTGGAATGGGTCGTTCACTCTTAAAACAGAAGAAGCCCGGCGAAGCTGAACAAGAGCTGACGAAGGCAATACAACTCAACCCTGGATGGGGGGAAGCGTACGGCGAACTAGCGATCGCGGCGAACGAAAATAAGGACTACGCATTGGCAATCAAGGCGGCAGATGAACGCGCCAAGTATCTTCCGGAAAATCCGATGAGCTATTTCCTCCGAGCCACGGCGTACGATCATCTGCGAGACGTGAAAAACGCCTCCAGGTACTATCATCAATTTCTCGACGTGGCCGAAGGCAAGTATCCTGACCAGGAATGGCAGGCGCAGCACCGATTGATTGCAATTGAACCCAAAAAATGACGGGTTGATCTTGATCGGAATTGAATGAAGAGAAGAATTGTTGGGATTGCTGTTTTGTCGATGGCCACATGCCTGCTCTCAATCGCCCGGCAGGAACCCATTGAAGAGTTGATGGCCAAGGCTGAAGCAGCCACGGGCGCTGATAAAGCTGATCTTTGCATGAAAGTTGCCGATCGTGAACTGAAACTGACACTGACTGCTTACAAGGCAAACAAGCCGAATGAGGGAAATACAGCGCTCGACCAGGTTGTGAAGTATTCGGACATGGCGCACACTGCGGCCATCGAATCGGGGAAGAAACTCAAAGGAACGGAAATTAAGATTCGTAAAATTGCCGAACACCTGCACGATCTGAAATTCAATGCCGATGCTTACGATCAGCCAGTGATACAAACGGCAATTGACAAGCTTCAGGAGTTCCGTACTGAGTTGCTGAAGACCATGTTTGGGTCGAAAAAGAAATGATTTTCAAACAATTGATTTTCGTCGTGCTTGCCTGCGCGGCTGCCAGCGCGCAGGTCCATCATCATGACCCGCTCACCGATCCCGAAATCGACAAAGTACGCGACACTGCGCAACTTCCTGAGGACCGCCTGAAACTTTATGTTCAATTTGCTCGCGTGCGCCTTGACAAAATGCAGCAGGCACATGCCGACCAAAAATCCACGGACCGGGCGCAACAAACGCGCGACGCCCTGCAGGAATTTTTGGATGTCTATGATGAACTGAATACGAATGTCGATACGTACGCCGATCGTGACGATGACCTTCGCAAAGCTTTAAAGCCGGTAATTGAAGCTGATACAGAGTTTGGGGCGAAATTGCGTGCTTTTAAGTCATCACTGGGGAGTACCCAAGAGGCCCGGGACGATGACTTTCTAATTGGCAGCGCTCTCGAAACGGTTGACTCGGCAGCCAAAGACCATCGTGACCTGCTCGCTGAACAGGAAGAGGAGTTCAAGCACAAGAAGAAGCAAGGTCACAAAGAGGCATCCCAGCGCTCCCAGTAATTTTCCGTGCTACTCTGGCTGCAAGTGCGGAGCGGCCTCACACAAATCTTTCAAGAAATGCACCGGGAGTTGTGTCCGCGGTCACCAATTCCAGAGTTGCAGGCTGAATTTTTCAGCTTTGCGAACATCAACAATACCATTCGCCTCCGTGACGGCAAGCTTCTGGTGCGGATATCTGATCTGCTGGAAGGCGCTCCGGAAACGGTGCTGCGGGCCATCGCGCATATTCTATTGGCGAAAATGTACCATAAACCGCTCGACGGCACCTTGGTTGCGAAATATCGGCGCTACACTTCGTCTCATCACATGACGCGGATGGCGCACCGCGTGCGGCAAATCAGGGGACGCAAGCATGTCGCTTCCGCACGAGGTCGAATCTATGATCTCGACAACATCTTTGACGAATTGAACATGCGGTTCTTTCACGGACTGCTGGCGCGTCCTCAGATGACCTGGAGTTCAGAAAAGGCGCGCAGCCGTTTGGGGCACTACGACCCGGCGCATAACGCGATTGTGATCAGCCTGGTGTTCGATCACCCTCGCATTCCGCAATATGCTGTTGAGTACATCGTGTATCACGAAATGCTTCACCTGAAGCATCCGGTCAGGCTGAGAGGCAGCAGGCGTTGCGTGCATTCAGCCGAATTTCAAGCTGAAGAGCGGGAGTTTCCAGACCTGGAAGCAGCGAAAGAAGTTCTTGCCATCCTATAGTTTGACGGGGCTGCTGAGGCACAGATATTCTTAAAGACAGGAACCTAGTTGCGATCCAGTTGCAACTGACATCTTCTTCAAGGCAGGAGATTTCCGTCTTTGCTCGAAGCTTTCATTATCACATTGCGCGAAGGTGTCGAAGCCGCGCTCATCATCGGCATTACCCTTGCCTATCTCAAGAAAATCGGACGGCATGACCTGCGCAGGACCGTATACGCAGCTTTAGGAACTGCCTTTGTCGCCAGCATTGGGGTGGCAATTCTGGTTTCTCGTTTCCAATTCAGCGAGGACCTGTTCGAAGGCTGGGTCATGCTGATTGCTGCGTTCTTCGTTGTGAGCATGGTCGTTTTCATGATGAGAACGGGACGAAAACTGAAAGGCGAAATCGAAAGCAGACTTGGCACGCTGGCCGGGCGAGGGTCGCAATTCGGGATTTTTGTTTTTGTGTTTCTCATGGTGCTGAGGGAGGGTGCGGAAACCGTATTGATGCTTGCCGGGGTCTCGCTTGAAACCAGCGCTCTTCTGAGTTTCTTGGGCACCCTGCTTGGAGTTGTTGCTGCAGTTGTGTTCGCATTCTTATTCATCAAGGGAAGCGTGCGAGTGAATTTGCAGAAATTCTTTCGCGTGACCACGGTCATTTTGTTCTTTGTAGCCGCGCAACTGCTGGTCTCCGGACTGCACGAATTGTCCGAATACGGCGTGCTTCCCTCATCACAGCGTGAAATGGCCCTGATCGGGCCGATCGTCAGCAACGAGTGGTTCTTTTTTGTGACAATTCTGGCATTGGCAGCCTTGATGGTGCTATTTGAAGCTCGCCGCCGCCAACCCGAGCCCCTGCCGGAATCTCCTGCGCAAAGACGCAAGGCCGTGTGGAGCGCCCGTCGCGAGCGCCTATGGATGGCGGCGGTTTACGCCACATCATTCATTTTCATTCTTCTGGTGACTGCCGAATTCATCTATGCGAAGAGCGTCAATGCGCCCTCGCCCGCTGCCCAGATTCGCTTTACCAATGGTTCAGTTACGATTCCCCTGGCACAGGTGTCGGATGGCGATTTGCACCGCTTTGCGGCACGCGAGAACGGAACTGAACTGCGATTTTTGCTTTATCGCAAGCCGGATGGCAAGGTTGTCGCCGTGTTCGATGCCTGCGAGATTTGCGGTCCAGTAGGCTTCGTCAAGGGGCCGAATGGGCTTGTCTGCAAGAATTGTGCTTCTCCGATCAATTCCCAATCGGTGGGAACACCCGGGGGGTGCAACCCAGTGCCGCTGCATTCGACTGTGAACGGCGACCGGGTTGTAATCAAAGAAGCAGACCTCTTGGCGCGCGTAAAGTTGTTTCAGCGCTAGCTTCTTTGCGATCTTTGCGCGGATTCAACCTTTAGCCGCACACAAGTTCGCAAAGATCGCGAAGCACATCAGCTAAGTTTCGCATTTCGGTTCCACCATGTTCTTCAGGCTCGTTTACGAATCGTTTCGCCGGCAGACACGCCGAAAATTGCTGATCGCGATCGCGATAACACTCGGCGCCACGGTTTCGACGGCGATGATAGCGATCGCAACCGACATTGGGGACAAAATCAGTCGCGAACTCCGCAGCTACGGCGCAAATCTGGTTGTAACACCTCAGGATGACACGTTTGATGTGCAAATCGGCAGCGTGAACCTGAAACCGGCCGGTGGCGCATACTTGAACGAGGCCGACCTCCCAAAGATCAAAGGGATCTTCTGGAGAAACAACATTACTGCGTTCACTCCCGACCTCCCCGTTGCTGTGAAGTTGAATGGCAAAGACACTACGCTCCTTGGAACGTATTTCACCAAGACAATCCGGTTCGGAAACCAGGAGTTCACGACTGGCGCTCGAAGTACTTTCCCCTGGTGGCAAGTAAGCGGTTCATGGCCAGCCGATGATTCTAACGAAGTACTCATTGGAGAGAAGCTGGCGGGCGAGCAAGGGCTCATGCCGCGCCAGCGGATCGAAGTCGCTGGCCGGACTCTCCGCGTGGTTGGGATTCTTACCACTGGCAAAGCCGAGGACGGCGAAATCATTGCGCCTTTGAGTGTGGCACAAGCGATCACCGGCAAATTAGGGATGCTCGAAAGGATCTTTGTCAGCGCGAGGACGAAACCCGAAGACGCCTTCGCCCGCCGCAATCCCGACACTCTCAGCCCGGCGGATCGCGATCGCTGGTACTGCTCCGCATATCCGCAATCGATTGCCTATCAGATTCAAGAAGTTATTCCCCATTCGCATGCTGAGCAGATTCGACAAGTTCAGCAGAATGAAGGAAACATTCTTTCCCACATCGAAGGACTGATGCTGCTGATCACCTTGGCCGCACTGTTCACGTCCGGCCTGGCGGTTTCTGCCGCAATGGCCACTGCAATGTTTGAGCGCCGCGAAGAGATCGGGTTGATGAAGGCGCTGGGCGCCGGTCAGTTCATGCTGTCCGCAATCTTTATTGGCGAGTCAGTCCTTCTCGCCAGTGCGGGAGGACTGGTTGGGTTTGGCGCAGGGGCTTTGCTGGCACACAAGCTGGGGAATGCGATCTTCGGCTCCGCCATCGTCATACAGCCCGTGTTGCTGCCCCTCATCTTAGGCATCGCGGTGATTGTGACCTTTCTTGGAAGCGCGACTGCGATCCATCGCGCCGTGAAGTTCGACCCCGTTCATGCATTGCGAGGCGAGGCATGACCACCCGACGCCGTGGGCCTCGCATGCAAATGTTTTTCCGGATGGTCCTCAGCGCTGCCATACTGCGAAAGCGAACTGCACTCTCGGCTTTGCTGGCCCTCGTGATTGCAGCCGCGGCAGCGACGACAATGCTGAACCTCTTTGTGGATGTGCAGAGCAAACTTCGCAAGGAATTTCGTGGGTTCGGAGCCAATATCGTTGTGGAGACCAAAAACAGCGAGAGCTTCTCGCCAGCCGATTTGCAAAGAATCACCTCTGCCGTGGGCGATCATGGCCTAGCCGTTCCATTTGGCTACGCCGTAGCGCACACCCCTAACGGGCAGCCGGTCGTGGTAGCTGGAACCGATTTCAATCTTGTGAGGAAGCTGAATCCCTGGTGGAAAGTTTCATCTTGGCCTATCGGCAGCGGAGAAGTGCTCGTCGGAGTGCGAGCGGCTTCGATCCTTTCACGCGATAGGGCGCCTTTCATGCTGAGTTACGAAGGCCGGAACCTTCACTTGTCGTCTGCGGGCACGGTTCAAACCGGCGCCGGCGAGGACAGTCGCATATATCTCTCGTTGCAGGAATTTGAGTCGTGGACGGGGATGTATCCATCCGTGGTGGAAATCGCCGCATACGGCTCAAACAGCGACGTCACCTCCCTACTTTCTAGAATCCAACAGGAATTCCCAAATGCCGACGTTCACCCGGTACGGCAGGTCACCCAAGGTGAAGCAAATATTCTGGGAAGGACGCGCTCCACTCTGCTTTGGTCGGCCATTTTCATCATCGTTACTGCGGCGCTGTGTGTGCTCGCAACTTTGACAGGTTGGCTCTTCGACCGGCGTCGCGATTTCGCAATCATGAAGGCAATCGGCGCTTCTGACCGGCTGATCGCTGCATTCATCGCAGGAGAGGCCGCACTGCTCGCCTGCTCAGGAGCCCTGTTGGGATTCTTCGCCGGAGTGGGTATTGCAGCATGGATCGGGCGAGCAAACTTTCACGCACCGGTCACACCGCGTTTCGACGTACTACCGCCAGTTCTAATCGGTTGCCTTTTTGTCACGCTGTTGGCAACCTTACTGCCCCTACGATTGCTGCGCCACATTCAGCCCGCTATGATCTTGAGGGGCGAGTAATGATCCGTTTAGAGTGCGTGAGCAGGTTGTATCCGGCAAGGGCAGAGGCACCTGGCGGGGCGATCCGCGCTCTTGATGATTTCTCATTGCACGTGCAGTCTGGTGAATGGATTGCGGTAATGGGCCCCTCGGGTTCGGGCAAGTCGACATTGGTTAATCTGATCGGGTGTCTCGACCGCCCCAGCAAAGGTGGCATCTGGCTCGACGGCGAAAATGTAGCGCATCTCAAAACGAGCGAATTGACCCGGGTGCGTGCCGAGAAGATCGGCTTCATCTTCCAGCAATTTCATCTGATCCCGTATCTCACCGCGATCGAGAACGTCATGCTGGCTCAGTATTTTCACAGCATGACTGACGAACTAGAAGCGTTGGACGCCCTCGGGCGGGTCGGACTGCGCGACCGCGCAAAACACTTGCCGTCCCAGCTCTCCGGCGGTGAACAGCAGCGCGTATGCATTGCCCGTGCGCTCATTAATGATCCCAAGATCATTCTCGCGGACGAGCCTACGGGAAATCTCGACGCCATGAACGAGCAGATCGTTCTCGAACTCTTACGCGAACTTCACAAGCAGGGACGCACGATCGTGATGGTGACACATGATCCAGTTGTGGCGCGATTAGGAGATCGGCGAATCGAACTTCACCATGGCAAGATCGCGTCGCAAGAAGTCTTTGCCATGGCAGACGAGGAGCAACTTGAGGAAGTTCTTGAAGAACTTTGGGTACTGGATGAGCATAAGCAAATTGCTGAAATTGAGCACATGGAAATCCACGGAGCTCTCTCAGTAGCCATCGCAGTCGAGAAATTGCGTGAACTGGGACTTGTCAACACACAGCCGCATCCGCCCATTCAGCACGACCATACAACATTTGTGAATCCCTGCCATGACGCATTGAAACCTTCCGGCGTCTCAATCGGCGACGGCAGCATGATCGTCGACCTTACCGAGAAGGGTCGACAGAGGGCAGGGGATATTATTCGCCGCCACCGTCTAGCAGAGCGGCTCTTCACTGACAGCCTTGCCATGGACAGCGAAACCGAAATCGAGCAGCAGGCTTGCAAGTTCGAACATATCCTCTCGCCTGAGGCCACGGACAAAATATGCACGTTCCTGGGACACCCAAAGACCTGCCCGCACGGCGCACCGATTCCACCGGGACGGTGCTGCTCAGCAAGTGCACATGATCGAAATAGAGCGAGCGCGGACGAAGTTCAATTGGACCGGAAAGGATTCTGAATGCTGACTCCTTCGATCCGCATTCCATGTTGAAAATCTTCCGTGTAGAGAGTGTCGCATTCGCCTTCAAGAGCAGCGGCAACAATCAGTGCATCGTACCAACGTATGAGGTGCTTCTCACGGATACCAATCGCTCGCAGCAGCACAGAAGCAGAAAACATTACTCCGAGCATTGGACGTAATACTAAGCTGAAATATGCGTGCGCCTCTGCCGCAGTGAGCGGTACCGGGAATTTCTTGAACGCGACATTGAAGAATTCCTGGACTACCTGATAGCTTATGAGACCCTTACCGGTGCGAATCCCCTCCTGTATCAGGCGATCAGAGATTTCCATTTTCGACTTTGCCGCTGGGTCGAAGCCGTACGCAAAAATATTTGTATCGAGGAAAAATCTATCGCTCATTCATCTCGTCTCGGGTATAAGGCCCATTGGAGCGAACGCCACGTCGACGCAGTCGCTCCATCAAATCGTCGTATTGCATCACACTTCCTGATTTGGTCACATAGTCTTCAAGCCACTCACGGAAAGCGACATTCAGCGTTTTATGCTGTTCTCTAGCCGTCTTGCGAGCCTGCTCGATTAAAGATTCATCTGCGCTGAGGGTTATATTTTTCACGATAATAGTGTACACTATAATAGTGTAAATGCCCAGTAACATCAAAATTGGCGTTTTCGATTCCGGCTTCGGCGGCCTTACCGTACTTAAAGCTTTACTTGAGATTGTCCCGGGAGCCGAGTATCTCTATTTTGGCGATACTGCTCGTCTCCCCTACGGGTCAAAGTCAGCGGAAACCGTTGCGAAATATGCCTGCGAAGCCGCCCAATTTCTTCAACGGCAAGGTGTGGAGTTGCTGGTAGTCGCCTGCAATAGTGCGACGGCGCTGGCGCTGCCACAGATTCGCGAAGCAGTCTCAATTGGGGTTGTAGGCGTGATTGAACCGGGCGCACAGCAAGCTGCAGCGGCATCGCGCAATCGAAAGGTCGTGGTAATTGGCACGGATGCCACGATCTCCAGTCACGCCTATCGGGATGCTCTCGCGAAACATCAGATCGATTCTTGCGAGAAAGCCTGCCCGCTGCTTGTTCCCCTGGTCGAAGAGGGTTGGATCGATCATACTGTCGCGGAGCAGGTTGCAAAGGTTTATCTGAACGAGGCCTTTTCCGACAAGTTCAGCTCAGCAGATGTTCTTTTGCTCGGGTGCACTCATTATCCTTTGTTGAAGCCGGTGCTACAACGTGTTGTGGCAGCTCAGGTGAAACTGGTTGACTCTGCTGAATCAACGGCGTTGGCGGTCTCAAAGCTTGTGAACGGGCAGACAAGCGAGCTCAGCCAAAGCACCGACAAGATCAAATTCTTCGTCACCGATTCCACCGAAAAGTTTCAGCGGTTAGGAAAAATTTTTCTCGGGGGTCCGATGCGCGACGTAACACACATAGAGTTGAAGGAATAAAATATCGCGCGAAAAAGAAGGCCTGACCAAGGTCAGGCCTTGTCAAATCGATGAAATCAATATAGATGGAACGCGACTTCGATTGTCGCGTAAGTAGCGACCGGCTTGCCATCTTTCGTGCCCGGATCGAATTTCCAAGTCTTTACAGTTTCGATGGCCTTTTCGTCCAATCCGAGCCCGACGCTGCGGGCTACACGGATGTCACGCGGAACACCATCTGCACCTACGATCAAGCTGAGAACGACTGTTCCCTGGTATTTCGCTTTGCGTGCTTCCTCGGAATATTCAGGATCCGGGTCATAGATGGCTTTCGGTGCGCTCACACCGCCACCGATGCGAAACACGCCGCCACCAACGCCACCGCCGCGACCTTCGCCAACTCCCGGACCGGCGCCCACGCCAATACCCGCACTCGTGCCTGAACCAATACCAGATCCTGAACCGGTCCCGTTCGAAGGCGGGCCAGAAGGCATGGGAGCAGTCGGAACACCGAGATTCAGGCTATTGCTGGCTTGCAGCTTCACTTCCGGCGGAACGACAACTGTTGGCTTAACCGCAAGTTTAGGGTGATCGTTCCTCACTACGATTGCGGGAGGAGTGACCTGCTCTAACGACTGCTTTGGAATACGTCCCTTTGGCGCCTGAAACTTGTCGCGATCGCCACCACCGCCGCCACCCGCGACTTCCTGATGCGCAGGTTTCATCACCGGAACATCGAGGCTCGGCGCAACCAATGTCACTGTTTCCTGCTTGGTTTGAACCACGTTCTTTCCCAGATAGTAAGTACCAACCAATATCAAACTGATGACCACAATGTGACCAACCGTCGAAAATGTTGCGCCGCTCTTCTTGTGATCGTAGAAGCCCCAAATCTCCTTTACCGGGATTGGCTTCGAGGTCAGTACAAGTGGTGGCTGCTTTTTAGGGAAAAAAGTGTCTTTGAAATTCTGGACAAGCGACTCCCAAAGAGACGGCTCAAAGCCCTTCGGCATGAGCAGATTCAGTTCGGGTTCGGGCGTGGAAGTTTGCGGTGGTTTGAATTCCAAGGTTGCCATTATGTTACCCGAGACGTAAGTTAAGAGGCCAGTCTGATCCTCTTCTCCGGGGTCAGTGCTGGCCGGTCTCTAATCTCTTTAGGTGACGAGTGCGCCGAGGAAGTTGCACACAGAACACCTCAGTCGTAACACTTTGGAAGCCGCCCATTTAACTATGGCCCAAATGACGCTTCCAATTACTCCAGATTAGATGCTGCCACCCGAGAAACGTAACCTCGCGGAAATTGTACACTCGGCGGTAAAGTTCGCGTATGGCGATTCTTGCACGCTGGCACCAAAGTTTCATGAATACTTGGTGCAATTGTCTGCACTCCGTAAAATCGTGTAGGAGAGAGAACGAATGCTCAGATCGTTTTCCTCATCACGTGCGCTTCGCTGATAGACGTCCTTCCAGTTGCTCCCTATAATGAGCTAGATACAGTGTTTGGAGCTCCCTTCCTTTGGACCTGAAATCTACCATCAACCTTCCGAAAACTGCTTTCCCTATGAAAGCGAATCTGCCCCAGAATGAGCCCAAAACTCTGGATCGCTGGGCCGAAATGGGACTCTACGAGCGGCTTAGGGAGGCACGCAGAGGTGCGCCGCTTTACGTTCTGCATGATGGGCCACCGTACGCGAATGGTCCGCTTCATCTTGGTCACGCCCTGAACAAATGCTTGAAGGATTTCGTGATTAAGTCGAAGAATATGGCGGGTTTTGATGCGCCTTATATTCCTGGTTGGGACTGCCATGGTCTGCCCATCGAGATAAAAGTTGATCAGCAACTGGGCGGAAAAAAATTACAGATGAAGCCTTTGGACGTTCGCACCGAGTGCCGTAGATACGCTCAAAAATATCTCGATCTACAGCGCGATCAGTTCAAACGTATAGGGGTTCTGGGACGCTTCGAGAAGCCTTACTCGACCATGACTCCAGAGTACGAATCAGTCGTGCTGGGGACGTTCTACAAATTTTTCGAGCAAGGTTTCGTGTACAAGGGATTGCGGCCCGTCTATTGGTGCACGCATGATCGGACTGCGCTCGCCGAGGCCGAGGTGGAATACGAAAATCACACGAGCCCGACCGTGTATGTACGTTATCGACTGGAATCCGATCCGCGGACCATTGATCCGGCGTTGGCAGATGCAAGGATTCATAACGACAAACCGGTTTTCACAATCATCTGGACCACGACTCCATGGACGCTACCGGCATCGATGGCTGTCGCATTTCATCCCACAGAAGAGTATGTGGCTGTCGAAGCTAAGGACGCGATTTATATTCTCGCGGAAAAACTCGCCAAGAGCGTTGCCGAAAAAAGCGGCTTCCCGGACGCGAGAATCATCGCCAGATTTCCCGGCCAGGTAATGGAACACACGTATTTCTATCATCCATTTCTTCCGTGGGAACGGCGTAAGGTCCTCGGCGTTGTCGCGGATTACGTCACCATGGATACGGGGACCGGTGTAGTCCACACGGCCCCATCCCACGGTGCAGAAGATTTCGCGACAGGCCAGCGATACAAACTAGATCCCACTTGCGACGTTGATGCTGCGGGCCGCATTCATAACGGCTTGCCCGAGTATGACGGCTTGCAGGTTTTTAAGGCCAATCAGCCGATCATCGAACTTTTGAAATCTCGCGGCGCCTTGCTGCATGAAGAAAAACTTGAGCACTCGTATCCCCACTGCTGGCGATGCCACAATCCCGTGATTTTTCGGGCGACGGAACAGTGGTTCATCTCAATGGAAACCCCAATGCCGGGCGGCGGAACATTCCGTTCCCGCGCTTTGGATGAAGTCAAGAAAGTTAAGTGGGATCCTGCGTGGGGCGAAGAACGTATCAGCAATATGATTGCAACCCGTCCGGACTGGACGATTTCACGACAGCGAGTCTGGGGTGTGCCGATCGCAGTCTTCGTCTGCACAGCGTGTAACAAGGCACTCAACGATCCTCAAGTCAACCAGCGTGTGGTCGAGCTTTTTGCAAAATCCGGCGCAGATGCGTGGTACACACCCGAAGCAGATCATCTCGCTGATGGCTCAAAATGCCCATGCGGGGGAACTTTTTTCCAGCGAGAAGCCGACATTCTCGATGTTTGGTTCGAATCCGGATGCAGCTACCTAGTCGAAACCGAGAACGAGCCGAATCAACCCTGGCCTTCGGACTTGTACCTCGAAGGCGGTGACCAATACCGCGGGTGGTTCATGTCTTCCCTCCTCTGCTCGATTGGCGCGAAGGGCAGCGCTCCATACAAGGGCGTCGTGACTCCCGGATGGACGCTCGATGAAAAAGGCCAGGCCATGTCGAAGTCGCGCGGCAATGACGTTGATCCGGTGGATATCGCCAAGCGCATGGGCGCGGAGATTGTGCGGCTTTGGGTGGCGTCGGTGGACTTTCGTGAAGATGTAGTCGGCTCAGAGAACCTGATGCAGAGAATCGCAGACGGTTACCGCGACATTCGAAATAAACTCTTCCGTTACGTGCTCAGCAATCTCGAGGCATTTGAACCGGATCGCGATGCCATTCCTTTTGACAAGCTCGAAGCAGTGGACCAGTACATTCTGCGCAAGGCATGGACGTTGTCGGCAGATGTGATTCGCTGGTATGAGGAATTTGCGTTTCACAAGATCTACCACGCAGTGAATCACTTCGTTGTCGTAGAGCTGAGCGCATTTTACGTCGATATCGTTAAAGACCGCCTATATACCTACGGAAGAAAGTCCCAGGGACGGCGCGCTGCACAAACTGCGCTCTGGAGAATCGGAGAAGCGCTGACTCGGCTGCTCGCGCCCATCATGAGCTTCACTTGTGATGAAGTCTGGCAATATTTGCCGAAAATCCAGTCACGCCCCGCGAGCGTTCATCTCGCCAAATTTCCCGAAGCGAATGATGTTCTGGGGCACGGTGTGCCACTGGAAGATCCGGAGCACAAGGAAGATTGGAACCAACTGCTGGCCGTCCGCGATCAGGTTTTGAAGGCGCTGGAAGAAGCGCGCAACAAAAAAGAAATCGGCAAGAGCCTGGAAGCGCAGGTCAAGGTCACGGCCTCTGATCCGTTCTATCCTGTTCTTGAGCGCTACAAACCCGACCTCCGTTACGCCTTCATCGTGTCTCAGGTTGATGTGGAACGCGGACCGTCGCGCAATGGCAGCGGGCATCTTTCCGTCGAAGTCGCCAAGGCCGCCGGTAAAGAATGCGAGCGTTGCTGGAATTATTCAACTCACGTTGGTGAAGATTCGAAGTATCCTAGCTTATGTGAGAGATGCGTACCCGTGGTGAGGGAGATTGATTCCTAGACCTGTCGTTTAACTGGACTATTATTCCGAACCTCTTCAGCGGTGAGGAATCTGCTTTTCGCAAGCGGACCATACACAATCCGCTTAGGCGAAGAATGTGAGTAACTGCGCACACAGCGAATCAAGCTTGTCAGCAGCCACCCTGCTAAAATCTAAGTAATCAATGCGTAGATTTACCCTGCTAATCGCCATGGGCGTCCTGCTGCTTGACCGATACACAAAGTGGCTGGTCGCCAAAGACATTTCGCTGCATGACAGCATCAGTATCATCAAGCACGTCTTTTACATTACTCACGTTGAAAACCGCGGAGCAGCTTTCGGTCTCTTCGCCGACTCACCTTCTGAATGGAAGATCGGTTTGCTGGTCTTATTTTCGATCATCGCTCTGCTCATTGTGTCTGCCCTACTGTGGCGCAGCGGCCACAAAATGACTGCCACCGCAGTTGGACTGTCCTTGATCCTCGGGGGCGCGCTCGGCAACCTATGGGACCGCCTGCTCAGCGGCCGCGTGGTCGATTTTCTTCTTGTTTACATTGGCTCTTATCAGTGGCCGGCTTTCAATGTGGCAGACAGCGCGATCGTCGTAGGAGCGGGATTGCTAGTGTTCGAAATTTTGTTTGCGAAGTCTCCTGCGGCTGAAAAATCGGCCTAACTCCGTCACTTTCTTCGGCCTCGAACGACTAGCGCCGTGACCCAACCGCCAGGCGCGCGTTGGGAATTTTCAGGGGCTACAGGCGAGAACTGCGTCCCAGCCGCACATGTCTGGTCTCAGCTTGCGCGTTGCTTTCGCCGTTCGGGGTGGGGGATAATCTATTTGGGCCTTCGGGATTTCCCATTTGTAGTTTTTGAGTGAACCTGCCAAATTCCATTACGCTGATCCGCATCTGCATGATTCCACTTTTCATGTGGGTGCTTTTGACCAGCCGGCTCAGCAGCGTCCATGGCGAGAAGGAAATCTTGGCTTCGGCTCTTTTCATTGCAGCTTCTATTACTGACGGAATTGACGGGTATATCGCGCGCCGCCGCGGCCAGATTACAACGATCGGAATTCTGCTTGACCCGTTGGCAGACAAGCTGCTGATCGCTGCTGCATTCGTCACTCTCGTACAGTTCAACCCGAGTCTCGTTCCGGCATGGATTGCTGTGGTCATCATCGGACGGGAATTCCTGGTCAGCGGCTTGCGGGCAATTGCGGCATCCGAAGGATTCACCATCGAGGCCAGTGATCTAGGTAAATTTAAAATGTTTGTTCAGATCGTTTCTGTGGTGGCCGTTATTCTCGATCATCACTGGCAGCAGTGGCTCGTTGGACCCTATGTTTTTTCAGTGCATTGGATTGCATTCGCCGCGATCTGGTTCATGGTTGCCCTGTCGCTCATCTCCGCGGGAGACTACTTTGCGGCGTTCTGGCGGCGGATTGATCGTCATGCGGTGAAACGTCAAAAGCGTGCATTCATTCTCAGCCGGCGCAAGAAGCGCAATGTCGCAGCCATTTGAATTCTCGAAGGCACTTATTTTCTCCCGCAATCCCGAACCCGAGTACTCGACAGAAGAACGCACGCTTCTCCTCGAACTCGCGCATGAATCCATCCAGTCTGCTC
The DNA here is from genome assembly GCA_036557105.1 of Terriglobales bacterium. Taxonomy (GTDB): domain Bacteria; phylum Acidobacteriota; class Terriglobia; order Terriglobales; family Acidobacteriaceae; genus Gp1-AA145. Next base: position 103,692 of record DATBIE010000250.1, read on the forward strand.
TTCAAAATCGCGAAATCGAAATCTCTGTTCTTTCTCCGCATCTTTCCGAGCCGCGGGGCGTTTTCACCACTATCTTTTTAAATGGAGCACTGAGAGGCTGCGTAGGATTCCCCAACGCCATCCTTCCGGTTCATCGAGCTGTAGTCGAAACAGCTCGAGCTGCCGCTTCTGACGACCCGCGCTTTCGTCCAATTCGGATGGAAGAAGCGCCTCGATTGAAAATTTCTGTGAGCGTTCTTTCTTCATTGAAGGAAATCTCTGCTGACGCGGTGGAAATCGGTCTTCATGGCGTCGTGATTTCCGGGCATGGACACCGTGGTCTGCTGCTCCCACAAGTTCCAGTGGAACACGGATGGGATCGGATTACATTTCTTGAGCAGACCTGTTTAAAGGCGGGATTATCGCCTGACGCGTGGAGAAAAGACGCTCATATAGAGGCGTTTACCGCGGAAGTGTTCAGTGACTCTTAGCGCGACAGAATAATGAATTAGGGAAGGGTTTCTCCTTCCCTAATCATTCTCTATTTGCGATCGACTTCTACCGTATCTCCTACATGCACCGGTTCAAGTGCGAAGACGATCATGCCCGTCGCCGTTGTTGGCGTCGTGCCAATGACTACGATTTCCCCGACACCTCGCCGCGGCATATCTACGGTATGAATCACCGGCCCATGACCGCGATCCAGGAATGAGGGATTGACCAGCGGCGGGTCCTTCTGTGTCATTTCATAGGAAGTCGCACTGAATGAGATGGAATCTACCGGATCTTTCAATACTTCGCCCGCCGTCCGTTCTGCGCGGAGGAAGTCCCCCACTTTCAGTCCCTGGTTGGAGCCGACGTTCATGTACACCTTGCCACCGCTGCCCAACTCGGTATCAAAGTCCTTCGCCATCACGATTCTGCCGGTCGGCTGGCCATTGGCTAATGCGTAGCGATCAAAGCGCAACGGCGGATGGAAAGCGACAGTGGACTTCTCTACATATGGAATCACCAGATCGCCAGGAGAAACCGTATCGCAGCTGAACTCGATGCGCGCAATAGCCATGCGCGAACGTGTGTCGACGACCTTGGCTAAAGCTACTTCTTCGTAAGGCTGCCCTGCGGCTTTTAACGCAGAAAACTGTCCAGGAAACATTTCGAAGCGGTTCGGGTCCTTCAACTCACGAACCACCGTGTATTTCTGCCCAGCTTCATAGCCTTTACCGTGCAAATAGACGACGTCCCCGCCGCCAAAGTTCGCGGTGAACGGTGATTCCAGCCCTCCAGTAACAAACCTTCCCCGCGGTTGCGACTTGCTGATAAAACCGGCGCAATAGAGATCTGCTGGGTTCGGCGTGATGACGCGTTCGATTGGAAAGGTGATGGTAGTCGGAACCGTACCCTCCGGGGCCGGTTCAGACATGGTTCCTTGCTGCGCCCAGGACAGTGCTCCCAAAAAAGGTAACAGCCAAAGTACTGCTCTCTTCATATTTCCTCCCAAGCACTCGCCTGGCTCGATTTCGCTAAGTTACTAGAAACAAAGAAACTTCCAATGTGGAAGGTAGCAAGGTAACTAGGGTGGGTCAAGGTTACGCTGGTCTAATTACGGACGTTGTTAAAAAGTTTAGTGCCCTGGAAAGGTGCGAAACTGTTGCATCCACCGCTATGTCCCTGTAATATCTCGCGGTTACATGGGCACTAACAATTATTCCAGACTGCTGCACCTACGGCTGCCAAGGGTTTGTGTCGCCATCACGGGGGCGAGCGCAGCTGAACTTCTTGATAAAACAGAAGCTGTAGCTCGAGATAACCCTTTTGTGGAGTTACGATTAGACTATCTTCCCCGTCCGGGAATAGCTTTCGCACCGATCAAAGAGTTTACCGAAACCCATCCTCACGTTTCCGTTATTGCGACGTGCCGCCGAGCAGCTAGTGGAGGCAAGTTTAAGGGATCCATCAGTTCCGAGATCGAGGTTTTGGGTAAGGCTGCCGAAGCCGGCTGCCAATTGATCGATATTGAACTCCAGACCGCTCTGCGAATGAAACCGGCACAGATGGAAAAACTGCGTTCGAAGGCCGCAATCGTCCTTTCCTTCCATGACTTTCGCAAGACCCAAAAGCTGGATGAAACATTGAAGAAGATGTCGGCCTCTCCGGCTGACTTTTACAAGATCGTTGGCACCGCGACCAGCCTGTACGACAACGTGATTATGATGAAGTTCCTTGAAAAGCATCAGGACTCCCACAGTCTTGTGGGACTTTGCATGGGGGAACAGGGGATCATCAGCCGGGTTGTAGGTGTGCGAGCAGGGAGTGCCTTCACCTTTGGATCCCTCTCTTCCGATGAAAAGACGGCGCCTGGCCAGGTCACAGCCCAAGAGCTGCAAAGTATCTATCGCATCGACCAAGTCGACGTGGCCAGCAAAGTATATGGTGTTGCCGGAGATCCAATTTCCCACTCGCTCTCCCCTGCAATCATGAATGCCGCGCTGCGCCGGGAAAATGTAAACGGCGTCTTTCTTGCCCTGCACGCAAAATCTCTGAAGGACCTGCTGTCATGTGTTCGCGAAATACCGATCCATGGGCTCGCGATTACCATGCCGCACAAACAGGCGATCATTCCGTATCTCGACAACACTGATCCGCAAACGGCAAAGATTGGGGCCTGCAATACTGTCGTCCGATCACAGGATGGAAAGCTCTACGGATTTAATACCGATGCGGCGGGGGTAGTCACGCCACTTGAGCAGCGCCTGCAGATCCATGGTTCGCGCATTCTCGTACTGGGGGCTGGCGGCGCGGCCCGTGCTGCCGTTTTTGGGTTGAAAGAACGTGGAGCGGAAATTTTCATTCTCAACCGTAACACTGCTGCTGCGCAGAAACTCGCGCGCCAGGCAAAAGCCCGTACAGTTAAGCGGGCTAACCTTAAGAAGCTCGATTTCGACGTGATTCTTAATGCCACGCCCGTCGGCATGGGAAACACCCGCGAATCTCCGCTGAATGCTGAAGAGATCAGGGCAAAATACGTCTTTGACATGGTCTACGATCCAGCCGAAACTCGCTTGTTGAAACTCGCGAAAGAATGCGGTGCTGAGGCCATTCCGGGCAGCGTCATGTTCGTGCACCAGGCCGCTCGGCAGTTCGAGATTTGGACCGGCAAGCCCGCCCCGAGAGAGGACATGCTGCGAATTGTGATGCTGGCGCTAGCAGAAAGGGCCGCGGCAAGCAACGGGAAGAAAGTGGCTGTGAATGAGTAGTGGCTCGTGATCGTGGTTGGACGTTAGTAAGTAGTGACCAGTGGCTAGCGGTCAGTTTTCCTCAGTTTTTGAGCGAAGAGTCTGTGTGAGCTCCGTTACAACTGTCGCTCTGCAAACCTGCTAGCATCCCTCTGATGAATTCTTTACCACGCGCATTAATTTAAGCAACTAGCCACTAACCACTGCCCCTCAAAAAATTCTCAATCAACTTCTTCCCTTCCCTTGTCAGCACGCTTTCGGGATGAAACTGCACGCCTTCGAGTGGTAGCTCTTTGTGTCGCAGTCCCATGATCGTGCGGGTACCGTCTGGCTCAGTTGTCCATGCGCTAATTTCAAGTTCGGCAGGCAAATTCTTTTCTTCAACAATGAGAGAGTGATACCTGGTCGCGGTAAAAGGCGATTCGAGATTCTTGAAAATGGTTTCATGGTCGTGCGTAACCTGGCTGGTCTTTCCATGCATCAGATAAGGTGCCCTCACGACTTTTCCACCAAAAGCCGCGCCCAGCGCCTGGTGTCCGAGACAAACTCCCAGAATCGGAAATTGATCGTGCAATTGCCGAATCAGTTCTACACTGATGCCGGCCTCCTGCGGCGTGCAAGGCCCCGGAGAGATGAGAATCCGCTCCGGCCGCATGGCCTTTACTTCATCAACCGTAACCTGATCATTCCGCCGCACCACTACGTCCGCTCCCAGCTCGCCCAGATACTGAACCAGGTTGTAGGTGAACGAGTCGTAGTTGTCGAGGACGAAGATCATGGGAGTGCCTCTAGGCTATCACCGGGTGAGCGGCGGTGATTAGTGGCTGGTGGTCAGTGGTCAATGACCGGGCCCCATGAACTTCCCCTTGACAGGTCGGGCCCGAAGTTTCATGCTTACAGGGGTTTAAGAACATTCCTCATGGGAGTAGACGTCCAGCAGTCCGAAAAACGAGCCACGCGGCGCTTTGCGCTGCGCCTCCCCGTCCTGATTAACCACACAGGCAACGGGCATGGCTCGCTGCAAGCCCACACTCGCGACGTCAGCGCGCGGGGCATCTGCTTTTATATGGACGCACCCATGACTGCAGGCTCCGCTCTCGAGTTCACTCTCACTCTTCCTCCCGAAATCACCCTTACCGAAAGCATCCGCGTCCGCTGCAAGGGCAAAGTCGTGCGCGTCGATGAGGGTCTTTCGGATGCGAAAGTGCCTGTCGCCGCGGTCATCGACGAGTACGAATTCCTGTCCGAATCCTAAGGTCTACGTCCCAAAGCGTTTCAGGGAACCTGACTCGCCCTTTATAACCTTCCGAAGTAGTGCTACTCTCAACCCGATACCCTCCTTCATTCAGGATTGGCTTTGTCTTGCTTCCGACTCCATTTTCCGGTTCTGGCGTTGATCGCATTGCTCCCTTCGTCGGCGCTTGGGAAAAATCAGACGGCGGCGGTGCAATCAGTCAAGGTCGTCCCACAAGATGGCGGGGCAGTGGTTGAAATTCTGGCTTCCCATCCGCTTACTCCTGAAATCCAGACTGTCGAGAGTCCCCTGCGCCTCGTTATCGACCTTCCCGGCTCAGCCATTGCCAAGTCTCAAAGACGCATCCATTTTCGCGATCCGCAGATCAAAGGCATTCGCATTGACCAATATAAGTCCAATCCGGCAACAGCGCGGATTGTGCTCGATCTGGCAGCTCCTGTGCGTTTTACCTGGAACGCGATTGGCAATCGTTTGAATATTCGTATTCGCCCTGATCAAGCAGCAACTGCGAAGCCGCTTACTGTCCCCGCAGCGACGCCTGGAACGCAGCCTATAGCAGTTCCTTATGGGGCAAGCAGCACAGGCACTCTCGTTGAAGCAGGCAGCCGGGTGGGAAGTGGATCGTCAATTAGCGCAAAAGATGAAACCGCAGTGCTGCGTCTGACGCGTGGAGGAGAGGTCCGTGTGTGTCCCGGTACCACGTTATCCGTGGCGACTTCTTCGACGGGGCAGGATCTGATGTTGGGTATGAACACCGGCGCGATCGAGACTCACTACCACCTCAATGAAACATCCGACTCGATCCTGACACCCGACTTCCGCATCGTCCTTCCCGGTCCGGGCGAATTCAATTTAGCTGTGAAATCGGATCCCAGCGGCAATACTTGTGTGGGTTCTTTACCTGGAAGCAACTCATCAGTGGTCGTGGCAGAGATACTTGGTACCGGCACCTATGAAGTGAAACCGGACCAGCAGGTGCTGTTCCGCCAAGGCAGGATGCAATCGGTGGAAACGCCCGTGACCGCCTGTGGTTGTCCTCCGCCCCAGGAGCCCGTCATGCGCGCTGCCGCCGATCCTGCATCGGTTGTGCCGGAAAATAAGACCCCAGAGAATTTGGCCTTGGCAAACTCGAATGAGCACCCCATACCCCTAACCGAAAATGCTGGAATCGGGAATTCACCCGTCCAACCGCCGATCGCGTCATCGTCGGCGACCACACAACGATCTCCGGAATCGCAGGCGCAAATCTCAACCCCTCTCGTCTTCGATGCAAAGGAGTTTGCGCGCATGAGGGCCGGAACTCCGCCTCAAATGACGGCACAGGTGGCCGAGCTGCCCATCACGGCAAAACCTGCTGACCCGCTTCCGCCCATGGTGGTTTTGCCGCCTCCTGCGAAGCCCGAACACAAGGGCTTTTTCGGAAAGATCGGCGGCTTCTTCCGCGCAATTTTTTAGTTCTTAGGGACGGCGGCGGCTCGCCGCTTTCGACAACGGTGTCACCCGCTCGCGCAGGTCGTCAGCTAGCTCCGAGCCGCGTTCCACCATGTCTTCGGCAAAGTCTTTGGCGTTCTCCTTCCAGTCGTCAAAGCTTTCCCGCGCCGTTTCGTACTGACGACGCAAGTCCCGACGCATCTGTCTGCCGGCTTTGGGAGCGAACAACATCCCGACCACCGCACCTGCGCCTAGTCCGATTAAAAGAAAAGTTATCGCCGTGCCGACGTTTCCGCTGCGTTCGTATTTCCCTTCTTGCATGAATGCACCTCATGAATTTCAGGTTGGATTCTTGACCTGGATATTTTAGCTGGCTGCCGGTGTGGACGCGAAAGATTAGTCCCTCTGTTTCCCAAATTCTACCAAGCCATATAAAATACAGAAGTTAGCCCACACCAGCGATTTCGCGGATTGCCTTTGGCCCGCCTGAAATCGCGCCTAACTTAAGCCTTTTGGCAGCAGTCTGATCAGTCAACGAAGGAGAGCATTTCAGCAATGGCCATTCCAGCCACACAACTGCGTCCCGGTATGATCATCAAGCATAATAATGACCTGCACTCGGTCTTCAGCGTCGAGCACCGCACGCCCGGCAACCTGCGCGCTTTCATCCAAGCAAAGCTTCGCAACCTTCGCACCGGAGCCATGTTCGAGCACCGCTTCCGCTCGCCCGACCCAATCGAAAAGATCAACGTCGATGAGACCCAGATGGAATACCTCTACAACGACGGCGACGATTATTACTTCATGAACACCGAGAACTACGAGCAGACACACCTCACGAAGGACACGTTGGGCGATGCCGTGGACTATTTGACCGCGAACCTGCCCATCAAAGTGGAGTTCTTTGACGGCAAGGCGGTGGGAATCGAACTGCCACAGACTGTGGAGTTGACCGTCATTGAAACCGAACCAGGACTCAAGAGCGCGACCGCTTCGAGCGTGACCAAACCCGCCAAGACTGAGACTGGGCTAGTGGTACAGGTGCCGCCGTTCATCAACGAAGGCGAGAAGATCAAGGTGGATACGGCGGAGGGGGTTTATCTCTCCAGGGCGTAGCCGGCGTGATCGGAGACCACAGGTTTCAGAGTTTCAAGGTTTCAAACCCTATGTTTGATGTTTCCCGAAACTTTGAAACCTTGAAACTTTGAAA
>DATBIE010000251.1:0-6373 GCA_036557105.1 Terriglobales bacterium
AAATGGGGTCGTGGGTCATTACCTGATGGACCACTTTACGATCGAGGGGGCCGGCGGCTATATCCCGAGCTTGCTTTCGTCCAAGCGCGAGCCGGTTGGCCGGCCTTGCGGCTTCCTCATTCCTAAGTATGTAAATGCTGCCGGGACTTCTGATCGCAACAAAGATTTCCTGCGCGGCTATCGCTTTGACGGCGACGGCAGCCAGGAACTGTACGAACATGCCTTTCTCATTTCACAGTTTGGTGACGATTGGCGCAGGCGAATACGTGAGGAGATCCCCTATTATTTTGCGATCGAAGCCCAAGGCGAATGCCTGCCGCGAGAGGATAACTACGTGAAGTTGGATCCGGTCAAAAAAGACGCGTGGGGGATTCCTGTGCTGCATATCAATGCGACATATGGAGAAAACGACAAGGCTATGGCAGTGGCCATGCAGGAGCACGTCGGCGCCATTTTGGACGAGATGAAACTCCGCGAGGTGACGCCACCGAAGGCCGAACTCAGCGTATTTGGCAAAAACATCCACGAATGTGGAACAGCCCGCATGGGCAACGATCCAAAGAAGAGCGTCGTCGATCGACATTGCAAGATTCACGATGCAGCTAATGTTTTCGTGGCCGACGGCGCCGTGTTCACGACTCAAGGCTGTTACGAGCCGACACTTACGATCATGGCATTATCTGCACGCGCGGGAGAACACATCGCGCAGGCTTTTCGTCGAGGTGAATTGTGAACGAGTTCCAGCCGCCGGAACCAGGCGATGAGCTTACGCGGCGTCAGTGGCTGCTGGTACTGCGGGAACTGGTGGCGCTAGCCGGTTTCAGTGGAATCTTGCCTGAGTTGGCTGCAATCTCGTTCGGCGCTGAAGGCCATCAAGCCACCACTCTGCCTCCGGGTCTTTACTACCCATCACACGATCACCTATCACGTGCCCTGGGCGAAGTCGGCAGCATGCACAACATACCGCCCGGCAGCGAGACGGAGTACGTGCCGCTGAATGGTCCGCCTTTTCACCCGCAATTTTTTTCGCCCGAGGAGTTTAAGCTCATTACCCGAATTTTTGAGGTTCTGCTGGGCAATGTCGAACCCGGTGCACTGTCGCAAGCGGCACAGTGGCTTGATCTATATCTCAATTCTGCTGCGGGCGTTCGTGAAGCCGCGCTGGCGCTCGATCCGCTGCACCGCGCGCTTGCGGTGGCCTACGAGGGCGAGAGCGCAATTCGTGAACTGGAGACCGCAGATTTCCCGGAAACCGTACGATCAGGGTTGAAGGCGCTTCAACGGCATTGCATTGAGCGCTATGGCCGTGAATTCGCGACCTTGGATAAGGAGCAACAATCTAGTGTTATCAGTACCGTCATAACGGCGACACCCAGCAGCCCATTGCAAACGTTTTTTGACCTGATGCGCGATACAGCAGTTCGCGGTTACTACACTACTGCGGCTGGGCTCAAAGAACTCGACTATAAAGGCAATTGGTATTACGCCTCATGCCCCGGTTGTGAACACAAAAAATAGAGAACGGCGCGCACTTTGGCAACGCTGCACAGTGCGCGCTAAAGAGAGAAGATGACTCGATCGAGCGTCCTTCAGTCGCGATAAGTTCACTCCTGGAGAAAGCTACGCGGCTTCTGCCTCGATCACGCTGAAAGGAGATTTCGTTGGCACAATCTTCGTCAGCTTGAAACCCGCATTCGCAAACAGCTCGCGCCACTCGGGTTCCATGCGCTCTCGTCCTCCGGGGAAGAAGAGCATTTCGATGTCGATCACCTTCGACGGATGCGGGGCATTGCCCTGCGGCACAACGAACTCCAGCAGCACAATTTTGCCGCGCTTGCCCTGGTTGTCGAAAGCGCGACGACAATTCCTCAAAATCGTGGTCGCCTGCTCGTCGGTCCAATCGTGCAGGATGTGCTTCATGAAATAGATATCACCGCCCTCGGGCACGGCTTCGAAGAAATCCCCGTTTTCAGTACGGCATCGGTCCTGAAGGCCGAGTTCCTGAATGCGCTTATCAGCTCCTGGCACAATGTCCTTCAAGTCGAACAGCACACCCCTCATCTGCGGGTACTTCCTCAGGATCGAGCAAATCGCAAAACCGTGTCCGCCGCCGACGTCCACAATCGTCCTGCATCCCGCAAAATTGTAGGCATCGAGCGCGGCGCTGACCGCCATCGCGCTCAGGTTCGTCATTGCCAAGTGAAAGCGGTCAAACTCCACCGCGTCTGTTGGGAAGTATTCAAAGGCTGGCTTGCCGGTGACATGCTCCACTGTCGGTTCTCCCGTGCGCACTGAGTGCAGGAGATCCGCTGCAATCTTGTAATGGAAGGGATCGGCAAGCCACACGACGGTGTCGCGCATCGATTGCGGATGGTCAGAGCGCAGAAGTTCCGCCGGCGGCGTGAGCGCAAAGTGCCGTGGCTGAGTTTCAGTAAAGATGCCGACCATTGCCAGCAGTCGCAGGACCCGGAACAGCGCGTCTTCATTGGTCTTTGTTTTTTTGGCCAGTTCAGCGACCGACTTGGCTCCGTCGCCAATCAAGTCGGCGATTTTCAATTCCGCCGCCACCCACAACGCGGCGCAAGGAACATACGCCGTTGTAAATTGCAATAAATGTTGCGAGGGATCTGGCTGTTGCAGTGCTCCAGAGCGAGTTTCACGTTCTATAACGGAAGAAGAAGACATGGGTTCTCCTGGGCATAAGGAATGGAATTGGCTATCGACAAGCCTAGCCGAGAACGGCTGTCCTCCAACTATACTGCAGGCGCTTGCTCGATTTGTGTGTAACTTTCAGTGTTAATGGATTGCGCCGGACGATCCATTTTGCGTGTCTGTGGACTAAATACTCAATCCGACCCACTCCTGAGTACGGCAAAAATGAAGTAAAACGAGTGGCCCGCCTGCTGTTGGAAAATTGTGCTTGACACTTTACTACATATGTAGTATTTATCACTACTGATATAGGAGATGCTGGATGGCCAACGCGCGGCTGAGCAAGCTGGAACTTCGAATCATGGAAACCCTATGGTCGCGCGGCAACGCCTCGATTCGCGAGATCCAGGAGAGCTTCCCGGAGAAACGCCGTCCAGCGTACACCACGATTCAGACGACGGTGTATCGACTCGAAGCAAAAAATGCCGTCCGCCGCGCCAAAAAAGTCGGCAACTTTCATGTTTTTGAACCGACTGTCTCCCGCGAAGTGGCACAGCGCAAGCTGATTGACGATTTCCTGGCGCTCTTCGGCGGACGCGTTCAGCCGGTGATGGCCCATCTGATCGAGTCCGGCAAGCTGACCGCTGCCGACATAAAGGAAGCGGAGAAAACCCTCCGCAAGCTGGAGCAGGAGAACAAGTGATGAAGATATTCAACCATCTCTCTGACTTGTGGAACGCCGCACTTCCGATACTGGCCGATCATGTGTGGCAATCGACGTTGTTCGCCATCGTCGCTGCTCTACTCACTCTTGTTCTGCAGAAGAGATCTGCTCGGATTCGCTATGGCGTCTGGTTGGCTGCATCATTGAAGTTCCTAATTCCGTTTTCAATTTTTACTGCTATCGGAAGCCGGTTGAGCCCAAAGCACGTCGCAGCATTGGCAAATCCCGGCCTTTATGTCATCGACGGGGTGACACAGCCGTTCTCGCAGCCTCTGCCGCGAGTCCATTCTGCGGTTATTACGGCGACGAAATCCATGGCCCCGATTCACTGGGAGTCGCTGGTGCTGGCATTTTGGTTGTGCGGGTTTCTCACCGTTCTGCTCATTTGGATAGGCCGATGGTGGCGCATTTCAGTAGCACGACGCAATGCGACGACCGTGACTACAGGGCGTGAAGTTTTGTCTTTGCGCCGTCTGGAGCACGCCGCTGGAATAAAGACTGAGCTCCCGGTTTTGCTCTCGCCAACTTCCCTCGAGCCCGGCGTGTTTGGAATCTTCAGGCCGGTTCTGCTTTGGCCATGCTCTATTTCCGAGCATCTCGACGACCCTCATCTCCAGGCCGTTCTTACGCACGAGCTCTGCCATGTGCAACGTCGTGACAATCTCGCGGCAGCCCTGCACATGCTCATAGAAGCACTGTTCTGGTTTCATCCTCTGCTTTGGTGGCTGGGCGCGCGCATGATCGAAGATCGCGAACGCGCATGCGATGAAACGGTGATCGAGTTAGGCAGCCAGCGGCGTATTTATGCCGAGAGCATTTTGAGGGTGTGCGAATTTTGCTTGAGTTCTCCACTGACGTGCGTGTCAGGCGTTACGGGCGCTGATCTTAAGAAAAGGATGGTTCACATTATGAACGACCGAATGGTGCTCAAACTCAACTTCACGCGAAAACTTCTGCTGTGGACGGCCGCGTGCCTGGCGCTGGCTATACCCATCGTCTACGGTCTGTTCAACCCGACTTCAGGACGCGCGGAAGCCGATTCAATGGGAGCGCCACGATACACCATTGTTTCGATTCAGCCTCATCCTGCGGAAACAAGCGAGTTTCCAAGAGCGAAAATGATGCTGTCGCTGATCGATTCCAACTTCAAGGCGAGAGGAGTGTCGGCGGAAACCCTGATTCAACTTGCATACCACGTGCCGGACACACAAGTCGTAGCCGCCCCGGACTGGTTGGGCTCAGCTAGATTCGATATCGACGCGAAGGTGGATAAAGCCGCGGCTGATCAAATGCAAAAGCTCACCGAGGATCAACGCAGTGCCCTCGGCGGACCAATGCTTCAGGGATTGTTGGCCGATCAATTCAAACTAAAAGTGCATCAAGAAGCGCGAGACATTCCGGTATACGAGCTCACCATCGCCGACGGTGGAAGCAAACTCCATAAACAGGCGGATGGAAGACATGGACTTATGAAGTTCGGTATGGGTGAGCTGACTTCGAGCGGCGCTCCTCTTGATCTGCTTGCAGCGCAGTTGTCAATGCGGCTGGGCCGGACCGTCGTCGACAAAACCGGCCTCGCGGGCAACTATGCCTATTCTCTGCATTGGACTCCAGATGCCGACGAGCAGGCGCGCATGCGGCATGATGAGATGATTGCTCCGCACACGGCAGCAACGACCTCTTCCGCTCCGCCGCTACTCACAGCTATTCAAGAGCAGCTCGGGCTCACGCTGCAGCCGCAAACCGATCGTGTGCAGGTACTCGTCATCGATCACATCGAGCAACCAGAGTAAAGGTACATCTAATGCCCATGCTTCTCCAGAGTATGAGACGCGGCATCAACCGCTGAAGTCGCGTCTCAACACAAGGAGCAAGTTGTACCACGAGTTTTTTCGGCAGGAGCAAACTCGCAAACCTCCCGTTCGCAACCCTCAAGCCGGCAATGTCGGCGCCACATGTGAGATCAAGCGGCCTGTCTTAGGAGCAGGAATTTGGAGTGTTTCCGCCTCGGACACGTGGGATGATATGAGGATGTCGAAGACCTCCATCTCTCCGATGCTCTCCGTCCGCCGCGGAGCAAAGGCCGTTGAGTTCTACAAGGAGGCGTTCGGCGCTCGCGAACTTTTCCGGCTGGACAACGAAGCCGGCGACGTAGTGGCCCAACTTTCAGTAGGAGACGCCGAGTTCTGGGTCGCCGACGAGTCTCCGGAGAACAAGAATTTCAGTCCCGAATCCCTCGGCGGCGGCACGGTGCGTATGGTTTTCGTAGTCGATGATCCCGACGCACTTTTCGCGCGCGCCGTTCAAGCGGGAGCGACGACGGTGTGGCCCGTCGCCGACCAGGAGTATGGCTGGCGCGTGGGCCGCCTGGTCGATCCGTTTGGCCATCATTGGGAAATCGGCAAGCCTTTGAGCTGATCAGGTCGCGGGCGTCAAAAAAAAATCTAAATTTTATGTCGATATTGGATTTCATCGTTCGACGTATCCATAGAGCGGGAGTTCACGCGCAAGGTACAGTGTGAGACCAGTTCACGAACTTAAAATTCATAAGGAGAATGTCTATGAAATTCCTAAGCATTTACAAGACCGTCGAGCGAGCGACGCCTCCCACCACCGAAGAAATGGCGACCATGGGCAAGCTGATCGAAGAAGGTATGAAGGCGGGCTGGCTGATTGCAACTGAAGGATGCCTGCCCAGCGCGCTCGGAGCTCGCGTCCGACGTTCCGGCGGCAAGTTGACCATGACCGACGGCCCGTTCACCGAGGCCAAAGAGCTTGTGGGCGGCTTCGCGATCCTGAAGGCGAACTCGAAAGAAGAGGCAATTGAGTTGGTGAGAAACTTCCTGAAGATCGCCGGAGACGGTGAGTGTGAATTACGCCAACTGTATGAGGCTAACGCTATGCAGCCCCAGCAAACGACTTGTCATGAGCCAGGCACGGTTGCGGTCGCAAGCTAAACATGATGTGATCGGTGGCAGTGACAGCCACCGATTTACA
>DATBIE010000252.1:0-7794 GCA_036557105.1 Terriglobales bacterium
CAACCCCGACAGCACTGCTCTGATCAACGCAACCGACGAATCTTCCATCCAGACGAAAGCTATGTACGTTTGGTGGATGTTGCGCGACATGACCGGTGAAACCGCGTTTGACTCAGCGCTGCACAATTACAAAGCGGCGGAGGACAATAGTCCCACGTACATGCAGAAATTGCTCGAAAGCGCCTCGCATCGTGACCTGCAATGGTTCTTCGACGATTGGGTCTATCACGATCGCGGATTGCCCGATTTTCGCATCGAATCGGTCTATCCGAGCAAACTCGCGACCGGGGGGTACATGGTCACTGTTTTGGTTGAGAACCTTGGTGGCGCAGCGGCAGAAGTTCCGATCACTCTTCGGTTAGAGACGGGAGAAGCATCCGGCCGGCTAGTGGTCCCGGCAAAGTCGAAAGCTTCTTTGCGAATTGAAGTTCCGTCACTGCCGCAGGCAGCCATTGTGAACGACGGCAGTGTTCCGGAGAGTGATACGACGAACAATGAACACAAGTTGAATTGAATCATCGAGCCCACGAAGTTGCCGAATCAATCGTTGACTCGATCACTGAAAATCCAATACTCCGGAGGGTTTCTTGTCCTACATTCAATTCCTCGGCGCAGCTGGAACCGTTACTGGATCGAAGCATTTGATCAACACTTCCGGAGATCTGTCTGGAAAGGACGGAACGCAGGTGTTGGTCGATTGTGGCCTGTTTCAGGGACAAAAAGAATGGCGTGAACGCAATTGGCAAAACTTGCCCATCGCCGCGCACGAAATTGAACACCTGATCCTCACACACGCGCACCTCGATCACTCGGGTTGGATTCCCCGTCTCGTGAAACAAGGTTTTCGAGGAACGATTTACGCAACGCCGGCGACTATCGATCTATGCGGCATCTTGCTGCCCGACTCCGGCCATCTGCAGGAAGAAGACGCCGAGTTCCACAATCGGCACAAAACGTCGCGACACGATCCGGCGTTACCGCTCTATACCGAGCAGGAGGCACGCGATTGCCTGCAGTACTTTCAACCGGTGAACGTCGGCGACACCAAACAAATTTCGCCGGAGTTCTCCTTTCGTTTCGTGCATGCAGCTCACATCCTGGGTTCCTCGATGGCGGAAGTTACGCTGCCGGGAAATGGCGGCCGTCCCACGCGTTTGTTGTTCACCGGGGACATCGGCCGCGTACGGGATCAAAACATTGCGCCGGGGAAGGTCGTGTACGCGGGACCGCAGCAAGGAGAGAGTGCAGATATTCTGGTCATGGAATCGACGTACGGCAATCGTCAGCATCCGACTGATGATCCTCGGCCGCAACTCGCGGAATTGATTCGTACCACTGTCGCGCGCGGCGGCAGTGTTGTAGTTCCCGCGTTCGCGGTCGAGCGCACTCAGAAATTCGTTTTCATGCTCAAAGAACTCATTGAATCCGGACAAGCGCCGCGTGTGCCTGTTTTTTGCGACAGCCCAATGGCCATTAAAGCTGTCGAGATTTTCCTGAAACACACCGAAGAGTACAGCGACACAGCCAGGCAACTGATCAGCCGCTACGGGTCGCCGCTCGAGTGGCCTGGATTTCACTTCGCGCAAACCGTGGAGGAATCGAAGAAGATCAACGAACTAAACTCGCCTTGCATCATCATTTCTTCCAGCGGCATGGTGACAGGCGGGCGCATTCAGCACCATCTTATGCAACGGCTTCCCGACCCCAAAAACACCATCATCTTCATCGGATTTCAGGCGCCGGGTACTCGCGGATTCACCATCAAAAGCGGGGCGGCAGAGGTAAAGATGTTTGGACAAACCGTGCCGATCCGGGCCCAGATCGCTACCCTTGAACAATTCAGCGATCACGCCGACACGCCGGAACTTCTCGAATGGCTGCACACATTCAAGACCACGCCGTCTGCGGTTTACCTGGTTCACGGCGAGCCGGCCGCGTCCTCGCAGCTACGCGACACAATAGAGAAGGACCTCGGCTGGAATGTCGAGGTCGCACAATGGATGCAAAAGGTGCAGGTAAGCGCTTAGGCGGTAGCTGAGCAAGCCACCGCCTCGTCGCTAGACTCGCGCTATTTCTGCTTTACTGCGATAGCCGAGATTTCGATGCGGGCATGGTTCACCAGGGCCGCAGCTTGAATTGTCGTACGAGACGGTTTCGGATTTGGCAAAAAAGCTTTGTACACGTTATTCATATCGCCGAACTCGTTGATGTCGGCCAGGTAAACATTCACCGAGACGATGTCCTTCAGTTCGAACCCCGCTTTCTTCACTACTTTTTCGATCGTCTCCAGGGTCGCCTTAGTCTCCGGCCCGATACCTCCCGGGACAAGTTTTCCGGAAGCATCCAGCCCTTGTTGGCCGGCGATATAGAGCGTGTTGCCGGCGACAATGCCATCGCTGAACGGAAGATTGTTTGCGCTGGATAGATTGACCGCCTTGTGCTGTTGAGCGTAGCTACGCTGCCATGCCGGCGTGACTGTGAGCGCTACAGCGAGTGAGAAGAACAACATGCTTTGAATCTTTGACTGTAATTTCATTTCTCTCTCCTTTATCTGCAATCTTAGAAATTGGATCAATGCTTCAGATACGGCAGAAATCCGTGCGTTTTTGTTCGTATGCTATAAACCGATGTCGTCGCGGTGATGTAAAGCGTGCGATAGTCCTTGTCTCCCCAGGTCAGGTTCGCGGGTTGCTCGGGGGTGATGATGGTGCCCAGATGGTTCCCTTTCGCATCCCACACCCATATTCCCTTCGGCCCGACAACGAACAAATTGCCTTTTTTGTCGACTTTCATTCCGTCGGGCACGCCTTCGCCCTTGGCACCTTTCTCGTCGCCAAAGACGCGGCCATTCGTGAGTGAGCCATCGGCCGCGACGTCATATACACGAATATTTTTTTCATCGTCACTATCCACATAAAAGCGCTTCCCATCAGGAGAAAACGCGAGGCCGTTTGGCTGCTTCAAGTCTCTAATGAGCAATCGCAAATCGCCCTTTTCGTCGAGCCGAAACACGCCTTCGAACGGCAATTCCTGTTTCATTCCGGCAACAAAGTCCATGGTCGGATCGGTGAAGTAGAGCGCGCCATCCGGCCCCACGATTACATCATTTGGCGTATTCAGCTTTTTCCCTTCGTAGTGATCGGCAAGAATCTTGTATTTGCCGTCGGGGGTAACTTCAATGATTGCGCGCAGGATACTTGCGCAATCGATAAGCCGATGGCGGCGATCGAAGGTGTTCCCATCCGGATCGCCGAGCGAGATCAGTTCTTCCTTCTTGCCGTCCGAATAGAGCTTATAAATTTTGTTCAGCGTCTCATCGCTGACGTAGAGAAATCCCGTCGGATCCCACATGGGGCCTTCGGTGAACCCGAAACCGCCGCCCACAACGCTTAACTTTGCGCCGTGATCAATCAGTTTCCAGAATTGCGGTGAGAGCGCTTCGAGCTGGAATTCTCGACGTGGTCTTGCAGCCTGCGAAAAGCCGGACGTTCCGAGCGTCGCTACGAACATGGCGATCAGGAGAAGCTTTCCCAAATGCGAGCGTTTCATAATTGCCTTTCTTCGAACCGACAGACTTCAATGTGGGAGCGCAAACACGAAAATATCGCTCTGCGCGGCTATCGCGACGTACTGAACACCATCGACGGAGTAGGTCATTGGTGACGCCACGAATTTCTGCCCAGTATTGAAATGCCATAGCGGTTGGCCGCTTTTTGCGTCGACCGCCTCAAAAGATTCGGCATCATCGCCAAAAAAAACGAGCCCGCCGGCGGTGGTCATGGTTCCACCCCACGAGTTGCCGATGCCGGCCTGCGGATAGCGCCACACCTGCTTTCCATCGGGAACAGAAAGCGCCAGCAATTTTTTTTGCCAGTGCTCATTCGGCGGGCGTTTGGTCCCTGTGTTGTAGTAAGTTTCTCCCGGTGTAAACCGCCTCGGCTTTGCGAAATATTCATCGCAGCTTTCAAGCGCTATCACATAAAACAACTTCGTTTCGGGATTGTACGAGGGCGAATACCAGTTCGTCGCGCCAGTGATACCTGGGCAAATAATGGTGCCGGCTTCGCTGGGAATTCGGCCCGTCAGGATCGGCCTGCCGGAAGCATCGATTGCTTTGGCCCAATTGAGCTTCTCGACGAATGGCGTCGCGCCCAGAAATTTTCCATTCGTGCGGTCGAGCGCGTAGAAAAATCCGTTGCGGTCCGCCTTCACCAGGAGATGACGCGTTACGCCATTGTCCTTGGTATCGACCAATACCGGGGTTTCCGTCGCGTCGTAGTCGTACAAATCATGCGGGGTGAACTGGAAATACCATTTCAGTTTGCCAGTGTCGACATCCAGAGCCAGTACGCAAGCGGTATAGAGATCGTCTCCGGGGCGCGAGTCACCGACATAATCGGGGGCAGCGTTGCTCGTTGTCCAATACAGGGTATTGAGTTCCGGATCGTAAGTGCCGGGCAGCCACGTGGTGGCGCCACCGTAGAGATACGAATCCCCGGGCCAGCTGGACGAGCCAAACTCTCCCGGTCCTGGGATGGTCCAGAAGCGCCACTTTAATTTTCCCGTAGCAGCGTCATAAGCGGCGAGGAACCCGCGTACTCCGGAGTCGCCGCCCGACGTGCCAACAATGACCTGATCCTTTATTACCAGTGGAGCGCTGGTTGCCCCATAGTGCTTGCGCTTGTCGGCGTATTCCACATCCCAGCGCAAGCCGCCGGAACGGGCGTCAAGGCAGATCAGGTGGGCATCGTCGGTTTCTGCATATACAAAATCGTGCCATACTGCCACACCTCGGCTCTTGTGCGCCGACGCGTCGTCGAGCAAACCGGAACTGATTGGACGAGCGTACTGCCACAAAGTCCTGCCGGTCCGCGCATCCAGCGCGAACACATGATTGGCCGCGGTCGCGAACATAACTCCGCGAATCACGACGGGCGTTACCTCTAGGTTCTGCGTGTTGCCGGGGTGAAATACCCACGCAGCCTGGAGCTGCGCAACATTTGTGGTGTTGATTTCCTTCAAGCTGCTAAAGCGTTGTCCGCTGTAGTCGCCGTTGTAGGAAGTCCAATTGGCGCCGACGGGCTTCGCGAGCAAATCTTCCGGCTGAACATTTATGGTGGCGGCTATTGGCTTTTCTTGCCTGGCAACGGCAGGAAACCCCTCGCACAGCAAGCACAAGGAAATCAGAACCCAGGCGCCGAGGGAAATGCGCATATCAGCGGCTGCCCTCAATTTTCACTTCATTCAGAGAACCGCGATCCAATCCGTTTTCATCGAGCAGGTGCAGCGAGACTCGGTCCGGTGTCCCGGGAGGAGCGAATGTGTTGTCGAGAGTTACTGCTTCCGTTGGACTTACATCAGACACCGGCACTGCTTCGATGAATGAGCCGTGCTCGTCATAGAAGCGCGCGACAAGATGACCGGCAAAAAACACGCCGAACGAACCAGAAAGCCTAATTTTGTCGGACTCCCACATGGCGTGTAGCGGTTTGATCAAAATCCCTGCGTCGGTTACCCCGTGGAATTCTTCACCTGCTCGCGTCGGAAACCATTCTGTTTCAAAGGTGCAGCTTTCCCCGGCGCGCAGTTTGCACATCCGACTATTCAGCTCCGCCTCCAGATAGTAAGGGCCTGCATCTGGGTCAGGTGGCATCGATGCGATGCCATCACGACTCAGGTTGAGCGCCGGACCGTTTGTCCAAAAAATAACCGAAGCCTTGCCCGGATATTCCTTCATTGGCTCATATTCGAAGCGCTCCACCATGGCATATTTACTGCTTCCGTCGACCACTGCCAACCAGCCGCCGGGGGAATCGATCCACAACTCGGCTGCCATGTGCACATAGTGAACGTTGAACAAACCATCATCGCGGACGCCCACTGCGGAATTTTGCGCCGGGCCGTAGCGCACGTGATAGCGGTTGAGATAGCTGCTCGCGGGATTCGCCTGGGTGAACGTCCAGAAGTTGTGATTGAAACCGTTCGGTGAATTCGGATCGGCGGTATTGTATTGCGAGACCGACTGCATCGACCAGTTCACCGTATGCCCAGAGATATTCTTCATCACGGCATGAAAACGAATGCGGGGTGAATCACCCTCAAGGCGAACGGTCCGCGAGAACTGAATGCCGGTCTGCGGATCAGCCGGGCCGGTCAACTCTACTTCACATTCATTTCCTTCCGAAAGTTTTCGAAAGCTGAAAGGCCCATCATCGATGACATCTGAGTTACCAACCCAGTGCTGTTCGTCGTTATTTCCTTCCGGTAGGAGCCAGAGCTTGTCGCCACCATAGTTGAACCATTTCCCCTTCGTAGGCGGAAAGTACTTCCCGGCGAGCTGAGGATTTACGAAGAGATAGGGATGTCCGGCGAACGTTACCTGGATTAGGCGGCCGCCGTTCTGGGGAACGATTACCAACTGCACCCAACGATTCGAAATCTGCTGCGCTTGCCAACCCTTGTAGTCAATCGATTCAATGCGGCAAGCTTCGGGTGTTTGTGCTTTTGCTTGAGCGGCCGCGTTGAGCGCTACAGGGCTCAGCATCACGGATCCATAAACCACAATCAGCATCGCGAATCGCATTTCGCGACGCAGCGAATGATTTGTCATGAGCAAGTCTTTCCTGGGCTATCGAGCGTAACACGGACACGGAACTCGGTGATCATGTTCGAACACCGGTCCTTCATCAGCAAAATGAAAGACAATAAAACGAAACATTTCGATTTGCGTCAAGCCCATTCTGTGGTGTACAAGAAACCTTCATGAAAAAGGGTGGTCCCGCTCGCGCGCAGCTGCTGTTCACAAGTCTGCCGCTCCTGTTCTTGATTGTTCCCATCTTGCGCGCGCAAACAAGACAAGTCGATCCCACCTGGCTGCATCGTTACGTTCCCCAGATTAAATACGCGCAGGTTGATTTGACCTCTCCATCCTGCCACTACGCAGCGCTCTTCGGAGAAGGCGACCGCGAGAACCGGGTGCTGATCAATGTTGCGCGTTTCGGCGAGGCTACGGTCGATGCGGAAGGCAAATGCACGGCGGTCCAGTACGATCGCGAAGAAGAGCTCTATTTCATTCTTTCCGGCACAGGCACATTGGATTATTCAGGCCAGACTTATCCCCTGCATGCGAACGATTTCACCTACATTGCGCCGGGTGTGAAACACTCGATCTCGAACAGTTCCAAGCAAGCTCTTCGCGTGGTGGTGATGACCTTCAAGATTCCATCTTCGATGTCAATCAGCGCACCGCCGGCAGAACCTAAGGTCGTCAATATGTCTCAATTGAAAGAAGAAACGGTTCAGGGCCATCCCTCGTCCGTGCTTTACAAGCTTATGGCCGGAACGCGCGAAGGGAAACGTGATGCGATTGATCAGGCCTACGTGATGGTGAGTCTTTTCTGGATGGATTTCGCGCCCGGCGGAACGAATTTTCCGCACCACCACGAAAGCGCGGAAGAGATTTATCTCGTGATCGATGGGCAAGGTGACATGGTGGCGGGCGGCGGAATGGATGGCGTCGAGGGGCGTCATCCGGCTAAGGCAGGAGATGCATACTATTTTCGCCCCAATTGCACCGTCGGTTTTTACAACCGGAAGAATCCAGGAGCCAAAGCGCACATTCTGGCTGTGCGATCGATGATCAAGTTGCCAAAAGCAGAAGAATAAGTATTTCTTTGCGGGCGCAAATGAGTGATTTCGCGTCGTGTTTTCTTTAAAAAGAGCTAACTGAGGAGGGTTTGTAAATGCGGACTCATAATGCAAGCCGGCGATCATTTATGAAATTGGCGGCCGCGG
>DATBIE010000253.1:0-24229 GCA_036557105.1 Terriglobales bacterium
GGATCACAAGCTGTGATTGTGGCAATTGATGCTAAACAAAGCGGACTCCGCTTCGAAGCCTACGTCTCAGGTGGCCGCAAGCCGACCGGCAAAGATGCAGTTGACTGGGCGAAGGAAGCCGAAAGCCGCGGTGCGGGTGAACTTCTGCTTACCTCAATGGACCGTGACGGTACTCGTGAAGGCTTCGATTGTGATCTCACGCGTACGATCTCAGAAGCCGTGCGCATTCCGGTGATCGCCTCCGGCGGAGCCGGCAACGCCGAACACTTCGTGCAAGTGTTTCGGCAGGGAGCGGCCGATGCCGCTCTCGCTGCTTCGATCTTCCACTTCGGCCTGAGCTCGATTTCCAAATTGAAGAGTCATCTGTTTGCCGCCGGAATTCCAGTGAGGTTCCCGTGCTGATTCCTTCCATCGACCTCATGGGCGGCAAAATCGTGCAATTGGTCCAGGGCCGCGAGAAGAAACTCGAGTTTGACAATTTCGACGAATGGATCGCCCGCTTTTCCTTGTTTCCAATAGTCCAGCTCATCGATCTCGATGCCGCGATGGGGCGGGGTTCGAATTCTGAGCTCATCAAGTTCTTTGTCACGAAGCTTCCCTGCCAGGTCGGCGGCGGAATCCGCTCTCTCGAAACCGCCCGCCAGGCGCTGGGTCTCGGAGCTAAACGTGTGATCCTCGGGTCGGTACTGATCAAAGCGGGCGAGGTCAACGCAAGTTTCGCCCAGCACCTTGCTTCGGAACTGGGTGAAGACAAACTCGTGTTTGGAATCGATTCAAAAGGGGGCAAGGTGGCGGTGCGCGGATGGCGCGAGATCACGAACATCACGCCGCTCGAAATGATTCGAGTTCTTAATCCTTATGGCACGGCGTTTCTTTATACCCACATCGACACTGAAGGGACGATGACCGGCCTTCCACTCGATGCAATCCGCCCGCTACGGGCCGCAACAACTAAACAGCTGATTGTCGCCGGGGGAATCGGGAGTTCTGACGAAGTTACACGGCTCGATCAACTTGGCATGGATGCTGTCGTCGGCATGGCTCTCTATTCCGGTCGAATGGTGGTGCCTGATACTATTTCAATTTCCAAATGATCTGTCCGGGCATACGTCCAAACAAATCCAAAACCAGGTGAGCGACTCGAACACATTTGCCCCCGGCTGGCCTGGCATCGCGCCGCGCTGGACTTCAAGCGCCAAAACCGGAGTTGGCACCGCACTGAACCGCACCAGTCACGTTTGGTTCACACTCAGCCATGGCATTCTGAATGAGGTCTACTATCCGCGTGTTGACACCGCCTGTACCCGCGACCTGGGCCTTATCGTCACCGATGGAAAGGCCTACTTTTCGGAAGAGAAAAGGCACTGTAAATTCGAAGTCTCGCCGGTCGAACCTGGGGTTCCAGCGTTTCGCCTGGTCAATACTGAGCTCGGCGGAAAATATCGCATCGAGAAAGAAATCTTCGCGGATCCGCACCGTAATGTCGTTGTGCAGAAAATTCGATTCGAAACTTTAGACGCGGCTGTTAACTTCCGTCTGTATGCACTGCTAGCCCCGCATCTCGGAAACTTCGGCAATCACAACACCGGCTGGATTGGAGACTACAAGGGTGTTCCCATGCTTTTTGCCGAATTTCCCGGGGGTCTCGCTCTCGCGCTCGCGTGCTCGGTGCGGTGGAAGAAGATGTCCGCCGGGTTCGCGGGCTTCTCAGATGGGTGGCAGGACCTTTCGCAAAATTTTCAGCTCACACAGGAGTATCAGCGTGCGGAAAACGGCAATGTCGCCCTGACCGGCGAGATTGATTTTGGCGCCTCCAGCGGCGAATTTGTTCTCGCTCTCGGCTTTGGCGGTATCTGGGCGGAAGCTGCAGCCCAGGCCCACGCCACTTTGCTCGACGATTACCCATCAGTTTTTCGCGTCTATGTTTCACAGTGGAAGGGGTGGCAAAAGACTCTGCTGCCGCTGGACCGCAACGAAGACCACGATGTGTACCGCGCCAGCACCGCTATGTTGCGCGTCCACGAATCAAAAGATTTTCTCGGAGGCGTAATTGCCAGCCTCTCGATTCCCTGGGGATTCAACAAAGGAGATGAAGACCTCGGTGGCTATCATCTCGTCTGGCCGCGCGACTTGGTCGAAACCGCAGGAGGGTTTCTGGCCTCAGGTGCCGTTGGAGATGCAATCCGGGTATTGCATTACTTGGAAGCGACTCAAGAAGTGGATGGACACTGGCCCCAAAACATGTGGCTCGATGGACGCCCTTACTGGGGTGGCTCGCAGATGGACGAGGCCGCTTTTCCCATTCTGCTGGTAGATTTACTTCGCCGCGAAGCTCCGGGCAGTTTGCATGACCTGAGGCGCTGGTGGCCGATGGTGCAAAAAGCAGCCGGTTTCATTGCGCGCAATGGTCCCGTCACCCAGCAGGATCGTTGGGAAGAAGACGCCGGCTACTCTCCGTTTACCTTGGCGGCGGAAATTGCTGGCCTGCTCGCGGCTGCCGATCTCGCCGATGCAGTGGGTGAATCCGCGGTGACCGACTATCTACGCGACTTGGCCGACAATTGGAACGAGAACATCGAGCGTTGGACATACTCCAAGAACGGAGACCTGGCACGGCAGATCGGTGTCGATGGTTACTACGTCCGTATCGCGCCGCCGGAAACGGACTGTGCCGCCTCGCCAACCGATGGTTTTGTTCCCATCAAGAACCGCCCGCCGGGGCAGAACCTCGAGCGCGCCTCGCACATTATTAGCCCGGATGCACTGGCTCTTGTCCGCTTTGGCCTGAGGGCGCCTGATGATGCGAGGATTCTGGCCACGATCAAAGTGATTGATGCAATCCTCAAAGTGAAACTCCCGCAGGGCCCGTGTTGGTATCGTTACAACGACGATGGCTACGGCGAACATGCCGACGGCTCTCCCTTCGATGGCACTGGGATCGGCCGCGCTTGGCCGTTACTTTCGGGCGAACGCGCCCACTACGAGCTTGATGCCGGCGACAAAAAATCCGCGGAAGACCTGCTGCAGACCTTAGCTTTATCGGCCAATGGGAGCAGGCTCCTCCCTGAGCAAGTCTGGGATGCTGCCGATATTCCTGACCGCGAATTGTTTTTTGGCCAGGCGTCGGGTTCCGCGTGCCCGCTGGTGTGGGCGCACTCGGAGTACATCAAGCTCGTTCGATCGCTGAAGGACGGCAAAATTTTCGATCAGCCCCCGCAAACGGTGCAGCGCTATCGCATCGATAAACTCAAAGCAAGGCATTGGGAGTGGCGATTCAACAACAAATGCCGCATCGTGCCCAAGGGAAAAACCTTGCGCATAGCTGTACAAGCTCCTGCAATAATCCATTGGAGTAAAGATGGCTGGCAGACCGTTCAAGACCTGCCGGCAAAAAACACCGGCCTGGGCATCTATATTGCCGACCTGCCCACACATTTGCTGGATGCTGGACACACCGTGGTTTTTACTATTTTTTGGCAGGATGCCCAACGTTGGGAGAACGTCGATTTCTCTGTCAACATCCAAGACTAGTCGGGCATAATTAACAGGCGATGGCAGAACGGGCAAGCGCTGTCGGAAGCAAGTCGGTTTCTAAGGCAATGGCGATCGTGCATGAATTACTGCACGACTATCATCCGCGAGACTTCGCCATTGAATTCTGGGATGGTTCACGGTGGGACCCAGAAGCCGGACAGTTTTGCCGTTTCACGTGGCATATACATCATCCTGGCGTGCTCCGTTCCCTCCTGCGCTCGGACCGCCAGGTTGCGCTTGGCGAAGCTTTTATTTACGGCGAGTTTGATATTTCCGGTGACATTCTCGCCATTTTTCCGATTGCGGAATACCTCGAGCAGAAACATTTCGGCGCGGGCAGCAAACTGAAGTTAGGAACCATGCTGCTCGGTCTGCCTTCGAAGCTGCACGATGAAGAAGCACGCGCGGAACTTCACGGGCGAACGCATTCGAAATCACGGGATCGTGATGCAGTCAGCTTTCACTACGATCTTTCAAATGATTTCTACCAATTGTGGCTCGATTCTCAGATGGTCTATTCCTGCGCGTACTTTCAATCACAGGATGACAACATCGAATCAGCACAGGCACAAAAGCTCGACTACATCTGCCGCAAACTTCGCCTTCAGCCCGGCGAGCGCCTGCTTGATATCGGTTGCGGGTGGGGCGGCCTCATCAAGCACGCCGCCCGCAACTACGGCGTACACGCGACCGGCATTACTTTGAGTCATCAGCAACTCGCGTTAGCCCAGCAGCGAATCCACGAAGCTGGGCTTTCGTCACGCTGCGAAGTGCGCTTGCTCGATTACCGCGATGCGCATCAGCTCGGTGAGTTCGACAAGCTCGTCAGTGTCGGTATGGTAGAGCATGTAGGCGAAAGCGCGTTGCCGGAGTACTTTCGCTGTGCTTTCGAGCTGCTCAAGCCCGGCGGCGTCTTTCTGAATCATGGAATCGGCCGAGCGGGTAATCGTCCCAAACCTGCCGAGAAAACTTTCACCGATATTTACGTCTTTCCCGATGGCGAACTGCTCCCCATTCCGACCACTCTCGCTTGTGCCGAAGAAGCCGGCTTCGAAGTTCGCGACGTGGAAAATCTTCGCCAACATTATTTCTACACACTTTGTCACTGGCTTCGCCGACTGGAGAGGAATCAAGAACCTGCGACGCACTCCATCGGCGAACTCAAGTACCGCATTTGGCGGCTCTATCTGGCGGGCTCTGCGTACTACTTCCAGTCAGGCAAACTGGATTTGTATCAATCCTTGTTGGTCAAGACAGTGAATGGCCGCTGCGAAGTCCCCCTGACCAGACAAGATTGGTATAGCTAAGTTCTCACCGCCACTTCTTCAACTGCGGCCACAAATCTGCCATCGTCCCGAACTTCGCGCGGCGGCAAATGAAAACAGGAATTTCCTTTTCGAGAGCGTATGGATTGTCAGCAGAAGTTCCTACGTATTGCACATCGCCAAAAAGCTGCTCTAGCTTCTCGCGCGTATCGTCGAGCACGATCAGGCAATTCCCGGAATAGCCGCGCGGTCCCCACAGCCACCAGGTCTGATGTCCGCTGAGCGACTTGGGCAAGCCGTATCGCCCGCCAAGAAAGTCGATGGCGCCAGCCTGCCCGTAGTCCTGGGCAAAGATTCCACAGTCGTTACGTTCTTCCGGCCTGAGTTGGTTCCATGCAACCGCAGTTTCAGCAACAATCTCGTTCCAACCGAACTGGTCGGCGTACCACTGCGGCAGTGCGGCTCGTTCGTGCGAATGCTCCATGACCGGCAATTTAAAAGGCAGACTTTTCGTATAAGCCAGAAATCTGTCGGGTGAAAACACTGGCACGGTGATTGGAACCAGATGCACACCGGCTGCGAGCAAAATCACGATGATGACAGGCTTGCACCAAGCGAGGCGAAGACCTCGGCGGAAGGGAAGCTCCGCTTCCCTACTCAAGAAATTGTCGATCACCACTGCTCCCGCAGCCAGCAGCATGGGATAGACCGGTGACAGATAATAGTTCTTCCCGTGCAGGATGAAGAATACCGAATAGCAAACGATGTAACTCCACCCAAGTACCCGGTACGGCTTCAATGGCCGCCAGACAAATAACGCAATCAACCCTGCAATCCAGATCGGCGCGGTCAGTGGATGCACCAGCAACGTCTGTTGAATGAAGTATTGTCCCGCGGGCAGCACGACGTCCCTGCCTTCCGCACGGATGTTGTGCATCAACTGGACAAATGGCCAGTGGTAGTGAATGTTCCACAATACGTTCGGCAGGAAGATGAGGAACATAGCCGACGCCCCGAGCCAAAACCACTTGCTCAGCAAAGCCCGGCGCTGCGCTGTCAATAGCAACCCGATGAAGATGCCAAAAACAAAAAGCGCAATCGAATACTTCTCCTCCAGTCCGATACCGGCAATCACTCCCACCCACAGCCAATAACGTGGCTCATCTCGCTTGATCGCGAGAATCACGAAATATGCGCAACCCATCCACAAATTGGGCTCGAGGCAATTCGTGCCGAGCAGGCTGCCATTCGACAAATACTGCGGAGCAATCACCACGGCGATCGAGGCTAGCAACATTGCATAGAATTTGCCGCCCAGCTCGCGCGTAATAGAGCCGGTTTGCACAACCAGGAACGACGACGCCAGTGCCGGCACAAAACGAATCGCTCTAAGCGAATCGCCTAAAATCGCACGCGAAATGTGAGTTAGGAAAGGAATGAGCGGCGGCTGATCGACATATCCCCAGGCCAGATGATTGCCGCACGCAATGTAGTCAAATTCGTCGCGAAAATATCCGTAGCGGTTGTTGAAGTAGAGATGAAATAGGAATTTCGCGAGCGCAATTGCCCAGATCACAGCCATTCCAGTGGTTACGGCCGGCTGCTTGCCTTGAGTGCGCAAAGTTGTAGTGCTGGTCGCGCTCATCGTGAACGTTACTGGTCAGCCCGACAAATCTGGACTGATTTTATCTACGAGCTAAGCACGAGCAAAGTTCCATCACCGCCTACTCATCGCGTTCACACCGAAGGTCATGTTCGCCTGTAATCCATTGCCTGTGCTTCCTCACCTACCTATTTCACTGCAGAAGAGTCCTCCATCTGTCGATATTCCTCTTGCAAGAGGAAGGTGATACCTCGGGCAGCCGGTGTGTAGCTCGCCATTCAACATTTGCAGATGAAGACCCATCCTAAAAAAACCATCGAATCTGCGCTACGCCTCAGAATGGTGGGCGGATTTGCGGTGGCGATCTTTCTCATCGGAATTCTGGGACTACTCGCCTGGCAGAGGGCGCATGTTGCTGCTGCTGAAGCAGATCTAGTGACGCACACCTATGCTGTGATGCGCAAGATTGACATCGCCGCCGAACACCTGGTTGCGACTGAAAGCAATGTGCGCGGCTTTGCCATGACTGGCAATAAGACATTACTCGCGCACTACACTAGTTCGCTGGCGGCGGTCCGCGATGACATCGTCAAGCTGCGGCAAATGACGGCCGACAATCCTCGTCAACAACAGCACCTCTCTCAGCTTGAGTCACAAATGACGGCAGTTGAGGCCTATTTCACCGAAATTGCCAATCAATGGCGAAAGGGCCAAAAGCCCCTCAGTGATCAGCAAATTGAAAGTGGCGAAACAATGACGGCCTCCGTCCGCTCCGTACTTCAGAAAATGGAGAACGAGGAGCAGCAGCTCCTGAAGGAACGGGCGCTGAAAAGGGCGAGCGCGCGGCGAGTGAACGATCTCGCAACTATTGCCGGATCGCTGGCTGGAATCGCTTTTCTCCTGCTTGCCGGAGCGGCTGTGAACCGGCAGATTCGCATAAGCGGATATGCGCGAGCAGAAATTACGGCCCTCAACATTACGCTGGAGGAGCGGGTCGAAGAGCGCACCGCGGCCTTGCGTTCGGAAATGGAGCAGCGGCGTCAGGCGGAAGAGGAAATTCGAAAGCTTGCTCAGGATCTCGAGCATCGCGTTGAGGAGCGAACCGCCGAGCTGCAGGTGGCTAACAAGGAGTTGGAAGCCTTCACTTATTCGGTCTCCCATGATCTGCGCGCTCCGCTGCGACACATCGCCGGCTTTTCCAAAATGCTGTCGGAAGAGTGCGGTAAAGTCCTGTCAGACGAGGCCCGGCACTATCTCCAACGCATCCAGGACGGCACACACCGCATGGGCGCGCTGGTCGATGATCTGCTCAGCCTGACTCGCATTGGCCGACATGAAATCAAGCTCCAGGTCACCGGACTCGATTCCATCGTCAAAGATGTGATTTCCGACCTCAAGCCTGATATCGAGTCCAGAAACATCGAGTGGAAGATCGGAAGCCTGCCGTACGTCGAGGCCGATTCTGCCCTGCTGAAAGTTGTCTTCCAAAACCTGCTCTCGAACGCGGTGAAATATACGCGTCCGCGCACCCACGCCACAATCGCGGTGGGGTCAGAAGAGATCGCAGGGGAGCAGGTGGTATTCGTCCGCGACAACGGCGTGGGCTTCAACATGAAGTATGCCGATAAGCTATTTGGCGTTTTTCAGCGCCTGCACCGGGCCGAGGATTTTGAGGGCACTGGCGTGGGCCTCGCCACCGTGCAGCGCATATTGCAGAAGCATGGCGGGCGCATATGGACGGAAGCCGAACTCGATAAGGGCGCAACCTTCTATTTCACTCTAACCAGCGCCAGACAGGGGGAGGGGAAAGATGAACCACAACCCATTCTGGCAGGAGAACTTTCATGAATTCTCGCATTGATGTCGACATTCTTTTGGTCGAAGATAACCCCGACGATCTCGAACTCGCTCTGCACGCCCTTCGCCGCGAACACCTGGCCAATAACATCTTTACGGTGCGCGACGGAGAGGAAGCGCTGGATTTTCTGTTTTGTTCCGGAGCATTCAAAGACCGAGATTTCGATCACCCGCCGCGCCTGGTGTTGCTTGACTTAAAACTGCCCAAGCTGAACGGCCTCGACGTGCTCAAGCGCATAAAGGCCGACCCGCGGACCAAGGCAATGCCGGTCGTGATACTCACATCTTCGAAAGAAGAACGCGATCTGGTGGCCAGTTACAACCTCGGCGCAAACAGCTATATCCAGAAACCAGTGGACTTCGACCAGTTTCGCGAGATCGTAAAGAACACCGGGCTTTACTGGATGGTGATCAACCAACAGCCGCTATCGAACCCGGCCCAGTCGGCGTCAACGGCGGCCCAGTGATGGGAAAAGCAGGACAAAACGGCGGCAATCAGAAGCTGCGTGTTCTGGTCATCGAGGATGTTCCCTCCGACGCTGAAATCGAAATTGCCGAACTACGTCGCAACAGCTTCGATGTGATGGCCGATGTGGTCGATTCCGGCGACCGGGTCCGCGAACGCCTGGCACAGACCTCCTACGATGTCATCCTCGCCGATTACAGCCTGCCGCAGTTTCGCGGCATGGAGACTCTCGAAATCCTGCGGCGCAACGACCTAACTACGCCGATGATTCTGGTCACCGGCGCCTTGAGTAGCGAGACAGCGGTTGAATGCGTCAAGCAGGGTGTCACCGACTACGTATTGAAGGACCATCTCGCCCGCTTGCCCCTTTGCGTACGGAGAGCGCTCGAAGAGACCCGCCTGCGCCAGGAGCGGGCTCGGACACAGCAGCAACTTGCGGAAAAAGTGGAGGAGTTGGCACGCTCAAACTGCGATCTTGAGCAGTTTGCCTATGTCGCTTCACATGATTTGCAAGAGCCCCTGCGCATGGTCGCAGCCTACACGCAACTGCTGGCGGAACGCTATTGTGGAAAGCTCGATGACACCGCGGACCGCTACATCGGTTACGCCGTCGAGGGTGCCACCCGCATGCAGACCCTTCTTGAAGACCTGCTCGCTTTCTCCCGGGTTGGAAGGCATGGAGTTACGCTCACGCAAACCGACGTGAATCTGGCAGTGGACGAGGCGGTCAAGAATCTTACCGTCTCCATGAAGGAGCACAGCGTAATCCTTACTCGCAACCCGCTACCCACCATCCATGCAGACCGCTTTCAGCTAGTGCAGCTATTTCAGAATCTGATTGGCAATGCCATCAAGTTTCGCGGCAAAGAGCCGCCCCGGGTCACTATCTCGGTCGAGAAGCAAGGGGATGAATGGACATTTTCCATTGCGGACAACGGCATCGGTATTGCTCCTGAGCATAAAGACTTTATCTTCAAAATCTTCCAACGCCTGCACACACGCACCGAGTACCCGGGAAACGGCATTGGCCTTGCCATCTGCAAAAAAATCATCGAGCACCACGGCGGACGGATTTGGGTCGAGTCCGAATTGGGCAGCGGTTCAAACTTTCGATTCACGTTTCCTGTAGCCGCTGCCGATCATTCTGCTAACAGAGAACAAGACTATGAGCACCGCGCACATTCTGCTGGTCGATGACAATCCGGCTGATTCGAATCTTACCTGCGAAGTACTCGCCACCAGCGAGCGCCCGGCACGCGTAAGCACTGTGCATGACGGCGAGCAGGCGCTACAGTTTCTTCATCGCAACGGAAGGTTCGCCGATGCGGTTCGGCCTGATCTGGTCATCCTCGACTTGAATCTTCCCCGTAAAGACGGCCGCGCTGTATTGGCTGAGGTCAAAGCCGACCCGGAGTTGAACGAATTGCCGGTGGTGATCTTCAGCACCTCTCATTCGCCACGCGACATTGCCCGGTGTTACGAACTCGGAGCGAACTCGTACGTGACCAAGCCTGGAAATCTCGGGCAGTTCTTCTCGGCAGTGCGCTCGATTGAAAATTTCTGGTTTGGTTTCGCCAGCCTGCCCAACTAGGAGAAACGATGGCCGATTCCCCCACGCAGGTGCTGCTGATTGAAGACAATCCCGGCGACGCCGACCTGGTGCGCTTACGTTTGATCGAAAGCAAAACGCTGGTGGATGTGAATTGCGTGAACCGTTTGTCAGATGCGCTGGCTGCAATCGAAAGCAAGACGCCGTCAGTGGTGCTTCTCGATCTGAATCTTCCCGACAGCCATGGCACGGAAACGTTCCGCAAAGTGATGGAAAAAGCACCGGGCGTTCCCGTGGTGATCCTTTCCGGACAGGAAGACGAAGCGCTGGCCATGAAGGCAATCCATCAAGGCGTACAGGATTATCTGGTCAAGGGAGATGTGACCAGCCGTAACTTGGAGCGGTCTATGCGCTATGCGGTGGAGCGCCAGGCCCTGTTGCGCTCGCTCGAAATAAGCCGCAAGCAGCAGATCGAATTCAAGAATCAATTCCTATCGCACGTTTCACACGAACTGCGCACTCCATTGACCTGTATTCACCAGTACGCTTCCTTGCTCTTCGATGGCCTCTCCGGGCCCATCACGCCCGAGCAGCGCGATCACCTGCAAATCATCTTGAAGAGCGTTAACCAGCTCCACGCCATGATCCGCGATTTGCTCGAGGCCACCCGCGCCGAATCCGGCAAGCTGCGCATCGAACCCCGTTGCCTCGCCCTCGTCGAGCTTGTCCGGCAGGCGGTCGCGATGGTTCGGCCTCTGGCATTAAATAAGCGGATCAGCGTGGGGCTGGAGGCGCAAAAAAATATTCCCCTGGTTTACGCCGATCCCGACCGCGTGCTCGAAGTGCTGATAAACCTGCTGGACAATGCCGTGAAGTTCACGCCGCCGGAAGGCTCGATCACCGTGAAGATCAGCGGGCAGGAGTCGGATTCCGAGTTCGCATGCGTTTCGGTGAGCGACACTGGCTGCGGTATCTCTCCGGAAGCCCTCCCCCTGATTTTCGAGCGGCTCTATCAAGAGCGCGACAACATCGATATCAATCGCACCGGTCTCGGGCTTGGGCTGTACATCGCGAAGGAGCTGATCAATCTGCACGGAGGGCGCATCTGGGTAGCGAGCCAGCCAGGCGAAGGCACAACTTTCACCTTTAACCTTCCGGTCTACTCTCTGACGAATCTTCTGCTCCCCGTCGTCACCTGCGAAGATCGACTACGCGATTCTGTCGTTTTGGTTCGCGTCGATGTGCGCCCTTCAATCAGACCTGTGCGGGGCAATTGGAAAGAGGTCTGCCGCGAATGCTTGGAACTTCTTCGCCGCTGCGTTTATGTCGACAAGGACCTGGTCCTTCCTGCCATGGCCACCAACGGCCCGGAAGATACTTTCTATATTGTCGCCTCTACCGATATGGAGCGAGTGAACATCATGATCGCGCGTATTGCGGCGCAAATCGGGGCGCTGCCTCAGTTGAAAGCGGCCGGAACCGTCGACGCAACTGCCCGGCCTGTCGTTTTTCCCCCCGATATTCGGAGCCAGCCTCTCGAGTCGCAAGTGCAACAGGTCGCAAATGGCGTTACCGAGCTGGTAATCGCCGATCTCAGCTCGATGCACAGCTTCACCAACAAGGAGACCCATGCAAATGCAAACTGAAAAAACTGTACAGACCGGAAAAGACGAAGCTTCGAATCCCAATCGCGCCAAGATCCTGATCGTGGACGATGACCCCGAGCTGCGGACCGCGCTCAAGCTCCGCCTGCGCGCCAATCATTACGAGACCGTGAGCGCCTCCGACGGTTATTCCGCAATAGCCCTGGCCCAAAAAGAACGGCCGAACCTCATCATCCTCGATCTCGGCCTGCCCGCCGGTAATGGCTTCGTGGTGCTCAAGCGACTCCAGGAGAACGATGCGCTTTCACATATTCCGGTCATCGTGCTCACTGCTCGCGATCCGCAAGGCAACGAACTGCGCAGTCTAGACTGCGGGGCAACCGCATTTTTCCAGAAGCCGGCGGACAATAATGAGCTCTTGCAAGTCATTCGCGCCAGTCTGCGGTCTGCCTCAGCCTGGGGAGCAACACTTCCCAGCTAGAAGTCTGCTTCCGGGTTTCACGGTAGAGAACAATTTTGGAGTGTTCGCCATGCAAGCCGAAACCGTTACCAGCCCCGCCCTCCCGCAATTCAGCGCCGAAAGGCGTTATCCACGCTTCTTTCTTAGCACGCCACTAACGACTCGGAAATCGCGCAGCCCGCGTTCGCGTGTTAGACGAGGCATTACACTCGACATCAGCGCAGGCGGACTTTCTGCAGTCCTCTGCGGTCCTCCTCCTGTCGGTGAGAGGGTATCCGTGCGTCTAAACCTGGCCGATACAGCGCTTGAGGCCCGTGCCATCGTTCGCCACAGTAATCCTTCACGCACCGGCTTTGAATTCGTAAATCTATCTCGTTCGTCGCAGCGGGTTATTGAGAACTGTATCCGGCGTTCACTGCTTGACCCCTGGCCGAAGACAACAGAATTCCAGGTTGTCTAGTATCCATACGAAATTCTTGTCTTGAATTCGCCATCTCACGTACGGCAGCCAGGCTGGATGATGCGATTCGGGCATCGGCCTGACTCGCAACATGGTCGTCGCTTTGGTTACCTCCCGTTACCACTCCATGTTGGAAAACTTCGCGAAAGAAGTAATAATCCTCTTTGGTGAAGGGACAACAGATGGCTACAACCACGTCAGCTCCAACTTCCGTTACCGGAGGAAGCTTTCTTCTCGAGTCGCGCCAGCCGAACGACGTATTCACCCCAGAAGACTTCAATGAACAGCAGCTTCTGATCGCGCAGACCGCCGAAGAGTTTGCTCAAAAAGAAATCGTCCCCAACATCGACAAAATCGAACACAAGGATTACTCCATCACCCGTGAGCTCTTAAAAAAGGCCGCTGAACTCGGGCTGAGCAGCGCCGAAATTCCGGAAGCCTATGGCGGCATGGACCTCGACAAAGTTTCGGCAGCGATCATCGCGGACCGCATCGCCAAATACGCAAGCTTCGCGACTACATGGGGAGGCCATACCGGCATCGGCACGTTGCCGCTGGTTTACTTCGGTACGGAAGAACAGAAGAAAAAATATCTGCCCCGCCTCGCCTCAGGCGAAATTGTTGGTGCTTACGCGCTTTCAGAAGCCTCATCTGGTTCGGACGCCCTGAACTGCCGAGCCCGCGCCGTACTCTCGTCCGATGGCAAGCACTACATCCTCAATGGCGAGAAAATGTGGATCACCAACGCCGGCTTTGCCGACTTGTTCACCGTCTTCGCTAAAATCGATGGCGAAAAGTTCACGGCATTTCTCGTCGAGCGCATCTTTTCTGGATTTTCTATCGGCGCGGAAGAACACAAGATGGGCATTCGCGGCAGCTCCACATGCCCCCTCGTACTCAATGACTGCAAGGTCCCGGTGGAAAATGTGCTTGGAGAAATCGGCCGCGGCCACGTCATCGCCTTCAACATTCTTAATATTGGGCGGTTCAAACTCGGCGCTATGTGCGTGGGCGGCGCTCGCGAGTCGATGAACAATGCCATCGCGTACGCAAAGCAACGCAAGGCTTTTGGCAAAGTGATTGCCGATTTCGGTTTGGTCCGCGAAAAGCTCGCGAACATGGCCACGCTTGCCTATGCAGGCGAGTCGATTGTCTTTCGCACCGTTGGAATGATGGATGCGGCGCTCTCCGCAATCGATAAGTCCGCCTCGGACGCCGCTCGCAAGACACTCAAGGCGATTGAGGAATACGCGGTCGAGTGTTCAATCATCAAGGTGTGGGCATCGGAGATGCTCGACTACGTGGTGGACGAAACCGTGCAGACCTATGCTGGTTACGGCTTCGTCGAGGAGTATCCGGCTGAACGTGCCTATCGCGATGCGCGAATCAACCGCATCTTCGAAGGCACCAATGAGATCAACCGACTAATCATCACCGGGTTTTTGCTTAAGCGTGCTATGGGCGGTCAGCTCCCGCTTATGCCGGCCATCAAGCAATTAATGGATGAGGTTCTTGCCGGGCCATCATCCGGCGATGAACCTGAAGGGCTGCTTGCTGACCAGCAGAAATTGGTCACCTCTGCCAAGAAGTTAGGCCTGTTCGCCGCAGGAGCGGCCACCCAGAAATACATGATGCAGATCGAGCAGGAACAGGAGATCATGGGCGCAATCGCGGACATGGTCATGGAAGTTTATGCGATGGAATCCACGCTGCTTCGCACCATGAAAATTGCTTTGACCCAGGGCGAGGCCGCCGCGGCATTGCCTATCGCAATGACGCGCGTTTATCTCTCGCAGGCAATGGACAAGATGGAATCCGCCGCTCGCAAGATCATCGCCGCCGTTGCCGAAGGTGACATGCTTCGAACGCAACTTGCAATCTTGCGCCGTTTGGCAAAACACGATCCTCATAACACAATCGAGTTGCGTCAGCAGATCGCCGAAACAATAATCGAACGTGGCCGATACCGTCTGGCATAACCGGAAACCTGAGGCCCTCGGTTTGCTCTGTGGTTTTCCTCCGTGTACCTTTGTGTCTTCTGTGGCTAAGGTTTTTAATACGGACCTCTAAAATCATGCGACTGAGTATTCTGTTTTGGCTCCTTCTGCTTGCGACAGCTGTTTCAGCACAGAGCGGCAGCTCCAACCCCGACTCGGCTACCTTCGATCCTGACGGCACGGCACACGTCACACGCGTGGTTCCAATGCCAACCACTGTCAGCCCCGAAGCCCAGCAATGGCTGAAGCAAATCGACCGCAACTCTCCGCAACCCGAAGAAAGCCTCGCCGAAAGACGCAAGCACACCGACGAATGGCGGGCGAAGGATTCCGCCGAAGCTAAACGTCTTTATCCTGTGAATGTCGAAGAGACCACCACCGCCGGCGTTCGCACGGACATCATCACACCACTCACCGAGGCAAATAAGAACCTCGTCCTCATTAATTTGCACGGTGGCGGTTTTAATTCCGACTCGGGTTCTTTGATCGAGGGCATTCCGATCGCGAACCTCGCAAAAGTGAAGGTAGTTTCTGTCTATTACCGGCTTGCCCCCGAGAATCCGTTTCCCGCCGCTGTCGATGATGTGGTCGCTGTCTACAAAGAACTATTAAAGGCTTATCAGCCGCACAACATCGGCATCTTCGGAACTTCAGCCGGCGCCATTCTTACTGGGCAAGTCGCAGTCAAGATCAACCAACTCGGACTTCCCCTGCCCGGCGCTCTCGGAATGTTCTCCACTCTTGCCGATTTCAGCCGCCCCTCCGACTCCCAGCAGCTTTTCGCGCTGGGGGGATTGTCCGGCAACATTGCGCCCCAAACTTCAAATCAGCCGCACGACGACTTTTACGTTGGCAAGACCAATCCCAAAGATCCGGTGCTCTCTCCTCTCTTCGCCAATCTCCACGGTTTTCCTCCCTGCCTGCTCGTCACCAGCACCCGCGACTTGTTGCTAAGCAATACGTCCATGTTTCATCTCGCGCTGCTTCGCGCCGGAGTTGAATCGCAGCTTCTTGTTTACGAAGGCCTGCCGCATGCGTTCTGGT
Source organism: Terriglobales bacterium (assembly GCA_036557105.1). Lineage (GTDB taxonomy): Bacteria > Acidobacteriota > Terriglobia > Terriglobales > Acidobacteriaceae > Gp1-AA145. The sequence goes on from DATBIE010000253.1 coordinate 15,840, forward strand.
ATCAGTTTCAATTGCCCGAAACAAAAGACGCGCTGCAAATGATGGCCGCTTTCTTCGAGAAGCGCTTAGGAAAGTAACTGAAAGAGATTCCACTCTTCCTGAACTCTGGTTTTAGCCATACTCCCCTGCTAATAGACCGCAAATGCGGTTTGTACCCTATGGAATCAGATCAGGCTCATCACTAACCTCGCCTTAACTGCAGGACGTGTAAGGAGCGACATCCCTCTCAGCGAGCCAGCAGAAATTTAGGAGAGAACATGCCGCGTTTGCTGATAGTGATTCTTTGTCTTCTACTTACTTCAATTTTCATCCCGTGCCCAGCCGTGGCGCAGCAGGATAGCTCCTCTTCACAAGCAGCCAACAACACTCTTGAAGGAACGGTGTCTTCGGCCAGCCGAGACACTCTCGTTGTCCGCGGAGATGATGGCGATTTTCATCTTTTTACCTACGATCGCGGTATAACTCGCCCCAGAACCATGACTCCAGGCACGCGCGTTCGTGTGGTGGCGGGAACTCCCGACGAAAATGGCACCCGCGCAGCCAGTAACATCACGGTTATCAGCCAGGCCTCAGCAAGCCAGAGCGGAACCACAGGAACGACCGGCGACAAGAGCACTCAGGCGGCTCCGGTTCCCGACAAAGTCCGCGACATCGAAGGTCAAATTAAGAGGGAAAGCCGTCGCTGGCGCCTGGGAGTCGAAGCTGGGCAGGCCTTCAATCCCGAGTTGTTTATGTTCGGTGTCCAATCGCAAATGGGACCGATTTTTCACCCTCGCGTGATGTTCCGGCCGAGTGCCGAATTTGACTTCGGTGAGGTAACCGATCTGGTTGCTTTGAACCTTGAGGCCATCTACCGTTTTTCACCTGCTCAGCGCAGAGGGGATTGGACCCCATTTCTCGGGGCCGGACCCGCTCTGATTTTTATTCACCAGAATTTCGAGCGTGGACGAGAAATTGATTTTGGTAATTTCGATTACGAGACGGGGTTCAACATTCTCGCTGGAATTCAATCCCGTCGCGGAATGTTTGCTGAATTGAAAACGAGCTTGTACTCAGGCCCCGCACCACGACTTCGGCTCATCATCGGCTACACATTTTGAACACGAGCCATGGGTTGGCCATTTTGGAAAGGGAGTGCGACCCGTTTCTTCAGGTAAGAACGCCGTGAATAAAAGTGCGACGCACTGCCTCGTTCTCACAATTAAAGCGATGTAGTACACGTCCCGTCATAATCGCATTCATAGCGAGGTCTTTATGGCCGGAGCAGACCTAGTTTGAGTTGCGCAAGACGTGGTTAAAATGCCCGTCGAGCCATGTATCAAGTTCCATTTGCATTTGTGGATTTACACACTCGACGCTCAATCCAGTCTTCCCGTGCTTGTCATCCCAGACAACGGTTCCGCGAGCGCGAGTTTGCGATGGAGCGCCTGGTAAAACGAAAGAGATGTGCAGCTTCTCCCCCGCGTCGAGGGTGGTCGGGTTACTAACTGCCATTCCGTTACTACTAATGTTGATGGTTTTGCAGGTGATGTCTTCTCCACTGTCGCGAACCAGATAGACGGGAAGCTCCACAAGACATCGGAAATAGCGCCGGCGCTCCCGTGTCATGAGTCCATATGCCGCCTGCAACACGCGGCGTATCTCCGGTCCTCCTAGTGGCCGCTCCAACAGGAAGGTTGCTCCCTCATCCCGCGCCCGCCGCTTTGAGTCAGCGCTGCCGACCACAGCAAAAATCACGACATTCTTATTCGCCGGACTGCGCCGAAGACTCGTCAGGATCGGCATTGTCTGGGGAACAGTTTCAAAATCCAGAAGCAACGCTTCGTACTTGGCAAGACCGAGTTCTTCAGGAATGTTCGTACTGGTATTCACGGTTCTCTGCGCCGCAATACCGAACTCACCGGAGATCTGGCTGAACGTGCTTGCCAAGCCGCTGTCGCGAGTTACCACCAGGGTACGAATTTCTGTGGCCGACATCATGTTCTCTGAAGAAATAGTATTTCACCGCTGGGATCGTCCAAGTCGCACTAAGGGTCAATGCTGAACGTTAGAGGCTTAGTCGAAAGTACAATCTCACAAGTCCTGACCTCACCTTTTCAGCTTTTCAAGTACCATCGCACAACTGGCTGGCGACCTCATTAAGTGCTTGGATTTGTTACGAAAATGGAACACAAACCAAAGCTCAACCCACCTCAGTAACTTGGCCGGTACTCTTCTCCGTCTAGAATCGTAATTTCAATCCAATGCTTTCTACAGAACATCAAGCTTCTCCTGGAGGCCCACCTCTGCCTGTGCTAAGGATCCGCCAGATAGAAGGGCGGGAATGGTGGCTGTGGATCTTCGCTGTCCTGGTCACACTTGCGCTGACCGCGGGCATCGTATTTCTGACATTCTTCGATCTTGAAGCTGGTATCAACGCCCGCTATTGGACTGATCTTCGTGAATCCGTCCGCGGGCTCTCAGCCCTGGTTTTAATTTTCGATATTTACACGATGTGGCAGCACTTTCAGTTGCAGCGTATCCGGCGCGAGCTCGCGGAGCGCGATGAACTGTTTCAGCTCATCACGGAAAATGCCGCAGATATGATTGCGGTGGTGGATGGCGATGGAAACCGGCTCTACAACAGTCCCGCATACGAAAAAGTACTCGGCTATTCCGGCGAAGAGTTGAGCGCCGGATCTTCTGCTGACCAGATCCACCCCTCGGATCGCGAACGCGTGGTTCAGGCCGCGGCCAAAGCCCGCTCCACCGCACATGGCCAACGTTTGGAATACCGGATGCGGCATAAGAATGGCACCTGGCGCATTCTCGAATCGACGGCCAGTCCGATTCAAAACGGCAACGGGAAAATCGAGAAACTTGTCATCGTGAATCGCGACATCACTGAGCGCAAGCATGCAGAGGCAATGCTCGAACACCGCGCTTTGCACGACATCCTTACCGATCTTCCTAATCGGGCGCTGTTCCTCGATCGCCTGCAACACTCGCTCATTCGCGCTCGCCGTCACACTGACTATTCCTTCGTCATCCTGTTCATTGATATTGACGGCTTCAAGTTGCTGAATGACAGTCTTGGCCATTCCGCCGGCGACGAGTTGCTCATTCAATTCGCGAAGCGCCTCATCGTTTCCTTCCGTGAAACTGACACGCTTTCTCGGACCAATTCTTCATTAAACGAGAAACTCACTGCCGACGGCCTGGCGCGCCTTGGAGGTGACGAGTTCACTGCCCTGCTTGACGATGTCTCCGACGCAAGTCACGCCATTCGCGCCGCGCGCCGCATTCTCGACAAGATTGCGCAGCCGTTTGAGATCGGTGGCCAGCAGATTGTGATCTCGGCCAGCATTGGTATCGCAGCCAGCAGCAATTCTTACATCGAAGCCGAAGACCTGCTGCGCGACGCCGAAATTGCCATGTACCGCGCCAAGCAGGCCGGCAAGGCGCGCTGCGAAGTTTTCGATTCTACGATGCACTCGAATGCCGTCCGCCGTCTGAAACTTGAAACCGACCTTCGTCGCGGACTCGAGCAAGGAGAAGTGCTGGTGTACTACCAACCAATCATCGCTCTCGATACGGGTAAGATCGTCGGCTTCGAAGCGCTCAGCCGCTGGAAAACTCCGGAGGGAATGGTATCGCCCGCTGAGTTCATTCCCGTCGCCGACGAGACGGGCCTCATCATCCCGATAAATCGCGCGCTGCTTGTTGAAACATGCCAGCGACTGCAGGCCTGGCAGTCAAAGCTGAATTGCAATCCACCGTTGAATATGAGCATGAACATCGCGCCACGTCAGTTCGCGCAACCGACGCTGGCAAAAGAAATCGGAGCGATCCTCAGACATTCCGGTATTGATCCCGCTACCATCACTTTCGAGATCACCGAAACAATCGCGATGTCCGACCCTGACCATGCCTTCTCCGTACTCTCTGACTTGAAGGCGCTTGGCGTGAAACTAAGCATCGACGATTTCGGCACAGGATATTCGTCACTGAGCCGGCTGCCCCGCTTCCCGATCGACGGTGTGAAGATTGATCGTCACTTCATCTCACAAATGACCAGCGATCGCGACAACCATGAGATCGTCCGCTTGATCATAATGCTGGCGCACAGTCTCGGCCGCTATGTTGTGGCTGAAGGCACAGAAACCGAAGCGCAGATTACAGAACTGAAGCGTCTTGGCTGCGAGATGGTGCAAGGGTTCCGCTACTCGCCTCCCGTAGACCCGGTCGCCGCCTTCGAGCTTCTGCTCGCCGGGCAACGCAGTCTCGTCAGGGTGTGATTCCTTACAATCGACCCGGTTTTGTGAGGTCAACTCCTTTGGGGAGAACGGGCATCCACGCCCGTTGATTTCTCGATCCGCTTCTTGCATGCAGCCGAGGCAACCCACCATGTGAGCCGATGGCGTTTGTTGGCGCATCCTGCGAGCGCTGCTGGAACAGTAAAATTGCCTAAAACAAGTTCGATGCCCTTACCCGGTAACCCATCTGACTCGGCTCTCTTTGTGCAATACATCAGGCACGAAATAGAGAGACTTACCAAAGAACAGGACGACGCTGTTCAGGCAGCAAGACTCGGTGGTATGACGCCGGAAGGGGAAGAAGAATTTCATGAGCGGCGTCGCAAAATTACAAAGCTGACCCAGGATCTCGCCATCTTCGAGGACGCCTGAGTCGCCAATTGCCTCGCCCTCTGTCGTTCGACAGTAACCAGCGTTCGCTCAGGAGCGCTTCTCTCGATTTCCTTAAGTGACGGCAATCATCGGCTACAACTGTATCGTATCACGATATTTCCTTCATCCGGCCATCTCTTACCCGCAGAAAGCCCATCGCATAGAGTAGAGCGAAAAGGAGGAAAAGATGGCGAGTAGTACATATGAAACAGTTAACACAATGCCGCGGCGGGCCAGAATGGACTGGTCAGCAATTTGGGCGGGAGTCTTTGCATTTGTTGCAATCTGGTCTGTGTTTGGCATATTGGGAATGGCGATCTTCGCCAGCTCCGCGAATCCAAATACTGCACAACCGGTGACCGGGATGAGCGTAGGAATGGGAATCTGGGCCATCGTTCTGACAATTATCGCAATGTACGTCGCTGGCCGGATCACCGGTGGATTGGCGAGTACAACCACCAGGTTCGAAGGCGTCAATCACGGAATTGTGATGTTTGGACTTTCGGTTGTCGCTGTCCTGGTACTCACTGTTCTGGGTGGAACCGCATTGAGTGGCGGTACCGGCGTGAGCGGAACGGCCCACAGTCCTTACATTCTGACCGTATTCGCCGACCTCGGCTGGATCGGCTTCCTCTGCCTGTTCCTTGGCTGGTTGGCAGCGATGGGCGGAGCCTCAGCAGGCGCAGGCTCGCCGAAGCAGCTTACCGCAGAACGCAGCACGGATGAGAACGTACGGCGCATGCGGCCCGCAGCCTAGTTGAGTGATTGCCCCGGATTGCATTTAGTGATTCACGTGGAGTGGCCGATGATCCGCATCATCGGCCGCTTGAGTGAAAACTCAGAGGGGGATTCCGAGCAGGATTTTTACCGGGACCGGCTTATTGTTCATCTGTGCCGGCCGGAACACCCACTTAGCAAGCGCACGTGTCACTGGCGCGCTTATCTGATCGCTCGGGCTTTGCTTCATTGAGATGTGAGTAAGCTTTCCATCTGTTCCCAGGATCGCGTAAACCACTACTTCCTGTTGGGCGTAAGTTTGTTCCAGCTCCGGTGAGATCTGCGGCCACTCGCGCATAACCGGCGATGGTGCGACCAACTGGCCGTCCCCGGAATCAGATTCGTTTTCTAGCGCGTATTGCAAAGTCCACGTGGGATCGGCCTCATTTGGCGTGCGTTGCATGGGCACGTATACCGTATAGACGCGCTGATTTTCGAAAACGCCAAAGTCAGGCAGACCACCACCGCTGCTGGCTGTAGCGACGATTGTCATTTGATACGGCGTCTGTGGAGTGACAGCGAAGCCATGCGAGCCGCTGTTACCTTCATTCCCTTCTCCACCCTGAATCGTGATGCCAGGAAACGCGCCTGTTCCTGATCCACTACCCGCGCCTGCTCCAGTACCGGCGCCATGACCTGACCGGCCTGCTCCATTTCCTGCCGAACCTCGTCCATTGCCGGTTCCCGTGCCCCCGACGCCAGCGCCGGACGTCGTACCTGAGCCATTGCCCTCGCCCGCAGAACCGCCGCCTGACGACACGTTCGCTTTCCCCGAGCCTCCGCCTGCGGCAGAATTGTGGCCAGCGCCCGTGCCCGTGTTCGACGCGAGTTCAGACGTGGCATTTGCTGCTTGTGACTTCTCTTGCCCTGTTGCCGGCGAATCCGAAGGCGCACCGTTCTGCTTTCCTGGCGTGATCGAATTCGGATTGAGTTTTCCACCCGGAGCAATCGCGAAACGGCCTCGCGCCTCACCCGCCGGAACTTTAGCCTGCGAAGGTAGTGGAGCTGGACTGAGTGAAAGCAAAGGCTCTTTCGCCTTGCCATGCATTTCAAGTTTCGCAATCTGCGCCGTTGATGGCGGGGCGACCTGCTTTTCAGCTTCTTCGGTCTTCTTTTCGGCGCTTACTTTGATCGGAGCAGGCGCCGGCTTCTCTACTTCTTGTTTCTTTTCTTCCTGCTTGGGTTCAACTTTTGGCGCTTGCGGCAGGGGCTCCTCGGCGGCTTCAAGCTTCGGCATATTAGCTTTTGCCATCAACTCCGGAGCTTTCACTGGAACATTCCACTTTGCATCACGCCGCAGCCTGGAATCCTGCTTCACCCTGATCGCTTTCACAGGAGCCTGGAAGTGCGGCATGGCGATTTTTGGTGCAACTAAAGAGGTCGGCAAGCGCGTCTCGGCCATCTGCACGATGTTCGGCAGCGGAACCAACTTCTTGAGTTGTTCGGCACGCACCTTCAACGGATGCAGCACGGTCTGAAATCCGTTCGTCGGATTTGGCGGGTTCGAAAGAATCGGCTGCGCTCCCGGATACGCAAACCCTTTGCTGGCGCGCGCCGGCGCTGCCGATGCGCGCTGCGGTTTGCTCTCGCCTCCCCCAGGACTCTTCTGACCCTGCTCGCCACCGCCCACCTCCGGCAGGTAAATCACATGATCTTGCGAATTCATCGAGCCGACGATCAGCCTTTGCTCCTGGAATGAAGGCACGATATACGTGATAAAAAGAAAAATCGCGAACATTGCCACTTCATGCCCGATTAGCGAGTACAGAAGACCTTTGCCGGGAACCGCTCCAAATTTGAAAGTGGCGAAGCTGGGAGTGCCATCGTTCTTGTCTTGTCGGGTCGAAACATTTACTGGAGCAAAAAAATCTCGTCGGGTAACGGGCGTGGCAGCTCCCCAAGCCGAATCAGCTTGTGGAGCTAAATCGGTTTGTGGGGCAACGGGCGTCCCCGCCCGTTGACCATTGGTCTTGGCCCCATCAGGACCCGCCTCCCCATTCTCATTCCCCGTAGAAATCGGGAGAGCAGACTCTTGCTCCGCCAGTTTTCGGCGAAGTTCTTCCATCACCGGAGCGAGAAAATCCGCGGCGACGGTCGAAACCGGCTTGGCACTCTCATTGCCGGAGCGCCGGCCCATCCAGGTCGGGCCGCTGGGATTGATGGGTGACTTCTCCGCTGTCTTCGAAGCTATCGAGTCGGCGAGAATCTTCTCTTGAATCTCCTGCATCAGCGGCGAGAGAAACTCGGGAGCCGCAGGCGCCGGAGCTTTGACCTCATGCGCAGTTTCAGTCGGCGCAGCCTCGCCGTCAGGTTCCAATTCCCTGGCCATTGCAGGCGCGGCAGCCGACAATTCGGCGGGAATATTCCCGGCAATTTGTCTCTGCAATTCGTCGAATGAAGGCAGTCCAGCAAGAGAAAGATCGATGGCAGCAGGTGATTGATCTCGCGAGACAGCGTCTGTCGTCGAGGATTGGCTCTGAGCCTGACGCAAAACCGATTGAATGATCTGCAATCCAGTTTCGGACCAGTTGTCTTTTTCGGGTTCAGCTTGCGGCGGTGCCCCAGGTTTCAGCTTCCCCGAGCTATTTTGCTCGCCCGCGCCATTGTTGTGGGCCGAGCCGTTGGTTCCGTTCACCGGCTGAGTGGCAACAATCGACTTCGCATCGCTTGATTTCGCGACAGCGGCATCGCGCTTGTCATCAGGATTCTTGGTTTCGTTTGAATTTTGCTTCTCGGCGGATGGCTTTTCGACAACGCGCAACTGCGTCTCAGCCGAGTCTTGTTCGTCGCGCGACAGCCCCAGAGAAAGAAAAGCCATAATTCACTGCATCCGAAAACAGAAATACGAGTCGGCCCGGCAACCTCCGCGGCGCGCGCTTCGAACCAAGTTAGAGAAAATCCTCATTGCAGTAGAGATGCCTTTAGTACGTAATATTGCGGGTTGGG
>DATBIE010000254.1:0-10228 GCA_036557105.1 Terriglobales bacterium
CTTCATGAACTGGCGGCTGTACTGGATGTTCTCCGGTGGGAACGTGACAGAAAATATGATCCACCAGATCGCGTGGATCATGAGTGCGCTCGACCTGCCACTGCCCAGCGCAGCCTACATGTCAGGCGGAATTTTCTCCGAAAAGGACGGGCGTGAAGTGCCGGACACAATGTCCGTCACACTCGATTTTCCTGAAACCGTCGTCACATGGCAATCGACATTCAATAACCGCCGCTACGGACTCGGACAAAAACTGCTAGGAAGTGATGGCACCATCGAATACGTCGCCGGCGCGACAGACATGGTGAAAGGCGAGTCCGAGGAACAGATTCATTACTATCCGGAAAAGGTAAATCGCCCCAATGGCGTTGCGATCACGGGAAACAGCCCCACGCACAACCACATGCAGAACTGGATCGATTGCATGAGAAGCCGCAAAACGCCGAATGCGCCGACCGAGCTTGGCTACCGCTCAGCTGTTGCAGCGCACATGGCGAACCTCTCGTATCGGCAGAAACGCCGAGTAACGCTCGAAGAAGCAAAGGCGTTTCAGCCGGAATACTAGCTTCGGAAGCAAATGACCTTCAGCCTCCCACTCTTACGGGGGGTTAGTTTTCTCCGCTTCCTCCAGTTCTTTCTCTGCGCTCTCTGCGGTTTAAGGCTTATGTCAGACAGAAAATCAGAATCCAATGCCTCACGCCTAAAATCTACAACGCGTGCATCAATCTATGGATGGTCGGGTATCAAGAAATATGCAGCACAACCTCGAGAACACTATTGCTCTGCTGACGCACACACCAGCGGCCTTGAGTGGGTTTGTTCGAGATTTGCCGGAAATTTGGACCGAGTGCAACGAAGGTGAAGCCAGTTGGACCGTATTCGACGTTGTCGGTCATCTGGTGTACGCCGAACGCACCAACTGGATGCCGCGCGTGAAGCGACTGCTGGAATCAGGGGAGCGACGGGCCTTCGACACGTTCGACCGAGAGGGATATATAAAGGAGAGTCAGGGGAGGTCACTTACCGAGTTGCTCGACGAATTTGCGCGCTTAAGGTCAGCGAGCATCGCAGAATTGCGGGCCCTAAACTTCGGCACACAAGACCTCGATCGTCGTGGGCTACATCCAACGTTTGGTCCGGTGACTTTATCTGAATTGCTCGCCACTTGGGCAGCGCACGATTTGACCCATCTGCACCAGATCACGCGGATTATGGCTTATCAGTATCGCGAGACCGTGGGCCCATTCAGGGAATTTCTTGGGGTGATGAAGTGCGCCCCGCACCGCGATTGAACCGCCGCTGTCGAAAAGAGCCTTTGACCGCAGAGGTCGAGGGTAAGCGGCACGAGATCGCAGAAAACACATGATGATTCGGGTGGGCCTTACGGGTCCACCCGAATACTCTGTTCGTTACTCTTAGTCGGCCCACGCCAGATATCCGGGCACCACAAGGTTCACCAATGGAACGATGGTCAGGATGCCCCACCAGTTTGGCTTTCCGCGGGCCTCGGCAACGGCCATCCAAACAATAATCGCCATCACCATGTTCACAATTGGAATCAGGAACAACAGTATCCACCACAACGGTTTCTTTGCGACATTCAACATCAAGACGATGTTCGCAATTGGAATCCACGCCAGCCATCCGTTTGCGGTGCTCGTCTTTGTCGCGATTGTCTGCAGCGCCAAAGCGAAGTAAACGTAAATTGCCAATCCAAAGATCAGCGCAACCAACAGCATTGTTCCGGCAATGGCCATCTGAGCGGTATCAACCGACTGCGCTCCCGCCACTCCAACCAAACCCAAAACTACGCCGGACAAACTAAGACCAGGCAACAACAACCGACCCAAGCGTGCTTTCATTCGAATGCCTCCTGAGATTAAGGCGTCGCACTCGCGCGAGCGGCTAGCCCTACGTTCGCGGCAGTATAACCCGAATACCGGGAATACACATTTGTAATTTTGAATTGCACGTAAGCGAGAAGCCATTAGCGAACCAGGCTCAAAGGAGTGCGTGATCGAAACCAGCGGAACTTCTCCCGCTCGCGCCAAAGACCCGATGAACGCCGGGGCCATCTTCCCATGACCCCGGCGCGAGAGGTCCCTGCCGCCTCCCCCAAGTTGACAGGTCTCTCACGGGCTCCCTACGTCCAGATAGTGCACGCCGAGTCAGGAGCGTTACATAAACAAAAATTTTTTTTCAATTGATGGGGCGCTTTTCAGGGTAACGTTACCTTGATTGGCATGCGGCAGACGACAGTGCTCCGCTCGTACCTCGCTATCGAAAGAAAAGACGATGCAAGAACGACTCTCCTCAAAACTCCGTTGTAGAATGACTCCCACAAACCAGAGAGGGTGGGTCATTGCAATTTCAGGCATTCGACGCCGCGTATTTGGAACGGCTGCGTTCCGGAGACTTTCGCACCCAGGAGCACTTCGTCTCTTATTTCAGCGAGTTGCTCCAGTTGAAATTGCGCGCCCGTCTGCGGTCTCCGCATGACATCGAAGACGTGCGTCAGGAAACGTTTGCGCGGGTTTTTGCCGCTTTGCGAAAGGAGCAAGGAATACGAGAACCTGAGCGCATTGGACCGTTTGTGAATGCAGTGTGCGCCAATGTGTTGCGTGAGCGGTATCGGGCGCCGACAGCCGACCCACTCGAGGACACAACGAGTGAAATTCCTGATACGGGGGTGGACGTGATCGATGTGATCGCTTACAAGCAAACTCAGGAGAGAGTTCGTCGCGTACTTCAGGAATTGCCGGAACGAGATCGCAGGATAATTAAGGAGATCTTTCTGGATGAGCGCAGCAAGGACGATGTCTGTCGCGACTACGGTGTGACACGCGACTACCTCCGCGTGCTGTTACATCGCGCCAAGCAAGTGTTCAAAACACAGTACCTGAAAAAAGCCCCGACTGGAGCGTAGACCAGAAAGAGCGTTTTTCTAGTGAACCTTCCCTTTATAGATCCCGACTGCGTTGTCGTGCAGATAGCCGTGAGCCAGCTTGAGCGCCTGCTCTTCCGTGACTTCGCCTTCCGAAATCATCTCGGCCAGCGCGGCAGCCAGAGCGGTTCGTGAAGACTGCACTCCGAGCCAGAAGCTCTCCTCTGCTCCTAGCGCCTGGTTGTATGGAAAGGCGTCAGAGCCAAACGTGATCTTGTCCGGAAAAGTCTCCAGCCAGATTTTTAGGGATTTCTTCAACTCCGACGGGTACAGCGCAATTTCCATGAACGAGGAATCCAGGTAAACATTCTTGGCGGCGCCAAGCCAGATCGCAGAACGTTCAAACGGATATCCCCCGTGCAGAAGTACGAACGTCGTCGAGGAATAGCGTGGATCGCGCAAAATGTTTTCAAAGTTGAAGACGTTTCCTTCGCTGATGCTGAAGTAGTCGCCAATGCCGACCGCGGTGTGAATGTGCACCGGGAGCTGGAGCCTGCCACCCTCTTTCACTAAGTATCGAAAGATAAAATCCTGGAATGTGCGATATTCCATTTCGCTGGGAACGCCGCCGCCAGCATATTTCTGATAAATTGCCTCGGCCTGTTGGCGCGGCGGATCACTGAATTTAGCTGGACGGAAATAGGCAACTTCAAACTTCTCACCGATCGCGCCCTTCTTCTGATTGTCTTCTAGCGTGCGCGTGATGAACTTCAGATAATCGGAAAAGCTTGCCGGCATGGCAGCCACGCCTTCCTGTTTCATCCAGCGGTGCAGCATTTTTTCCTGCAACGGAATGTAAACTTCTTCGTCCGGATTGCGTGAGCGCTCGCGGGTGTTGTCGAACGGCCACATGAATGAGTCCGCGAAGAACACCCAGACAAAACGCTTGGGATCGAGATAATCAGCCATCATGGCGCGATTCGCCACGCACTGTTCGATATTTAACTTGTCGAGAATGTTGTCAAAGTACGCCGTGCCACCCTGCTTTCTCAACTCGGCCTTTTTATCTATGAGCCACTTTGCATGGTCGGGAGAGAGATCGTCATATGGATAGGCGAACAAGGCTTTGGCAGCGTCCACCAGTTCGGGATTGGTTTCCCGCTGGCGAACGGCGGCGCTGAAGTTGGGCGGCGCGGCCATTGCATCGACGTCGGGATCATCGTAGAAACCGGGATGCGCATGGTGGTCGAAAATCGGAATTTTTTCAATCTGCGGAAGAAGATTGTTGTAAATGTGCTGAACGTCAGGACCAGCAAGCGGACGCGCCTGGCCGAACGCCATTGCGCTGAACAAAAGAAGAGAGAAAGACTGCGCGGACAAGATTCGCATCAGGAAATTCCTCAATTGAGCAGCCTATTTTGCCACGGCGGTACGTTCCCAGGCGGAAGCGATGCTGCGAATCCGTTCCACTGCTTCGTGCAAAGTGGCCAGAGAAGATGCAAATGAGAAACGAACGAATTCCCTTCCCGCCTCACCGAATGCGGCGCCGGGAATCGCAGCGACGCCGGCTTCTTCCAGCATGATGCGGCAAACATCCTCGGCGGTCATTCCGGTGTCGGAGACATTCACCCAGGCGTAGAAGGCGCCTTTGGGAGGCACGCAGCGAAATCCGGGGACCATGTTCAACTCGCGGGAGAATTGTTTTCCGCGTTTCTCAAATTCCGCGACCATTCTGGGCGTCTGACCGGTTGTGTCACGAAGGGCCTCGATCGCAGCGTATTGAATAAATTCGTTTGTGCAGGTGTAGCTGTTCACGACCAGCAGTTCGAGCGCCTGCGCAATCTCGAGCGGTGCGATGTTATATCCCAGGCGCCAGCCGGTCATGGCAAAGCTTTTAGAAAACCCATCAATAATGATCGTGCGCTCCGCCATTCCCGGATAGCTCATCATGGAAAGATATTTTTGGCCGTAGGTGATGCGAGCGTAGACCTCGTCCGAGAGAACGTAGAGATCGTGGTTGACGGCAAGTTCTGCGATCCGGCGCTGGACTTCGTCGGTGTAAACCGTGCCGGTCGGATTGCCTGGTGAATTCGTAATGAGGGCTACAGTTCGCGGGGTGATCTTGGCCGCAATCTCATCCGGATCAGGCTGAAGCTGATTGCGTTCTGAAAGGCTAAACGGAACCGAAACCGCGCCCAGGCTTCGCGTGATGGATGGGTATGCCGGAAAACCGGGATCGGGGTACAGCACTTCGTCGCCAGAATTGATCAAGGCGAACATCGCCATGAACAGGCCGATTTTGCATCCGGGCGCGACCACTACGTTGGCCGACGAAACTTCGATGTCGCGGGTGTCGCGCAGGTACTCGGCGATCGCTTTCCGCAGCGGCGGAATCCCAGCCATGGCGCAGTAACGGTCTCTGCCATCATCAAGTGCGTGTTTCGCGGCTTCGTTGACCGGAGGCGCTGGATGAAAGTCGGGCTCGCCTAGTTCGAGGTGAATGATCGACCGCCCGGCGCGTTCGAGTTCTTTGGCGCGCGCAAAAACAGAAAGGGCTCCCTCGCCACTCATCACCGAAATTCGAGATGCCAGCGGACGCATGGGCTTCATTTCCCTTCGGGTAGCGGAGTGACAGGAATGCGCAGGCCGTCCACGAAGCGCGGGAAAAATTCGAAAACCGCGGCTGACGCGATGAGTTCGATGATCTCCGCGTCACCATAGTAACCCTTTAACTCAGCGAATAAGCTGTCGTCCAGATCGCGTCCCGAGCGGTGGATCTTCTCGGCGCAGCGCAAGCCCAATTTCTCTTTGGCGGTGAACGGCCCCTGTTCGAAGTTATCTTTTACCGCATCAATCTGCGCTTGAGTGGCGCCCTTTTGCTTTGCCGAGTAACCATGCGCGGAAACGGCATATTCGGAGCCACACAGAACCGACATGCGAGTCGCGATCAACTCTTTGTACCAGCCAGGCAGCGCACCATCACTTAGGAGAGGCTTGAGTAGCGCGGCAATCCCCGAGGCGAGACCGGGCGTGTGGGCGAGTGTCCTGAACATGTTCGGTACGGCGCCGCGTTGCTTGAGCAAAGCGTCATACATCGTCGCCAACTCGGAGTTGACCTGCTCCCGGCCCAGCAACGGAATCCGTGTTCGCGACAGTGTTTCCGTCATTAAAACTCCCATCGCAACGAGAACTGAATGAGTCGCGGATTCCCGACCGTGCTGACAATTCTCCCGAATGGACTGCCGGCAGGACCTGCAGTTTCAATGTCGGTGACAGCGGGGTTGGCGAAGTTGGGATGGTTCCACAGATTGAAGAAGTCCGCCGAGAAGCGCACGGTGTTTCGTTCTGTAACGCGGAAATTCTTGAGCAGCGAGATGTCCCAGTTCTGCTGGTGCGGCCCGCGATAGACATTGCGCCGCAGATCACCAAAATCGGTAGTGCAGAAGTTCGGATCGGAAGCACACTGTGTTGGGTAGAGCAGAGGCGCTGGAGTGAAGGCCGCCGGATCAAGAAATCCATTCAGGCGCTGGTGTAGGTCGCCGCTTGAATAGCCTTGAGAAATCGATGCACCCGGAGCAAGACTCGCTCCAACCAACGGAGCGCTGCCCTGGCCGAGGAAGCCCGTACCGGAGCTCGAATCGAATATCGAGAAGGGCTGACCCGACTGGAAAATGATGACGCCGGTCACGCTCCACCCTGCGAATGCCGCGTGGGTGAAACCAGAGCTCTGGCGGAACATAGGAAGCTGGTAAACATATGATGCACTCAACCGCTGCGGACGATCGAAATCAGACAGTCCACGGGAGGCATCAACTGTCGTTTCGCTGTTATACGCGGTGTTGAACGCAGTGTTACCGGAAGAGGTCGCATCGATATTCTTCGAGAACGTGTAAGCAATCTGCACGTAATTGTCGTGCCAGCGGCGCGACAACGTGCTCTGCAACGAGTGATAGATCGAGTACGCGTCGTTCGCGAACAACTGATAGCCGGAGTACCCGTTCAATCCCGGCGTCGGTGTTCTGGCAATCGCATTTGCGAAGGTGTTTGCCGTGATCGAATAGCTATTGCCATTCACGTCCTTCACCACGACGGGGTGTGCGGGCGATGCGTCCTGAGACTGGATTGCATCACGCGTGTTGCGCAGGTGCGTGTCCTTGGTTCCGACGTAGCCGAGCTCGAGGATCCACTGACCGGGAAGTTCACGCTGGACGGTCAAATTCCATTGCTGGGTGCTTGGCACCTGGAAGTGATGCGGAACTTCGAGCACGAAGAGATTTTGTGTCGTGTCAGTTCCTGGCCCGGTGCACGCGCCGTAGGTGGCGGCACCGTTCGTATCAGGAAAACTCGTGAGTTGTGCGAGGCATGGGATATAGGTTGCGGATAGCACTCCTGCCGGAGGCAGAGCATTCGGATTCGTGGCCGGCGTTCCGGAGAAAAATCCCGACAAGCTTCCCGGCGCGCCTCCTGCAAAGGCAATTGGCAAGAACGGAGCCTGAAAGCTCAACTGATCGACCGCACCGACATCCTCACGAACATAGTAGATTCCGTATCCGCCGCGGACGGTCGTGGTGTGTTTTCCCGCAACATCCCACGCGAAACCGATGCGCGGACCGAGTCCAGTTGCGACGCTGTTTTCAAACGTCGAGCCTGCGGCATTCCCGGTCAGGCCTGAAACGCCCAGGCGATTCACACAGCTCGGATATATAAAAGGAAAGGTCCCGGACAGCGTCAGGCTCGTTTGAATATTTCCGATGTGGCAATCATTGTCCTTCCACGCGCCCAGGAATTCCGTCCGCAGGCCAAGATTCAAGGTTAGATCTGGTCTGACCTTCCAGTCATCTTGCGCAAAGAATGCGTAGTTCTTCTGACGGTAGGCGTGGTTGTAAACGCCGCCGCCTCCAAAGCTGAACTGTGGCGATCCCTGCAGGAAATTCTGAAAATCGGAAGTCGTCGGGCCGGTATTAGTGAAGAAGAGCTGGCCGTTGAAAACCTGCGGGAACTTCTTATTCAGATTGACCGGCGTGTACTCGCCGCCAAAACGCAGGCTGTGATTTCCGTGGACCCAGCTGAGAGTCTCGACGACATCGAAATTATTCTGCACCTGGAATTGGTTTGCCTGGGGCGTGGGACCAAACTGAAATCCCGAGCTTCCGAACGTGAACTTGTAAATGCTTTGTGTCAGATTGTTGGTCGGCCGGTCGATGCCGACGTCCGTGGCTGTCACCGGATTGACGTTGATGGCGCTGTTATCGATGCGCACGTAGCCAATTCGCAAATCGTTCACTAACGTCGGAGAGAACAAATGCGTTTCCGTTACAGAAAAGAAGCGGTCACGCACCGGAAGCTGATATGGGAAGTTGAGATCGGTAGAACTGGCTGCGGCGCCGAGCGAAGCCTGCAGCCCGCCGGCACCAAACGGCAGGTCTGATTCGAAGTTTGTGTAAAAGAAGCGCGCAGAAATCTTGTCATTGCCGCCACGGAACTCGCGGTCCCAATTTGTCGTGAACTGGTTATCAGTAAACTTGCCCGGCTCGCTGGCAGCAAAGGAGCCGAAGTCCATTGGTGTTCCGGACAAGGCCGGATACAAATAGCCATTGGCCGACGGCCCGAACTGGTTGCTTTTGACTTGCAGCAGGGCGTAAGCCACCGGATCGATGCTCGGCACGCCGAGAGCCGTCGCCAACTGCGCTGGAGGCAAGCTTCGAAGGTTCGCAGGAACAACCGGAAGCGAAGTACTAATGAAGGTTCCGGGTGAATCGCCGCTGCGTTGCCGCGTCCCCTGATAATTCACAAAGAAAAACCCCAGCTTGGCAGCATTGCCGATTGGACCACCCAGGCTGCCGCCGAAAATATTTTGTTGAATCACAGGTCGCGTATTCGACTGCCCCGTCTCGATCTGGTTCTGCTTCAGGAAATAGTCGTTCGCATCGAGCGAGGTGTTGCGGAAAAATTCGTACACGTCGCCGTGAAAGGTCTTTGTACCGGATTTCAGAATCGCATTAATGTTGCCGCCCCCATTGCGTCCCTGGCTGGCGTCGTACAGAGAGGTCTGTACTTTGAATTCCTGCACAACATCGGGATTGGGCAGCGGTGTGGTGGTGAACTCGGCCACATTGTAGTCAGTCGCGCTGATGCCTTCGATCAGGTAGTTGTTGTTGTCCTCGCGCTGGCCGTTCACCTTAATTCGAACATTTCCGCGTCCCAGTTCAGTGGAAGAATTCAAGTCCGATTGCGCGCCGGTTGAGAGCGTCAGCAATTGCTGGAAGTTCTGGGTGGCAAGCGGGAGGCTGCGAATGGTGGGCGCTTCAATTGCCTGGCCGGTTGCGGCAGTCGAAGTGTTGACCTGCGTGACTTCCGCCTGTACTTCAATGTTCTGCTGCTCCGTTTGCGGACGCAGCTTCACGGTGACTCGCGTGATTTCCGTGACGCGCACATCGACATCGCGCGCGATCTCCTCAGCAAAACTCGTGCTTTTCACTCGAATGTTGTAAGCGCCGGCGGGAAGAAGCTGCGCGGCAAAAGCCCCATTGGCATCAGACGTCAGCGTGCGAATAGTCGTCCCTGTCTGCTGGTTGACGACCTGCACTTGAGCGTTCGGAACGACGGCCCCACTCGGGTCTTCGACAACACCATTAATTGCGCCCGTCGCGCCGCCTTGGGCGAAGGCGTGCAGCATCGACAATGCCAGAATGCCAACAGTAATTACGAGATTTTTGATCAGATTCCGCATACACTCCCTCTCTCTTAAGGCCGGATGTTTACGAGAGGCTTCAACAGCAAACTGTCAAAGGAACGATTATCTGGATGGAATATCGCACTCCAGTTTGTGGCCTCAGCCACAGCGCAGAGTTGGCTACAGAGCGTAGCATTTCACCATCCCCGGATGAGATTTGCCAAGACTATATGAAAAATGCAGAGTTTTGCAACCGCCCTGGAAGTGAGGAGCCTAAGTTTGGCTCGAACAAAATGGTTGGTGTGATTTATCGATTCTTCTTTCGGCGATTCACCGAGCGCGACTTCTCGGAAGCAGTCTTCTTCTTCCTGCCAGCTTTTGCGTTTTTCTCGAGTCTCAGCTTCCATGCGACGCGCAAAGCACCGGCCAAGAGGTCCTCATTGGCCGCGGAAAGCCGGACGTGCGTCGCCCCCATGCGTCCCCAGCCGCCGGCAATCGGAACAAAAACTTTCGGCAACTCTGCGACAAATTCCGACTGCTGCTCCGTCGTCAGCATCAGATTCCCGTAACCCTGAGAGGCGGCAGCCAACGTTGCGAAAATTCTGCCGCCTACTCTGAAGTCGGGCTGTCCCATGTGGGAGCTTTCTTCCGCTCCCTCAAGACTCAGGGCA
>DATBIE010000255.1:0-8113 GCA_036557105.1 Terriglobales bacterium
ACGGCGGTGATTTGCTTCAACATGCCGAAGCGGTCGTCGCAGAAAACTGTCAGCTTGACCGGGAACGCGACTGGCGCTCCATCTTCTTTCCCCCATTCGACATCGATGCGGCGCTCAGGCTCGTACATCAAATTGAGAACGTTGGGACAGTTGATGGAATGCACGGCCACGCCCTTGCCGCGGGTGACGTATCCGACGACGGACTCGCCGCGAATGGGGTTACAACAACGCGCTCGATATACAAGCAGGTCCCCATGGCCCTTCACGCGGATAGCGTTGTTGCTGTGATCGCCAAAGACACGGCGAACAACACTGCCGATACTTGAGTCTTCGTCAGAAGGGAGCGCGGCTGGTTGGTTCGCGGGAGTGAGTTTTCCAAGCACCTGTCGCGCAGAATATTTGCCGTAACCGATCGCGGCCATGAGATCGTCGGGCTGGCCTAGGCCGTAGTCGGAGGCGATGCGCTGAAAGTCGGCATCTTTGATGTCTTTGAGAGAGATGCGGTATTTACGCGCTTCCTTCTCGATCAGCTTCTTGCCGATTTCAATCGCCCGCTCGCGCTGATGAACGTTGAGCCAGTGCTTAATTTTGTTCCGCGCACGGGATGAGCGGACCACACCCAGCCAATCGCGGCTGGGCTTGTGGCCGGGTTGAGTGATGATCTCGACGATGTCTCCGCTGTGCAGCTTATGGCGCAACGGGACCATGCGTCCGTTGACTTTGGCGCCGACGCAGGTATGCCCGACCTCAGTGTGAACGGTATAGGCGAAGTCGATCGGAGTTGACTCGCGCGGCAGCACGACGACCTTGCCTTTTGGCGTAAAGGTGTAAACCTCTTCGGGATAGAGATCGATCTTGAGAGTCGAAAGAAACTCATTGGGATCAGCGACGTCGCGCTGCCACTCGACTACCTGCCGCAACCATGCTAGCCGCTCTTCATCCTTGACCGAGACCGGGCCGTCTTTGTATTTCCAGTGCGCCGCGATTCCTTCTTCCGCCATGCGGTGCATTTCTTCGGTGCGAATCTGAATTTCAAACGTCGTGCCTTCTTCGGTGATCACCGAGGTGTGCAGCGACTGGTAAAGATTCGGCCGCGGCATGGCGATGAAATCTTTGATCCGACCCGGAACAGGCCGCCACATGTTGTGTACGATACCGAGCACGGCGTAGCAATCCTGCACCGAGCGTGTGATCACGCGCATGGCATAAAGGTCGTAAACCTGATCGACGGAGATGCGCTGCTTGAGCAGCTTCTTGTGAATGCTGTAGAGGCGCTTGATGCGGCTTTCGACTTTGGCGGTAATGCCGGCGTCTTTTAGCTTCTCGCTGAGCTGGCGCTCAATGCCGCCGAGAAATTGCTCGCCCTTTTTGCGGCGCGCCTCTACAGCCTCTTGCACCTGCTCGTAGCCGATGGGATCGAGATAGCGGAAACCGAGGTCTTCGAGCTCGCCGCGAATTTTCCCCATCCCTAGCCGATGCGCGATGGGGCCATAGATATCAAGTGTTTCGCGTGCGATTTTCTGCTGGCGCTCAAGCGGCAGGTGTTCGAGTGTGCGCATGTTGTGCAGGCGGTCAGCAAGCTTGATCAGGACGACGCGAATGTCGTCGATCATGGCGAGCATCATCTTGCGAAGATTCTCAGCCTGCTGTTCTTCCTGCGAAGAGAAATCGATTTTGCTGATCTTGGTGACGCCTTCGACAATGTGCGCGACCTGCTCCCCGAATTCCTTGCGGATGTCGACGATGGTCATGGACGTGTCTTCAACCGAGTCGTGTAGAAGACCGGCAGCGATCGAGACGGCATCCATCTTCATTTCCGCAAGCACGAGCGCGACTTCGAGAGGATGAACTAAGTAAGGTTCGCCCGAAGCGCGTTGCTGGCCGGAGTGGTATTTCTGCGAAAACTCGTAGGCCTTCCGGACCAGTTCCAGGTCATCGTTCGGGCGATTCTCACGCATCTCGCGCAAGAGCTCGCGAAACTTGGTGACAGTAAGGACGTTGGTCGCGATTTGTTCGCGCAGGGTAGTCATTGTGTAGCGCGGGCGCCCTCTCCCGCGTGTAAGTCGGACACTCCCTTCAGCTTCGCTCAGCGCAGGCTTTTCCCGCTTCCCTGCCTCTGATTATAGCGAGATCACGCCAGCAGGCCGGAGGGCGCGAGGAGGCTGTAGTAACAGAACCGCTGCACGATGAACTGGTTGCCTCTGTGGCTTTGCCCTGTGTAACTCAGTGCCCTCTGTGGTGGATTCTTAAAAGCTCGATCACAGAGGGCACTGAGTTACACAGGGCAAAGCCACAGAGTGAGACTGTTTTTAGGCGACAAGCTAGAATTTCCCGCATGTCGCGGATTCTTATCAGCGGGGCTTCGGGCTTGATTGGGCTGGAGCTGGTATCTGCGCTGAAGGCAAGCGGGAATGAGGTGGTCCGGCTGGTGCGGCGGCCTGCGAAAGCAAGGAACGAGCGGCAATGGGACCCGATGCGCGAAGTTCCTCCGGACATAGTTTCGGGTGTCGATGCGGTAATTCACTTGTCCGGAGAGAACGTTGCCGGCCTGTGGACGAGAGAAAAGAAGCGACGCATACGAGAGAGCCGAGTAGTCAGCACGGGGAATTTGTCATGCGCGCTGACAAAAGCCCCGAGCCCTCCGCATACATTCATTTGCGCCTCGGCGATCGGCTACTACGGAGATCGCGGAGACGAAACCCTGACTGAAGAAAGCACGTCTGGCACGGGGTTCCTGCCCGAGGTCTGCCGCGAGTGGGAGGCCGCAACTGTACTGGCCGCAAAAGCTGGCATTCGTGTGATAAATCTTCGCCTAGGCATTGTTCTGAGTGCAGCGGGCGGTGCACTACAGCAGATGTTATGGCCGTTTCGCCTGGGGCTCGGCGGAAAAATCGGGAGTGGTCGGCAGTGGTGGAGCTGGATCCAAATTGATGATGTGATTGGGGCCGTAGAATTCATGCTCCGGGAGAACAGCAATGTGGGACAACGGGCGTCCTCGCCCGTCAGGAATTTTAGCGGGCCAGTGAACCTGGTTTCGCCGAATCCGGTTACAAATGCTGAATTCACCCGAGCCTTAGCCACGATGCTGAGGCGTCCGGCTGTGCTTACAGCCCCTCGGTTCGCGTTGAAGCTGGTACTCCGCAAGTTCGCCGATGAAGGTGTGCTGGCCAGTGCGCGAGTCATGCCAAAAAAGCTGATCGAAAGCGGATTCGAGTTTCGATATCCGGAGATTACCGGAGCATTAAGGGATGTTTTGTAGAGTTCCTCTTTCTCCTCGCGCCACGCCATGATCTCATGCTTCGTGTGAAAGCAAAGTCGAAGTAGGGCCTCAGTTGGAGTTCTTCCAGGGGGCAGATCCTAATAGTCGGCGTAACAGTTACTAACGCTGCTGTACTTGTTGTACTTCGGACGGCTCACTTCGGCACTTCCGATTCGGCTGTCATAAACCGAATTCAAGTTATCGTAAAAAGTGCGCCGCTCTTTCTAACTCCAACCCTCGAGGGAGTTACATGCACAATGGAAGTGTCCCTACAATACTTAGGCGTAGTTCTAGAGTCCCGGCGACGGTGCCGATATTAGTTACCAGTTTGGGAGGAACCTCTTTTTCTGAAGTATGTAAGACTCTGGTGGTCAATGCACATGGCTGTGCCGTGCTTTCACCCGTAAAGTTCGATCCGGGTAGTTCTCTGAGCTTCAAAACCGAAGACGGACGCGAGACAACAGCTCAGGTGGTTTCATGTCAGTCTATGGAACCTGAAAATCGGAGTTGGAAATTGGGAGCGAAGCTGGCCCGTCCGGAAAATTTTTGGGGCCTGAATGATTGTCCGGCAGATTGGTCGTTACCCACAGGAGCACTTACAGCCAAGCTGCAACAGATTACCTCGTTGACACCGGCGATGACGTCGGCTAAGGGTGCTCGTCCGGTGAGCCTGCCTCCCGAGGCCATTCTCGATATGCTGGCGCGGCGACTGGAAGCGCCCATAAGGAGACTGATCACTGAATCGCTCATCCCACTTCAAGCCGAGCTCACCGTGATCAAAGAAGCACAGGCAAGGCGAGAGTCAAATCCGAGCCGCTTTGAGGTGTCGCTTTCGCAGATTCCGCCGGAGCTCGAACAGCAACTTAAAGCGCGCCTGAGTAAAGAGCTTGAGCCAAAGGTCGTAGAACACTCCCGGCAGCAATATTTGCAACTGCTCGAGCATGCGAAGTCAGCTATTGAACGGCGGACCACAGAGGGCTACCAGGATTTTCTGCGACGTATCAGCGAGGAGCTCAAGACTGTTGAGCAACGGGCGCAGCAGATTTCAAGTCGCGCGTCCGCCGATGCTCAGGAGCAGTTGCGTCACGGTCTGGGCGATTTTCAACGGCAACTGCTCGAGGGCGGCAACAAACTCAAGCAATTGACAGACGAGCTGCTGGAATTCGCACGACATAATTTGAAAGAGGAACACAATACATATCATCAGGATTTGGAACAGGTGCGCGCCTCAGTCGCCGCGGAATCGGCGCGCTTGCGAAAAGACGTTGAAGAGTTAGATCGCCGCATCGCGCAACTCTGCGAATCGGCTCACTCCCTTGAATCCGGCCTCGATAAACGCCTGGAGCAGATGGCCGGCAATACCGTAAAACATACTCGCACCCAGCTTGAGGACATGGCCAATGAAGCCCTGTCCCAACTGAAGGAGCGTACCGCCGAAATGCTCCTTCATCACATGGATCAGACCAGTGAAAAGGTAAGCATTGCACTGAAGGCAATCGTTGCTTCGACTTCCGAGTCACTCAATGAGCAAACGGGGAAGTCACTACTGGCTTTTGAGCATTCGACGGAAGAAATGGCCAAGCTATCCGTTGAACGCTGGCGCCTGAAGCTGGCGGACAACCTGAGTGCTCTGGCAAAGAGTCTTGGTGAAGAATTCCAGTTGCAAAGCGAACCCCGCGACTCTTGATGCAATTGCGACGTCACCAGCAGTCCAGCGACGCATTTGACGCCACAGCTGCCTGGTCCCCAAAGCAGCCCTCGTTTCAAGATGACAGGAGTTGGCGGTGATTTCTTATGCCTCGCGAGGGTCGCTAATCATCAACCATGCCATTCCAGCACTGCCAACAGACAATCCTGCACAGATGAACATAACCAGGCGAAATCCATGTACGAATGCGTTCGAGATCGATCTCTTGATCGATTCGCTCGTGGCGGCGTCCAGGCCGGAGGGCATTGGCGTGGCGGCGAGCTTGATCTCATTCGCGTGAATATCATGAATAGCATTGCGCGGCAGCGAAATCCTTTCGAGTTGCTGATTCAAGCGTGAGCTGAACGAATTCACCATTACAATTCCAAAAACGGCGATTGCCAGTACGCCAGCCACACGCGCAACCGCATTATTAACTCCTGACGCAGCGCCTACCCGGTCCTGGGTGACTGAATTCATCACCACAGTTGTAAGTGGCGCGACCGTCACTGCCATTCCAAGCCCCAGTACGCAGATCGTTGGGAAAAATGTCTTCCAGTAAACGCCTCCCACAGAGGGCAATGCGATAAGTGCAAAGCCGGCGCCTGCGATGAGCGGGCCAACAACCAGCGGCAGCTTCGGGCCGTAACGGCTAACCAGTCCACCCGACCAACGGGAGAGAAGAAACATCAGCAAAACAAATGGGAGTACGGCGGCGCCGGCTCCGGTTGCGGAATACCCTTGCACTTGGATCAGGTTCAGCGGGAACAAAAAGAAGAAAATTCCCAGGGCGGCGTACAGAAGTAGTGTGAGCAGGTTCGCGCCACGAAAGGCGCTGGAGTCGAAGAGCGCCAGCGGAAGCATCGGCAGTTTTTCGTTGCGTTCAACCAGGACGAAGCTTCCCATTGCGGAGAAACCCACTAAGAGGCTCGCGAAAACCAGAGGATTGCGCCAGCCAAGACTTGCAGACTCGATAAATCCGGTTACCAAACCGCCGAGCCCCACGGTCGCGGTCAAGGCGCCCAGCCAATCTACTCGTTGCGTTGCAACTCCACGGCTTTCCGGAATTCTCCACAGCGAAATCACCATGACGGCTGCGGCAAGCGGAACATTGATGAAAAACGCTGCTCGCCACGACGCGTGTTCAATCAACCACCCGCCCATCACTGGTCCAAAGCCCGTCGTAATCGCGCTAAAACCTGACCAGGTTCCGATAGCTTTGCCTCGCGACTCCGACTCGAAAGAAGCGCTGATAATCGAAAGACTGCCAGGCACCAGAAACGCCGCTCCAATTCCCTGAATGCTACGCGCGATCACGAGTTCGGTTATGTTTCGAGACAGGCCGCACGCGATCGACGCAAGCGCGAAAACTGCAACGCCAGCCAGGAAGACTCGCCGCCTGCCGAATAAATCTCCAAGAGCGCCACCGACGAGAATCAGTGCGCCCAGGAACAGCCCATAGGATTCAACCACCCACTGCACTCCCACCACCGTTGCGCCAAGGCTGTGTTGCAGCGCAGGCAACGCAACGTTCACGACAGTGCTATCAATGAAAGCCATGCTGGAGGCAAGGATCGTCGCCGCCAAGACCCATGGCCTGGCTTCTTCCGCGCAGGGCCGCGTAGCTGCTGCTTCTCTTATTGCCGTCTCATCGCAGGGCGCTTTCACGATTCCGTTATGGATGCGGTTGCTTAGTAGATCGGTTCAACAGAACTGCGAAGACCGCTAAGGATGAGCTGCCCGCTTCCGGTTTCATACATCAGGGCACGGCTTCAAAGCTGAGCGACTGAGCGGGGCACAGGAGTCGACCGTGCCGCGTCGCTTCGGTTTCCCTTCTGTCATCCTGTTCCCTTCTGTCATCCTGAGCGAAGTGTGATCTTTCGCTTGCGAAAGATCTCATGGAGTCGAAGGACCCATGCAGCTCCTTTAACGACATCGAACGTATCGGGGAATTCTCCCCTTCAGTCCGCATCGTGAGAATGCCTTTGGGCGATCGTAGTGAAGCACGCAGTGCATCGGTCCTTCGACTCCGCAGCTGCTTCGCTGCGCGAAGCAGCCACTCCGCTCAGGATGACAGGACTTTGTGGGATTGAATAGTCGCGTTGAACGACGTGGAAGAGCGGCCATTCATGGCCGCGTTGTCTCGACTTTGGCGTCCTACCCGGCCTCTTTAAACTCTGTCATCCTGAGCGAAATGTGATCTTTCGCTCGCGAAAGAACACATGCAGTCGAAGGACCCCATGCACCTTTTTGTTGGGATACCGAGCGCCTCAGGGAATTCTCCCCGTATCGCTTGCGTCGTGAGAACGCATTTACGCAATCTTGCTGGGCTAGCAGTGCAGAGGTCCTTCGACTCCGCGCCTGCTTCGCTTGGCGAAGCAGCCACTCCGCTCAGGATGACATCGCTTTGTTTGATTGAACGGTCGCATTGAACAACGTGGAAGAGCGGCCATTCATGGCCGCGTTGCGTCGTTATGCTCATGACTGCCTGTTACCCGACGCCTGTTTGACCCCCCTTTCTCTCGTCCCATAAACTTTACTTTCCATGCCAGAAACCATTCACATCAAGCTTCCGGACGGGAGCGAGAAGGAATTGCCCAGGGGATCAACTGCGCTCGATGTCGCGAAGTCGATCAGCCCGCGGCTGGCTGAGGCGGCGATTGCGGCGAAGGTGAGTCCGCTGGCTTCCAACGGCAACAAGACGGGCGAGACGCCCGTCTCCCCACAAACTGTTTCTTCGGCGACTCCCAGCAATGGCGATCAGGCGGGCGAGGGCAGGGCGGGCCTGGAGGGCCGCCCCTACATGAGCAACGGTGAGTTGATCGACCTCACCCGGCCACTCGAAAACGACACCGAGCTCCGCATCCTCACCGACAAAGATCCCGAAGCGCTGGGAGTTTACCGGCATTCGTCGGCGCATTTGCTGGCGGCGGCGGTGCTCGAGCTTTTCCCGGAGACCAAGCTCGGCCATGGTCCGGCGACCGAGAGCGGTTTTTTTTACGACTTCTATCGTCCGACTCCGTTCACGCCCGAGGACCTCGACAAAATCGAAAAGAAAATGCAGGAGCTGGTGCAGCAGAACCTGCCCTACGCGCGCGAATTTCTGCCTCGCGATGAAGGCTTGCAACGCTTCAGGAGTGAAGGCGACTTCATGAAGTGCCACTTCA
>DATBIE010000256.1:0-8408 GCA_036557105.1 Terriglobales bacterium
GACGCCGAAATCGTCGATATTACGCATTCGGTGCAGCCCTTCGACATTCTGGACGGCGCGCTGGCGGTCGCCCAAACCTATAACTACTTCCCTTCCCGCACGATTCATCTAGTCGTTGTGGACCCGGGAGTTGGCAGCGCGCGGCGGCCCATCATTGCAAGCTCAGACCGCCATCGGTTTGTGGCCCCTGACAACGGCGTTCTTTCGCTCATGTACGCCCGCGAGGAACGGCTGCACGTGCGGCATATCACCGAAGAACATTACTTTCTGCAACCGATCAGCAATACCTTCCATGGCCGGGACATTTTTGCTCCTGTGGCGGGATATCTGGCAAAGGGCGTAGACCAGGAAAAATTTGGCGCCGAGATCAGCGATTACGTGCGCTTCAACGCACCCAAACCGAAGCCTCTGGATGCAACAACCATGCGCGGCGTGGTGTTGAAAGTCGACCGCTTCGGAAATCTGATTACGAATTTCACCCCACAGGATGTGCCAGCCTTGTTCCAGGCCGGGGCGGCGGGGTTCAAAATCAGCGTGGGCAAGAAGGAAATCACAACCATGCGAACGAGCTTCTCGGAAGGAACTCCCGGCGAGGTCTTTGGGATCCTCGGAAGTATGGGCTATCTTGAAATTGCAGCCAATCGTGGCGCGGCAACCCAGTTGATTGGCGCGGCGAAAGGGTCGGAAGTCACGGTTTCGCTTGGAGGAGCACTGGCTGCTAACGGAACAAATTGAGCAAACAATTGCCCCAGGTCCGCTGATTCCTCAATCTCTTCTCGCCGGATGTACGTAACCATCCATCTCTGAGGTCCACTTCAGGAAACGCCACAGGTTGACTCGCTCTCGCCACAGAAATTCCCA
This sequence comes from Terriglobales bacterium, assembly GCA_036557105.1. Classification (GTDB taxonomy): domain Bacteria; phylum Acidobacteriota; class Terriglobia; order Terriglobales; family Acidobacteriaceae; genus Gp1-AA145. Next base: position 862 of record DATBIE010000256.1, read on the forward strand.
GAACTCCAGGAATCCGATCTGCTGCATCTTCACCCCGCAGTAGGTCTCGATCCGCCAAAGCAGATAAGGACTGCGCCAAGGCGCCAGTCGATGACCACGAGTGGCATTCCAGGTGAAGCGGAGTATGTTGCGCATGAGGGGATAGTAGCAGCTTCGAGCAGCGAGCCGTGAGCTATGAGCTGGCGCCGCGACAACCAGGCGCTATCGACTCATTTGATGTGGAAAGCCACTGCTCGCTCGGTGCTCGCCGCTCACTGCTCGCAGCTGAGTCCACGACCGACGTCAACGACTACAAATCGTACTTCTTCATCAAATGCCGGAAAGATCGGTAAGAGATCTTCAGCACGTCGGCGGCGCGGGCCTGCACGCCGTTCGATTGCGCCAGAGCAGATTTCAGAAGCGAGCGCTCGATTTCAGCGACGTATTTTTCCATGTCCATGCCATCCGGGAGCACAGCGCCAGGTGAAACGGCGAGTCCGTCTCCGCCGACCCCGGCCGCCGCCGCCCGCGCGCGGGGCCGCTCTGCAGGAAGTTCCACATGCAACTCATCTCCGGTTTCAAGAGCAACAGCACGCTCGATGGTGTTTTCGAGCTGGCGAACATTGCCGGGCCAATCATAGTTGCCAAGCGATAACAACGCAGTTTGGCTCACATGAGTAATGCTCTTCCCTGCTGCCCGAGTATATTTGCGGAGGAAGTGGTTCACCAGCAGCGGCACATCTTCACGGCGCTCGCGTAATGGAGGCACTGTAACCGGAATCACGTTCAGGCGATAGTAGAGGTCTTCGCGGAATGTATTCTCCGCGACCTGCTTTTCTAGATCGCGGTTTGTGGCAGCTATCACCCGCACATCGATCGCGATCTCGTCCGTCCCGCCGACTGGCCGAATGCAGCGCTCCTGCAAGACCCGGAGTAATTTCACCTGCATCGTGAGCGTCATCTCACCGATTTCATCGAGGAAGATAGTTCCGTGATCGGCGACTTCGAACAAGCCGCGCTTGTTCTGGTTTGCTCCAGTGAACGCGCCCTTCACGTATCCGAACAGTTCGCTCTCCAGCAGGGTTTCGGGAAACGCGCCGCAATTGATCGAAACAAAAGGGTCCGTCGCTCGCGGAGAGCAGGCGTGAACGGCGCGCGCGACGAGTTCCTTTCCGGTTCCACTCTCGCCGTAAATGAAAACTGTACTTTGGGTGGATGCAACCGTGCGAATGGTCTGCTTCAGCTTCTCCATCGCCGGGCTGGCGCCGATGATGTTGTCGAGAGAATTGCGGGTGGCGGCATCACGCTTCAATGCAAAATTCTGTCGGCTAAGGCTGACTCTTTCGAGCGCCTTCCGGATACCAAGCTTGATCTCATCCACCAGCCCCGGGGACTTCCGAATGTAGTCCGACGCGCCTCCGGCTTTCACCGCTTCCACGGCGGCTTCGTAGTCGTCAACAGCAGTAATAAGGATCACGGCGGTGTCCGGCGAGAGCTTGTGCGCATGGCGTAGGACCTCGATGCCGTTGATGTTCGGCATGCGGATGTCGGTCACAATCACGTCATAGAGCGCGGACTCGATCTTGCGTTTCGCTGCTTCCCCGGAGGTGACGGTCTCCACCTTGTAGCCTTCGCGCCGCAGCGTAATATCGAGCATTTCGCAGATGGAACGCTCGTCGTCGCAGATGAGGATATTAGGCATGAGCGCCTTCCGCCGCCGAATTCTCTGTCAAAGACTCAGATAGTTTGGCGCCTTCAAATACGTGGAAGCTCATTCCTTCCTCGGCTGCCTGCCGAATGCGCAACACAAACGTGCACCCCTGGCCCGGTTTCGACCGGGCGAATACTTTCCCGTCATGTGCCTGCACAATCTGATAAACGATGGCCAGGCCCAGCCCGGTTCCTCCTTCAAATTGGGATTGAAATGGCTCGAAAATCTTTTCTGTCATCTGCGGGGTCATACCGGGGCCGGAGTCGGCGAAACTGAGTTGCCAGTCCTCGCCGGCTCCTTCCAGGAATATCGTCAACGTGCCGTGGTCCTTCATCGCCCGTACGGCGTTTTCGCAGAAATTCCAGAAGACCTGCTTGATGCGGTCGCCATCGGCCAGAACATAGGCCTTCGGCACCGAGTAGCGCCTTTGGACAGTAATCCCGATGTTCTGCGCCTTGAGCCGGTTTTCAAGAAGCGTGAGCGTATCTTCCAGCAGCGGCAGCAAGTCCACATGCGAGAAGCGATACTGCTTGGCACGGGAATAGCTCAGGAAATCGGTGATGATGCCGTTGAGCCGTTCCGACTCCCGCGTGACGATTTGCAGCAGGCGGCGATGCTCATCGTTCAAGCCCGGCATTCCTGACAGCAAATTCGCCGACCCGGCAATCGAAGTCAGCGGGTTGCGGATTTCGTGAGCGATTGCAGCAGACAGGCGGCCAACCGCGGCCAAACGGTCCTGCATTCGCACTTCGCGCTCCAGGCGGCGGATGCGGGTGAGATCGTCGAGCGTATAAACGAAGCCTACAGGACCACGTCCTGGAACTTTGAGTTCAGAAGCAACGACACGAAATGTCTTGCGATAGTCGTTCGGCGTGACAAAGCGCACCTCACGATGCGCATCTTCACCCGCCGGGTGAGGCAATGGGTCCTGGAACAAGGGCCCGATGGGTCGGCCGAGAAGCTCGATTTCCGAATGCTGCAGCAAGCGTTCCGCAGCCGGATTCACCAGCGTGATTCGCCCGTCGAGTCCGGTGGTGATTAGTCCGTCACTCGCCGAGTGAATGATGTTTTCATGCAGTGCCTGCAGATTTTCAAGTGCGCCACGCACATATGCCAGGCGCCTGTCACTCTGCCGTAATTTGTCTGCTAATAAAACGGAGAGATATCCGATGCCGATGTATCCCACGAAATTCACGGCGATGATTGCCTGCAGCGTACGAATTCCGGTGTGCGAACTGGAGAATGACGGGATAACCCGGAAGAACGAAAGCTCCAGCACCGTCCCATAAAGGATGAACGCCAATGCGGCGGTCAAATAGGCCCACGCGCGGGGGAGCAGGATGCTGGCGACGATGATGACCAGGGGATACAGAAAGTTCAACGAGCTGTCTACCCCGCCGGTTACATAGACGAAAAGACTAACCAGCAGTAGGTCCGATAGCACCTGCAAAACCGCTTGCGGCCTGAGTTCATCCCAGAAGTGCAGCAGCACGAGATAAAAAGCAGAAATCGTGTAGGCAAGAAGGATTGCGTCGGTGAAAAGCGCGATGGGAAATTCGACCGGAGTGAACTGCGCAATCGCAACTTCAATGCCGAGAAGTACGGTAAGAATCAGGATTCGGACTTTCACCAGCCAGGTGAGCCAAATCCTGTTCTCGAAAGTGGATTGCATAGTCCGTTGTCCGCGTCCCTTCAACAACGCGGAGGGCCATTCGGTCCTCCGCACCAAAAACGAATGTTAGCCGGCCAGTTTGGCGATCATTGAGAACAGCGGCATGTAGAGAGAAATAACGATTCCTCCAACCGCCACGCCGAGAATGCCGATAATGATTGGTTCGAGCATGGCCAGCATGTCCTTGGTTGCAGTATCGACTTCGTCCTCGTAGAAATCAGCGATCTTCTGCAACATGGAGTCCATAGCGCCCGTCGCTTCGCCGACTCCGATCATCTGCGTAACCATGTTGGGGAAGACGCCAGACTCGCGCAGTGGATCGACGATGGTGCGGCCTTCTTCAATCGCCTTGCGGACCTTCATTAGTCCTTCTTCCAGAACAGCGTTGCCCGACGTGCGCGCAGTGATGCTGAGGCCCTCGAGAATCGGTACGCCTGAAGTGATCAGGGTGCCGAGCGTACGGGTAAAGCGGGCCACGGCGATTTTTCGCAGCAACATGCCGATCACCGGCAATTTCAGCATGGTGTAGTCGAACCAGTAGCGGCCACGCGGGTCCTTACGAATCTGCTTGATTCCGAAGATCGAACCTACCAGGCCAATAATGAAAAACCACCAGAACTGCCCGACGAAGTGGCTTAGGCCGATCACGATCCTGGTTGGTAGCGGCAGTGCCACACCCAGTCCAGCGAAGAGGTTGGCAAAAATCGGCACCACCCACTTGAGCAGCGCGCCGACGATCAATCCCGCGAGAGAGATGACCGACACCGGATAGATCAATGCTGACTTGACGGCCGACTTCAGTTTCACCGCCTTTTCCACGTAGATGGCAAGCCGCTGCAGAATGATGTCGAGGATACCGCCGGTTTCTCCCGCCTCGATCATGTTGGTAGTGAGATCATCGAATACCTTGGGGTGCTGCCGCATTGCATTGGCCAGTGTGGCGCCGCCTTCCACTGTTGTTCTCACGCCGTTCAAGGATTTTTGAAAAGTAACGTTCTCCTGATTGGCGGCAAGAATCTCCAGACACTGCACCAGCGGCAGTCCGGCATCGATCATGACCGAGAACTGCCGAAAGAAAATGGCCACATCTTTTACTTTCACCTTGCCCGAGCCGAAGGTGGGAAGAGCAAACTCTTTGCCTTTTTCCCGAATGGTGGGCCCGGTGATCTGCTCGCGGCGCAGTTGCACGGCGAGCACCTGCTTATTGACCGCGACACGCTCTCCGGTCACTTTTTCTCCCGCCGAATTTTTCCCCGTAAATGTAAATACTGGCATTGTTCCCTCTCTCTTCTCCAACTAGCACAACTTCGGTTGAAACCTCACGCGAACTAACGTTTTCCGCTGGCGCTCGCTGCCTGCCTTCCCGCAAGGCTGGCGCCCCGGTTGATCATCTCCTGCAGTTCGTCAGGATTGCTCGAGCGCGCCAGGGCAACCTCGAGCGTGATCTGTTTCTGCAGATATAACGTGGACAAGCACTGATTGAACGTTTGCATGCCGAATTTTTCTTGTCCGGACTGCATGGCGGAGTAGATCTGATGGATCTTGTCTTCACGAATCAGGTTGCGAACCGCCGAGTTCGGAATCAGAATCTCCATAGCCATCGCGCGGCCTTTCCCGTCCACTTTCGGCAAAAGGCTTTGGCACATGATGCCTTCTAGCACCAGCGATAACTGCGCCCGAATCTGCGGCTGCTGGTGCGCGGGGAACACGTCGATAATTCGGTTGATGGTGGAAGATGCCGAGTTCGTGTGCAGCGTTCCGAACGTCAAGTGGCCGGTTTCCGCGATTCGCAATGCGGACTCGATGGTTTCAAGGTCACGCATTTCGCCGATCAGCACCACGTCCGGATCTTCGCGAAGCGCGGCGCGCAACGCGTCACTGAAGCTCTTCGTATCGGCGTGCAACTCGCGCTGATTGACCACACAGTTCTTGTTCATGTGAACAAATTCAATCGGGTCCTCGATGGTGAGGATGTGATCGTGGCGCTCGGAGTTGATTTTGTCGATCATCGCGGCAAGGGTCGTCGATTTACCGGAACCAGTAGGGCCGGTGACGAGCACCAATCCGCGCGGTTTCTCGCACAACTTAGCCACCACTGCAGGAAGGCCGAGCTGGCTGAAGTTTTTAATTTCAAAAGGAATTACGCGGAAGACTGCCGACGTCGCGCCCCGCTGATTGAATACGTTGGCGCGGAAGCGGGCCAGCCCTTTCAATCCGAATGAGAAGTCGAGTTCGAGATGTTCTTCGAACCGGTGCTTCTGCGAGTCCGTCATTACGCTATAAGCAAGCTGCTTGGTTTCGGCTGGCGTGAGCTGAGGCAGGTCGAGCGGTACCAGGTGCCCGTGCACACGAATTTGCGGCGGCGAGTTGGTGGTGATGTGCAAATCACTGCCGTTCATTTCCAGCATCCGTTTCAACAGATCACTTAATGAGAGCGACATTTTCCTTCCTTCGTAGGCGTTCAGGTATTAGTAGCTAACCAACCTTTAGTGAATCGTTTCGCGCGCGACCTCTTCTAACGTCGTAACTCCAGCCGCCACCTTGATCAAACCGCTGCGCCGCAACGTAATCATTCCCCGCTCGATGGCCTTCTTCTTCAGCTCGACAGCCGATGCACCCACGAGCACGAGTTCCTTAATCTCGTCATCCACCTCCATGACCTCGTAGAGACCCGCACGGCCCTTGTAGCCGGTGTTGTTGCAAACCCCGCAACCTTTGCCCTTGTGGATCTTTACTGTCTTGGCCTCCTCCGGCGTGAAGCCTTCCTCGATAAGCGTCTGCACCGGAACTTCAACCACCTCAGCACAGTCTTTGCAGATCCTGCGCACCAGCCGCTGGGCGCAGATCAAGTGAACCGAGGTCGCAACCAGGAACGGCTCAATACCCATGTTCATGAGACGAGTGATAGTCTCCGGCGCGCCGTTGGTGTGGAGCGTAGAAAGAACGAGGTGGCCGGTAAGCGCGGCTTTGATCGCGATTTCTGCAGTTTCGAAGTCGCGGATTTCGCCGACCAGAATGATGTTCGGATCCTGTCGCAAAAATGCTCGCAATGCCGCGGCAAAGTTCAACCCGATCTGTTCCTTCATCTGCACCTGATTGACGCCGCCAAGTTGGAACTCGACCGGATCTTCTGCCGTCATGATGTTGGTGTCGGGTTGATTCAGGCGCGCGATGGACGAGTACAACGTGTTCGTCTTCCCTGATCCTGTCGGGCCGGTAACCAGCACCATGCCGTAGGGCTTCAAAATTGCCTTCTCGAATTTCACCAGCGACTCGGACTCGAACCCGAGCTTGGTCATATCAAGTCGCAGGTTCTCTTTGTCGAGCAGCCGGAGCACGATTTTTTCGCCCCACAGTGTCGGCAATGTGCTGACGCGAAAGTCGAGCTGCTTCTTCTTTCCCCCGATCTGCATCTTCAGCATGATGCGGCCGTCTTGCGGCAGCCGCTTCTCGCTGATGTCGAGCTTGGACATGATTTTTAGGCGCGAGGTGATCGCGTCTTTTAATTTGAGCGGCGGAGTCATGATGGATTGCAACACGCCGTCAATGCGGAAACGTACGCGGAACTCTTTTTCGTACGGCTCCATGTGGATGTCGCTCGCGCCGCGTTTCACAGCGTCGCTGAGGACCAGATTCACCAGCTTGACGATCGGCGCTTCATCCGCGGCTTTTTCCAGATCGGCAAGCCCGAGCTCTTCGGCGTCGGCTTGCAATTCGACATCGGCGTCATCCATCTCCGTAATCGACTGCATGACCGTGTCGAGGTCTTCGGCCTTATCGGTGCCATATGCCTTCTCGATGCCTTCGAGGATCGCGCTCTCAGACGCCACCACCGGTTCGATATTGAACCCGGTCATGAACTTGATGTCGTCCATGGCGAAAACATTGGTGGGATCCACCATGGCGATGGTGAGAGAGGCGCCAACGCGGCTCAGCGGCAGGATGTGATAGCGCTTTGCAGTTTCGTAGGGGATGAGGCGGACGACGCCGGGATCAATTTCAAAATAGTCCAGATTGATGGCTGGAACGCCGTATTGCCGAGAGAGGAAGTTGGTGACTTCTTCATCGGTCAGAAAGCCCAGTTTGACCAGGATGGAGCCCAGACGGGACCCGGTGTCCTTTTGCACCTTGAGGGCTTGATCCAATTGTTCCGGCGATATTACCTTCTCTCTAACTAGAAGGTCG
>DATBIE010000257.1:0-62572 GCA_036557105.1 Terriglobales bacterium
TTTCTTCAGGAGTCAGCCCTGATCAAGCGCAGCAGCTCGCCCAACCTGCATTTTGGCAAGCAGCACAGGAAGGAGTGGGCAGACTCGATCCGAAACAATGGCCGGCCCATCTTGGCTTTGAAGAAATCAAAGGGATCGGCAGCTACGCGACCGATTACGAAAAACCTGTCGAGATCATGATGGGCCTGGTCGGACTCGTGCTCTTGATCGCATGCACGAATGTGGCGTTGATCATTTTGGCAAGAAATTCGGCGCGTACTCGTGAATTTGCCGTCCGCATGGCCTCTGGAGCTTCGTCTGTTCGATTGTTCCGGCAGCTGCTGCTAGAGAGTTCATTGCTGGTCGTTGCTGGCGCAGGATTTGGTTGGGGGCTTGCGGTCGAGGGCACTCGAATTCTCGCCGCGTGGGCGAATATCGACAGCGGGCTTGCACCTGATCTGCGCGTACTGCTCTTCACCCTTGTGATCGGAGTGGCGGCAACCATGGCATTTGGTCTGGCACCCCTTTGGAGCACAAGGCAGATAGAAGTAGAACAAGCCTTAAGAAGCGCCAGCCAAACTGCGAGCCAAAGCCGAAGCAAAATTCGCAGCGGCAATTTGGCAATCGCGTTTCAGGTTGCAATGTGCCTCTCACTGCTCGTTGCCTCAAGCTTAACCGTAAGGACGCTTTTGAACTATGAGCACATTGATCTGGGAATGCGTGCCAATAATTTGTTCGTATTTGACGTCGCGCCGCAGGGGCTATCTAGCAATGCTCAGGCATTTCGCTTTTATGAACGACTGCTGGCTCGCTTGACGGAAGTTCCTGGCGTGCAGTCGGCCTCGCTTGTACGCACTCGGCCAGGTTCAGGTTGGGAGCATACCAGCGGTATCACGGTTGATGGAGTGGACATACGGCACGACGTGGCTCCACATACATCCGTCTATCACAATTCCGTCGGTCCTGAATTCTTCCGCACAATGGGCATTCCGATCTTGCAGGGCCGTGGCATCACCGAAGCTGATAGTTCCGAAAGCCATCAGGTTGCTGTGGTGAGCGAGAGCTTTGCCAATACTTTTTTGAGAAATGGCGCGCTGGGGCACAGACTCGGCGACAGACCGGGGGCCGAAATCGTCGGCGTCGTGAAAGATAGTAGGGTTGCCCGGGCCCGTGAGACAGACTTGCCCGCCGTCTACTACCCCTTATACCAAACCGACCTGCTAGGTCAGATAACCGTGGAAGTGCGCAGTTCGGGTAATCCAGTAGCATTGCTGCCCGTAATGCGGAGGGCCGTCCACGATCTTGATCCTAATCTGCCTCTGCAGGACCCAATGACAGAGGCCACACAATTCGCCGAAACATACGTGACCCCGAGATTGTTCGCGCGTTTGGCGCTTGGGTTTGGCCTACTCGCAATCTTGCTCGTAGCTACGGGTCTGTATGGAACTCTCAGCTACCGCGTGCAGCGTAGGACCAATGAGATTGGCGTTCGCATGGCCCTGGGGGCGCCAAGAGCCAGCGTTCTGACGATGGTAGTACGGGAAAGCGTGCTGATATTTCTGATTGGTTTTTCAGCGGGGCTTCCATTGGCGTGGGCAGTAGCAGCTCTCCTGCGTGCGCAACTCTACGGCCTGAGCTACTTGGATCCGATTAGTTTCCTTGTCGCAACGGCGGTCACGTTGAGCGTCAGTTTAGGCGCTTCATTTTTGCCTGCCCGCCGCGCGGCGAAGGTCGATCCCATGGTGGCGCTGAGGTATGAGTGAGGGAAGTTTATGAATAACTTATTTCGAGATATTCGCTACGCCATCCGGCAATTGCGGAAAGCGCCTGGGTTCACGATCACGGCAGTATTAACCCTAACGCTAGGGATCGGCGCAGCGGTCGCCGTATTCAGCGTGATGAATGCTGTCCTGCTGAACCCAAGTGGAATTCCGCATCCTGCAAGTGTTGTAGCTTTGCGCGCCAAGTACGCGATGGGAGATCTGGGGAACATCAATTTTTCTCCGAGGGATTTTGGAGATGCAGTCGTCGGCAAAGATGTTTTTACTTCAGCAGCCGTCATGACCGCGGCCGATTTTAACTACAGCGGCAGCAACATCACGCCCGAGCGTCTCTCGGGAGCTCAAGTTTCGTGGCAGTGGTTCGACGTGTTCTGGGCGCGGCCTTATCTCGGCCGTGTCTTCCGTCCGGAGGAAGACCAACCGAATGCCAACCATGAGGTTGTGCTTTCTTATCGAACCTGGCAGCAGCGCTTCGCGGCCAATCCGAACATCGTTGGACAAACACTGGAATTGAATGACGAACAATATCAAGTCGTTGGAGTGATGGGTCCGGATTTTGCATGGCCAAATCAGGCAGAGTTGTGGACTCCGATCGGAATTCCTCCCGGTCTTTATTTCGATCGTCGGTCCCGATACAACGAATTTCTGTTTGCTGTGGCCCGGCTACGACCTGGAGTGACTGTGTCACAAGCGAATGCATATCTGCAGATGCGCGCCGGTCAACACATAGCCTCGGAAGGCGCAAATAGCTACGGCAAGACTTCGGGATGGGGCATGTTCTCGATGCCCCTGGCTGAATTTGTTACAGGCAATCTTCGCCTGCCGCTGTTCATTTTGCTGTCCGCAGTCGGCACGATCCTTCTCATCATTTGCGCGAATATCGCGGGGCTTCAGCTTGCTCGCGCATCTGCAAGGCAACGCGAGCTCTCAATCCAAATCGCTCTCGGAGCTGGCAGGCGTCGGTTAGTAAAGCAGGCCTTACTAGAAGGCCTGTGTCTCTCAATTGTCGGAACCGCTTTCGGCCTTTTTCTCGCATGGGCTCTGGTTCCGTTGTTGTTGATGCTGGCTCCCGCGAGCTTAATGCTGAACATCTCGGTGCATATCGGCAGGGAAGTTCTTCTCTTCGTAGTCGCTTTGGCAACTTTGTGTGCACTGCTCTGCGGCATCACACCGACTTGGCGGCTGGCTCGATCGCGCTGGTTCCAGGCCCTACAAGAAGGAGGAAGGACTGAGACAGCTGGTCGCGGCCAACGAGTTCGATCGGGCCTCGTAGTTGCAGAGATCGCGATGGCAATGGTCCTTCTGCTGGCCGCCGGACTATTGGTTCGCAGCCTGCAAAAGGTCCAGGAGGTACAGACTGGTTTCGATCCGCGCGGCTTGATGTCTGCTGAGTTGAGCTTGCCGAAAACCACGTACAAGACCCCTGAACAACAAACGGCATTCTTCAGTGCGCTCGAACAACAACTGATGAGTATTCCCGGCGTGACCCACGCCGCGATGAGCAATGCATTGCCATTTACGAACTCGGGCGGATCCGCATCCTTCCAAATCGAAGGGCAGTCGCTCGCTCCGAACGACCCCGGCCCACATGGTAACGATCGACATATCTCTCCGGACTACTTTGCCACAATGCGGATCCCTGTCATCCGCGGCCGGGTGTTTACCAGCGGAGACCGGCTTAACACCGAGCTCGTATGTGTGATTGATGAAACTCTCGCTCGCCGGTACTGGCCCAGCGAAGACCCGCTTGGGCAACACATAAAGTTCAGTGGCGGCCCGAACTGGATGACGATCGTCGGCATTGTGAGACACGCTAAGGCTTCTTCACTGCAGTCGGATACGACCGAAGGTTTCTATTACATGCCGCTCGCGCAGATGCCTAAGGCATCCGTCGGGATCGTAGTTCGGACCAACAGCGAAGCTCCGGAGAGTTTGACGAGTGCCATACGCGGTGCAGTTCGTGCAGTGAACGCGAACGAACCCGTGTACGACTTTAGGACGATGGAACAGCGAGTAGATGAGTCCTTGATCGGGCAACGATTCCTGGTTGTACTGCTCTCAATTTTTGCTGCGGTTGCCCTCGCGCTGGCGGCGCTGGGTCTCTACGGAATTATTAGTTACACAGTCCGCCTGCGCAATCGCGAGCTCGGGGTGCGCATCGCATTGGGCGCGACTCGCCAAGACGTACTGGCCCTTGTAATCAGGAAAGGACTGCAACTTGCCATTGTTGGCTTGCTCCTCGGAATGATCGCTGCAATTGCCTGCGGGCGGCTCATTTCGAGCTTGCTGTATCAGGTGAGCTTGTTCAATCCAATCGCGATATTCGTTGCCTCTGCGGTATTGATGTTAACGGTCTTGTTTGCCTGCTATATCCCCGCACGGCGCGCGGCGAAGGTTGATCCCATGGTGGCGCTGAGATATGAGTGAAAAGATATGACCAGCTTTGTTCAAGACCTTCGATACAGCCTACGCCAGCTCCGCAAGAGTCCGGGATTCACAACGATTGCGGTGCTCACGCTTGCGCTCGGAATTGGCGCGAACACCGCCATCTTCACAGTTGTTAACGCGCTCTTGCTGAAAATGCTGCCGGTGAAAGGGCCGCAGCAATTGGTGGTTGTTGGAAATCCTAGCGATCCCAATCAGCGGTCGAACGGGACGCCCAGCACCGACGTCTTTTCCTATCCTTTATATAGGGCGCTGCGCGATCAAAACTCGGTGTTTACCGGCCTGTCGGCGGCGGGCAGTGATCATCACATCCTTGTCGATGCCGGTCTGGGTGGCGCTTCCGACGAAAAAGTCAATGGGAGGATGGTCAGCGGGAACTACTTTTCCGTTCTCGGCCTGCAGCCTGCGGCGGGAAGGTTGTTTTCCGGCTCCGATGATACCGCTGAAAACGCCAACCCCGTGGTTGTCCTGGGCTACAGCTACTGGAAGACAAAATTCGCGCTCTCACCGTCGATTCTTGGCCAAGACGTTCGGCTCAATGGATATCCGTTCACGGTAGTCGGTGTTGCCCCGCCAGGCTTCGAAGGTGACGTGGTCGGCGAGCAGATGTCGCTCTATGTGCCGATCAGCATGCAGCCCGAGATCGTTCGTGGGCGCCACTGGCGAAACGTGGGAAATACTTCCTGGCTTTCCTTGATCGGACGGTTGAAGCCGGGCGTTACTCCCGCACAGGCGGAAGCGAACCTAAACATCGTTTTCAACCAGGCGCAAAAGAGCGACTACGGGGCCTCCCTCACTTCAGACGACCGAAAGGCACTTCGCGATATGCGCATCAGCGTCTCCCCTGGTGGCGGCGGACTTTCTGACCTGCGCGCCAGCTACAAAGTTCCATTGCTGCTGCTGATGGGCATTGTCGGGCTTGTTCTGCTGATCGCGTGTGTTAACGTTGCAAACCTTCTTCTTGCTCGTGCCTCAGCCCGTAATAGAGAAATCGCTGTGCGGCTGGCGATTGGTGGAACTCCCCGACGGATTCTGCAACAGCTACTTACCGAAAGCGTTTTGCTTGCATTCATTGGGGGCGTCGCCGGTTCGTTGCTTGCGATCTGGGGTGTGCGCGTTCTGGTAAGCATTTTTGAATCTCACGCAACTTTGCCGTTAGTTCCAGACCTGCGCGTTTTAGCATTCACGCTCGTGGTGATTCTCTTCACCGGAGTTTTGTTCGGGCTGATTCCCGCGCTGCGCACTTTACGGGTACGTGTTTCTCCGGCGCTGAATGATGCGAATCGCACGACATCAGGAACGCGCTCGCGATTCGGTTTGGGCAAAGGACTGATCGCGGGTCAAGTCGCTTTATCTCTCCTGGTTCTTTTTGCCGCGGGACTCCTGGTGCGTAGTCTGCAGAAACTGATGACGCAGGATTTTGGCTACAACCGCGAACATCTTGTCATCGCTCGAACCGATCCCACGAGCGCAGGGTATAACAACCAGACAATGAAGACACTCGCCCAACAACTGATCGCTCGTCTCTCCGGTACGCCGGGTGTTCGGGCTCTTACTTATTCGACGAACGGGCTATTTGCAGGTACCGAGAGCGCTGACGCAATTATTGTGCCTGGATTCGATGCGGCGGAGGGTAAGGACCGCGTTGCTCGAGAGGATTACGTGGGACCCGACTACTTCGGCGCCATTGGAATCCCCATCCTTGCTGGGCGCGGGATTGAGGCTCAGGACACCAGCACTTCGACGAGAGTAGCCGTCGTGAACGAGGCGATGGTCAGGTACTTCTTCCATGGCGAAAACCCGATTGGGCGGCAATTCAAGATTGACGATTCGTCATGGCTCGACAAACCGCTCACGATTGTTGGCATCTCGCGGAACGCCAAAGATCACGGCAGCGGAATACGAGAGGCCGTGAAGCCGCGTTTCTATATGGCATTCCAGCAGGTGCCTGATCCTACACAGATCGTACTTGAGGCCCAGGTTCAAGGTGAGCCTTCGGTTGCTGTCGCAAACATAATGAGCCAGATCAAGTCCACCGATCCGCACCTGACGATCTCATTCGTAAAAACACTCGACAGCCTGGTTGACGACAGCGCGTCAGACCAGATTGCGTTGGCAAAGCTCTCTGCGTTTTTCGGCGGGCTTGCGTTGTTGCTGGCGTGCATCGGGTTGTACGGGGTCATGTCGTACACAGTGGCAGGCCGCACGCGCGAGATCGGACTGCGCATGGCTCTCGGCGCGCGCAGGACCGACGTGGTTCGTTTGGTGCTCGGCGAAGGATTGCTGCTGGTTGTTATTGGGCTGGCTGTCGGGATTCCGCTATCCCTAGCGAGTAGCCGAGTGTTACAGCGAGTTCTCTTCGAAATGAAGAGTACAGACCCGTTATCACTGGTTGCAGTTGTTCTGCTGCTCGGCATCGTCGCGACTTTTGCCGGCCTGGTTCCTGCCCGCCGTGCAGCGAAGGTCGATCCCATGGTGGCGCTGAGGTACGAGTGAAGGAAGTGTTTATGACAAGCTCGCTACAAGATCTTCGCTACGCTCTGAGGCAGTTGCGGAAAAGCCCGGGCTTCACAACCGTTGCCGTGCTCACGCTCGCGCTTGGTATAGGCGCGAACACCGGAATTTTCACGCTGACCGATGCTGTTCTGCTGAAATCATTGCCGGTGCCCAATCCTGAGCAGCTCTACCTCGTCACGCAAAATGATTGGCAACCGGCGAACACACGCTTCTCGTATCCGAGTTTTCAAGATGCTCGTGCCGTCATGCCGCGCGGTTCTGAGATTGCAGCTGCTTCCTGGGCGGCGAAATTTTACGCGTCTTTCGGTGGCCAGCCCGAGATGGTCACCGGCCAATTGGTTTCGGGAAATTATTTTCAGACCCTTGAAACCCATTCTGCACGGGGACGCTTGCTGACAGGAAATGATGACCGAGTCATTGGCGGCAGCCCGGTCGCGGTAATCAGCTATGGATGTTGGGAGCGCCGCTTCGGGCGCGATCCAAACATAATAGGACGCAAGCTCATCGTAAACGGGGTCCCTCTGCAGGTGGTTGGAGTCGCGGCACAGGGCTTCTTCGGCGCACAGGTGGGAACTGCGCCCGAGTTCTGGCTGCCCGCCATGATGCAATCAAGCGTCCGATACCAGCAGCACTACAGTCAAGGAGAGAGCGCGAATATTGAGGCGCCTTGGCCTTCGCAGCCGGACATCCGCTGGCTGCAACTCATTGTTCGCGTCAAATATCCGGAGGCCGTCGCGCAGACCGGGGCCGCGCTGAGTCATTTTTTTCGTACAGGCCTCGAGCAATACGCTGTCCAACTCAAAGACCCGCAAGAGCGCCAGGCGATCCTGCGCACGCAGTGGCACCTCTTACCCGGTGGACGCGGATTGCCCAATCTTC
The DNA here is from genome assembly GCA_036557105.1 of Terriglobales bacterium. GTDB lineage: Bacteria > Acidobacteriota > Terriglobia > Terriglobales > Acidobacteriaceae > Gp1-AA145. The sequence goes on from DATBIE010000257.1 coordinate 7,602, forward strand.
GCCACAATTTTTCGCAACCTCTGCTTGCACTCATGGCGATGGTTGGAATCCTTCTGATGATCGCTTGCGCTAACCTTGCGAATCTTCTACTGGCCCGTGCTACCGCGCGGGAACACGAAATCGCCGTCCGTCTGTCAATTGGGGCAAGCCGAACTCGGCTAATTCGCCAATTGCTCGTGGAATGCGTTTTTTTATCAGTCTGCGGCGCGTTGCTTGGAAGCCTAGTGGCCTATTGGCTGAGCAGTATTTTGCCTCGATGGGCATCGAGCGGCACCAATCCTATTCCGCTGAATCTTTCGCCCGATGTGCGCGTCCTCTGTTTCAGCATTGCGATCGCAGTGCTCACCGGAATTGTGTTTGGCCTCGCACCCGCCATACAAGGCACCCGGGTTGAGCCTATTCAAGCTCTGAAGAGCGGGCGTGGGGTTTCTGCAGGCAGTGTGTCGCGCTGGTCTCTCAAACAGACTCTGGTCGCTCTGCAAGTCGCGCTCTCGCTCGTTCTCCTGATCGGGGCTGGCTTGTTTGTTCGCACGCTACGAAACTTCACTAGTCTAAATCCAGGTTTCGACCGCGATCACCTCGTGACGGTTGGCATTGATACTCACCTCCTTGGCTATTCGCAGACGCAGCTTACTGCTCTATATCAAAGATTGGTCGACCGGGTCGAAGCCCTCCCTGGAGTACGCTCGGCCTCGCTCATAAGTTGCGAAATCGCCTCTGGATGTGGGGACGCCAGCGACATCTATCTGCCCGGTGTTTCGCACTCCAACGGGGAAACCGATGCCCAAGAACGCCGGGTCACTCACGAATTTTTCGCGACAACTGGAATTCCGCTGATAGAAGGCAGAAATTTTGCCGACTCCGACACGGAGAAAACGCCGCCCGTCGTGGTGGTTAACCAGGAATTCGTGCGCGAGTTTCTGAAGGGCAAAGACCCAATCGGTCAGTACTTTGGGTATGATGCTGAAAACGCACGGCGCTTTCAGATAGTTGGCGTGGTGAAGGATTCGCGCGTCAATGACATTCGCAAAACCGCTCCCGCCACCGCCTATCACTCACTGTCGCAAGACGTAATCGAGGTCGAAAGTCTCGATGTCCGCACTTTCGGCGACCCAGCGCAATTGATACCGCAACTTCGCGAGACGGTCCGGAGTATCGATCCGAATCTGCCAATCGCGGATGCAAGCACCATCTCGGAGCTTGTGACCGAAAGTCTTAGCCAGCAGCGACTGATCGCGCGTTTGACTTCGATCTTCGGCGCTCTGGCTCTCGCTCTTGCCTGCCTTGGTCTCTACGGAGTCATGTCGTACACGGTCGCGCGCCGGAGTAGCGAGTTAGGAATTCGGCTTGCAATCGGCGCTTCTCGCGGCGCGGTGCTCCGGTTGGTGCTGCATGAGAGCTTGGTATTAATAGGCGCTGGTTTGGTCGCAGGCCTGCTGCTCTCGGTTCTGACCGTCCGCGCTATTAGCAGCTTATTGTTCGGATTGAGTCCATACGATCCCACAACAATGCTCGCAGCTACGGCGGTGCTGACACTCGTAGCGGTAGCCGCCGGCCTTAAACCTGCTTGGCGTGCCGCGCATATGAATCCAACAGAAGCTTTACGTTCGGAATGAATAGGAAAAACTATGATCCAACTTAAAAATCTGGAACGCAGTTATAAGAATCCTGCCGGAGAGTATTTTGTGCTTCGGCGCGTGAACCTCGAGATTCGTGAAGGGGAGTTCATCACCGTCATGGGGCCGTCTGGAGCGGGGAAGTCGTCTTTGTTGAATGTCCTGGCGCTGCTCGACGATGCATGGCGCGGCGAGTATTGGTTTCGCGAGCAGGCGGTGCATGAAATGAAGCGCAAGCAGCGCGCCGAACTCGCCAAGAAAAATATTGGCATGGTCTTTCAGAGCTATCACCTGCTGGACGACCTGACCGTGCGCGAGAACATCGACCTGCCGCTCTCATACAAGGACATCCCGCACAAGCAGCGGATGGGCATGGTTGCCGACACGCTCGACCGCTTCCAGATTGTGGCGAAAAAAGATTTGTTTCCCAGCCAGCTCTCGGGCGGACAACAGCAGCTAGTGGGCGTCGCGCGGGCGGTCATTCACAAACCGGCGCTTCTGCTCGCCGACGAACCCACAGGCAATCTCCATTCTTCTCAAGCAAAGGAAATCATGGAACTCTTTCGCGAATTGAACCAGCAGGGCACCACAATCGTTCAAGTCACTCATTCCGAAGTAAACGCCGGCTACGGATCGCGGACTCTTCAGCTTCGCGATGGCTGGGTCGTGGGTGATACTTCGAACCCGAATCTGCAGCCGTATGAGGCGGTGCAGCAATGATGACGCTTCTGCGGAAGTGCCAGCCTCGAAAGCTGCTCGCGATCGTTCTCGCATTTCTTACGGTGTCAGCTTCGGCGCAGACAAACAGCACAATGTCGTTCGAAATGCCTAAATCGCACAATCCGTTTAGCGCATACATGTCGAGTGAGGCGCCAGAACCCTCGCTCACGAACTCCCCGACGCTGAAGCAATTGATCCGCGACGGCAAATTGTATTTGTCACTCAAAGATGCCATCCGATTGGCACTCGAGAACAATTTGGACATCGCGATCGCGCGTTACAACCTGCCGATCGCCGAGATGGACCTTCTTCGTACGAAAGCCGGTGGTGTTTTCCGTGGCGTAAACACTGGCGTCGTTCAAGGCACACCGGGAGGTGGAGTTGGAGGGTTCGGGACGGGCGCCCCCGGAGCCGGAGCCGGTGGAACGACTGCTGGCGCGGGTGGAGCAGGAGCGGGCGCATCGGGTCTCGTGCAATCGACATTGGGCGTTGGCACAACCGTTCAATCGTATGACCCGCTGATCACGGGAACGGTCGGCGAGGAACACCAGACGACTCCACTGGCGAACCAGCAGATCTATGGTGTCCCGCTGCTTCAACTCAACACCGGCGTCGCGAACTTCAGCTATGCTCAGGCATTTCCGACGGGTGGCAGTATCTCCTTCGAGTTTCAAAACAATCGTCAGACCACGAACAGTCCATTCTTCAATCTGTCGCCGGCATTGGGATCAATGTATCGTTTTACTTTTTCTCAGCAATTGCTCTCGGGCTTTGGCTTCGGACCGAATCTTCGCTATTTGCATATCGCGAAGAATGACAAGAAGATTTCCGACATCGCATTTAAAGACCAGGTGATCGCCACTGTCACGCAGGTCGAAAACATCTATTGGGACCTGGTGAATGCCTACGAGCAGTCGCAGGTGAACGAGCAGTCGCGTGCCTTTGCGCAGCAGTCGTTCGAGAATGCGAAAAAACAACTTCAATTAGAGAGCGTCCCGGCAATGGACGTGATGCGGGCCGAGGCAGAGGTTTCCAAGCGCGATCAGGACCTCACTGTGGCCAAAACCAGCCTGCAGTTGCAGGAACTCCTCATGAAGAACGCGCTGACCAAGAGCCTGGATGATCCGGAGCTGGATGCGGTGAATATCGTTCCAACCGACCGCGTGCAATCTGTACAGCAGACGCAAAATGAATCAATCCAGGATCTGATTACGCGCGCGTTGAACGGGCGCCCGGAGCTGCTGGAGTCCAACATCGATCTGGTAAACCGGCAGATCAGCCGCAAAGCTGCAAGGAACGCACTGTTACCATCACTTTCATTGGTTGGCTTCTATGGTGGATCGGGACTGGCGGGCCCGCTGAATCCGGTCTACAACATTCCCGGTGTTCCCAACGTTTCGAATGTTCCCACCGATTTTGGCGGAGCGCTCGGCAATGCTTTCAACAACACCGCCCCCGATTATTACGTTGGCTTCAACCTGAATATTCCTCTTCGCAACCGGGTTGCCAAGGCTGACCAGTACCGCTCGGAGCTCGAATATCGCCAGGCTGAACTGCGGCGGGAAGAATTAAGGAAGCAGATCCGAATTGAAGTGCGCAACGCCGAGTATGCTCTTGACCAAACTGCCGCCCGTGTGGATGCGGCGCAAAAAGCGCGTGATCTGGCGCAACGCACGTTTGAAATCACACAAAAAGAGCAGCAACTGGGCGCCGGGTCCACCTTCCAGACCTTGACCGCGCAACGTGACTTAGCGCTAGCCCAACTGGACTTGGTCGGAGCGATGACAGTTTACGAGAAAGCCAAAGTTGAGTTAGATCGTGCTACCGGAAGCACTTTGGAACATAATGGAATCGACATTCAGGCAGCGATCAAGGGTACGATCAGCGCTCCTGCGAATACTCCGTAACTATGCCTACGTTGTCCAAGCCTCACGACCTCACGATTCCGGCCGCTTTGTCGAAGACTGCCGATCCTCCGCGTGTTCTTGCGGCGGATGACCAGCAGCACATACTCGAAGCGCTCGATTTGCTACTCAAGCCGCAAGGCTACCGGGTAGATGCCGTTCGTTCTCCTGAGCTCGTCCGTGAGGCTTTGGGCAGCACGCAATACGATGCGGTGCTGGCCGACCTCAACTACACACGGGATACTACGTCCGGCCAAGAGGGGCTTGATCTGCTCTCAGAAATCGTTGCGCTCGATAGCACCTTGCCAGTGATCGTAATGACGGCGTGGGGAAATGTTGATCTCGCAGTGGAAGCGATGCGCCGCGGCGCACGCGATTTCATCCAGAAGCCGTGGGAGAACGAGCGCCTGCTCTCGATCCTGCGTACACAGGTGGAGCTGCATCGCGCCTTGCAGGAGGCGGAGCGGCTTGCTGCGGAGAACCGCCTGCTCCACGCGGAGGGCCGTCCGGAGTTCATCGCCACTGCTCCCTCAATGGTTCCCGTGCTTGAAGTGATCACGCGAATTGCGCCCTCGGATGCGAACGTCCTCGTAACAGGCGAGCATGGCACGGGGAAGGAAGTGGTAGCGCGGACGATCCACGCACTTTCACTACGAAACGGTCGCCCGTTGATCACCGTGAATACTGGCGGGTTGGCGGAAGGCGTATTTGAAAGCGAATTGTTCGGACACGTTAAAGGTGCGTTCACCGACGCGCGTACGGACCGCATCGGGCGATTTGAACTCGCGGATGGTGGGACCATTTTCCTTGATGAAATAGGCAACGTGCCGCTGCGGCAGCAAGCCAAGTTGCTGCGCGTGATCGAGTCAGGGGAGATGGAGCGCGTGGGATCATCGCGGAGCAAGAAGATCGATGTCCGTCTGGTCTCGGCGACGAACACGGATCTCAAAGCGGCGTGTGATGCAGGGCAGTTTCGCGAAGACCTATTGTTCCGCTTGAACACCGTTGAAATTCATCTGCCGGCATTGCGTGAGCGGAGAGAAGACATTCCAGTGCTGGCCATGCACTTTCTTTCACAATATGCGTGGCGTTATCGTCGGCAATTGAAGGGGATCGATCCAATCGCTTTGCAGGTGCTTCTGCAATATTCCTGGCCTGGCAACGTTCGCGAACTGGAGCACACGATGGAACGGGCGGTTCTCATGTGCCGCGCGGAGCACATTCAGCCGGGAGATTTAGGATTGGATTCGACAAAAGCTCAATCGCAGAACCTGGAGGAATTGAGTCTGGAAGCAGTTGAAAGTATCCTGATTCGCAAAGCGCTGCAGCGCTTTCAAGGCAATGTGAGCCAGGCCGCTGAAGCCCTCGGCCTGAGCCGTGGCGCCTTGTACCGGCGGATGGAAAAATATGGGCTCTAGCCCACGTCTTACTCAGTTTTCCAGACCCAAGCCCAAACGCCCGCGTGCCCCCTTCGAGCGCCGCGTCAACCGGTTCTCGATCTTATTGGTCGCGCCTGCGTTGATCGTCAGCGCTGTTCTCATTTGGCTGCAGAGCTGGTCGCTGGAACAGAAGCTGCTCCTGTTTGGCGCAGAGCTGTTTGCATGTTTTCTCATCGGGGTCGCGCTTCACGATCACATCATCAGGCCTTTGCAGACACTGGCAAACGTTGTCGGCGCTCTGCGCGATGAAGACTATTCCTTTCGTGCGCGTCTCGCTGTTCCCAATGACGCACTCGGCGAGCTTTCGCTGGAAGTGAATGCGCTGGCCGATCTATTGGCGAAGCATCGCACTGGGGCTATTGAAGCGGCGGCATTGTTGCAACGAGTTGTGGAAGAGGTGGAAATCCCGATCTTTGCTTTTGATCCGGCAAATACACTGCGGCTGGTCAACACCGCCGGAGAAAAACTTCTGCAACAGCCAGCTCCCCGCCTGATCGGCAAGACAGCTTCTCATCTGGCAATCGAGGCCTGTTTGTCCTGTGAAAACGAATCGCTGGTCGAGTTGCATTTTGCGACGGACGCCCGCTGGTTCGTACGACGAAGTTCGTTTCGCCAGCAGGGAATCCCGCACACGCTTGTCGTGCTTTCAGACGTGAGCCGTGCGTTGAGAGAAGAAGAGCGCAGAGCATGGCAACGACTGATTCGCGTGTTGGGACATGAGTTAAACAATTCACTAGCGCCTATCAAATCAATAGCGGGAAGTTTGAATGCCCGATTGTTTGGCAGCGGTATTACTCCAGATGAAAAGCAGGACTTCGAGCGGGGACTGAACATTATCGAAAGCCGGGCTGCGTCTCTGAACAGATTCCTCCAAGGTTACCGTCAACTGGCTCAGATGCCGTCACCAGCTCTGCAGAAATGTTCCGTTGCAGCCTTGGTGAAACGGGTGGCAGCCCTCGAAACCCGAGTTCCAGTGACAGTAATTGCCGGCCCAGATTCCAAGTTGATGGCGGACCCGGACCAACTGGAGCAAATGCTGATTAACTTGCTTCGCAACGCGGCAGAGGCGGTGCTTGAACTCGCCGAAGGTAATGGCAACCACAACGGCGCTCAGAATCCCGATGCGGCTCCCGCAATCACTCTTTCCTGGACTGCAGCCGGAGAGTACTTGGTGATCTCAATTGCAGACACCGGATCGGGACTGATGAATCCCGGCAATGCGTTCGTTCCTTTTTATACGACGAAGCCGTCCGGAAGCGGCATCGGGCTTGTCCTCTCGCGACAAATTGCCGAGGCCCACGGCGGTTCGCTCGAACTTTCCAACCGTTCCGATCACCGCGGCTGTGTGGTTCGGATCAGTCTGCCCCTCATTGCGGTGCCCCAAACTACACAACCATCCGCCAGCGGAATTCAGTGATGCATCATCCCGCAGCTTCGGCAAGTAGGTGATTGACTAGCACTTGATAAAATGAAATAGCACAATTCACGGCATGGAGAGATGGCCGAGTGGCTGAAGGCGCGCGCCTCGAAAGCGTGTATACCTTAACGGGTATCGGGGGTTCGAATCCCTCTCTCTCCGCCATACATAATGCTTTTGGTCTTTTCCTTTGGCTCTTGCCATCGTGTTCAGAGTCGCTCCGACGATGAGAATAGCGTCTTGCCTCTCACCTGAATTTCGACATCGACCAAATAAGGTCGCGCCTTTTCTGAATCAACAGTGATGCCAAGGCCGGGCGCATCCGGAGCTCGAACGTAACCGTTTGCGTCGCGTTCAAGATGGTTGGCAGTCAAATCCCGCGCGAGGTGTTTTGGTGCGAATGGATATTCGCAAATCTTATGGTCCCGCAATCCAGCGTAGGGCTGAAGAGAAGCGCTCAGCGCCAGGTGTGAAGTGAAAGTGTGATTGACGAAATTCACGCCTTTACCAACTGCGTATTCAGCCACCCGCTTTGCTACCCCGATGCCGCCGATTCTTCCGCAATCGATCTGGATGAAACCGACCCGGCCATAGTCGATTAGATGTGAAGCCATATAGAAGTTGTGTGCGCCTTCGCCACCAGCAAGTTTGATCCGCTTGCTGCGCTTTGAGAGCAAGGCATACTCAGCAAGAGCGCTGGCGTGGAACGGTTCCTCAAGCCAGGACGCATTGACTTCTTCTAGCGCCGGCAATCTTGCCGCTGCTGCTTCCACGTTTTCCATGAACACTTGCCCCACATCGATCATCAGCAGGCAGTCTTTGCCGAGCCCCTCGCGCGCTGCTGAAAAATGGGCGATGTCGGTCTGAAGCTCTGTCCGGCCAATCGGCCCCCATCCAAATTTCACTGCTTGGTAATTGTTCTTGCGCGCAGATACGGCGCGCTCATAGGTTTGCTCGGGAATGTCCCCGAACAATTGCGAAGCATAGGGCAGCTTCGGAAATGACTCGCGATAACCGAGCAACCGCCAAATCGGCTCGCCGCGGGCCTTTCCGAGCAGGTCCCACAATGCGATTTCAATACCTGACCATGTATGCGGCGCCTGGAGCAAGTCCATACTGTCAAGTTGTATTTGGGAGGCGATGCGGGAAATATCTTCGGGCCCCTCCAGCGTCTGTCCCAGCACTGAAGCCCCAACCGGACGACAGGCGCCATGCGACATGGGGCAGACGAATGCTGCAATAGAAACCAGCGGAGAAGCTTCGCATTCTCCCCACCCAACAAGCCCTCCCGCCGTCACCCGGACTAGAAGCGCGTCCTGGCTTCCGTCTCCTTCGGTTGTGACCTCCGGCATGGAGAGATAGAAAAAATCGACAGATTCGATTTTCATTAGAAGAGACTCCGCTCAGCAACAATGATCGAAGACACTTATATATACCTGCGGGCCGGGATCGGCATCTCGTGAAAACCGGTTAAAAATATCGGTAATCCGATGCAGACGCAAAGCGCTGATCGCGTATACTGCGCCGATGCGAGCGCTCGTCTACACAGCTCCGGGAAGAGTTGAGTTGGAGGATCAACCGCGACCTTCGCCGCATGCCGGAGAGACTGAAATTGCAATCGAGGTTGCCGGCATTTGCGGCTCTGACATTTCAGGATTTCTCGGGCACAGCGCACTGAGGCGGCCTCCCTTGGTTCTGGGTCACGAGCTGGTCGGTCGCACGCCGAATGGAAACCGGGTTGTAGCCAATCCTCTGATCAGCTGCGGCCATTGTGACGCCTGCATTTCGGGCGCGCAGAACCTGTGCTCGTCCTGGAAATTGCTTGGCTTAGGTTCGACTCCGGGCAGTTTTGCGGAATATGTTGCTCTGCCAGAGTCACAGATTTATAACATTCCGGATTCGCTCTCCTCAGACCACGCCATCCTCGCCGAGCCTCTTGCCAACATCGTGCATCTTTATCGCATAGTCTCTCCTTCACCGTTTTTCCGTCTGGCGATAGTGGGCGCCGGCACGATGGGTGCCCTGGCGTTATCCGCAGGACTTCGCATTGGCGCGCGAGACGTTCTTGCAATTGACATCAACGACCAGCGTCTTCAGACCATGCGAGAGTTAGGCGCATCGTCCGCAATCAATGTCAGCGAGGCAGAAGGTCTTGCCGAAGCGGCAAAAGTAGCCGGGCGTGGGTTTGACGTTGTCATTGATGCCAGTGGCAGCACGGCGGCTCGACAAACTGCTTTCGACCTGTGTCGCCCCGGAGGGCAGGTGGTCCTGCTGGGCATGGGAGCACAAAAGAGCGAAGTCAATTTCGTCGCCAGCATTCGCAAAGAGCATCGGGTCGTGATGTCATTCGCATACACGCCGGCTGAGTTCCGCCGCTCACTGGAGCTCCTTATCGGGAATGAAATCAATCTGCGTCGGTGGACTCGCAGAATGCCGCTCGAACACGGACAACAAGCCTTCGAGCAGATGACTCACAAGCCTGGAGATTCTTTGAAAATGATGCTGGAGGTTGCGCCGCCCTCGTGATCGCGCCACGACCTGCGCGCCGACTATAGTTTATGACCGTTCCCGAATCAGTCCCAAATGAAATTGCTCCAACGACGGATGCGGCGAAGGTCATTGGCATGCCGCGTTGGTTGGCTTTTTCTCTGCTAACCATTCTGGTTTGGGGCGTATGGGGAGCGGTATCCAAAGTCTCGTCGGATGCAATTGACGCCAACACCAACCAGGTTTTCTTCACCTTCGGCTTATTGCCGCTGATCGCGCTGGCATGGCGACCTTCGCGAACCAAGACCCGGCGCGAGGGACACAGAACCGGCATCGCCTGGGCTTTCATCACCGGAATTCTTGGTGGGACAGGGAACATCGCATTCTTTCACGCACTCGGGACTGGCGGAAAGGCTTCTATCGTTGCGCCGGTTACGGCCCTCTTCCCGCTGGTCACAGTAATTCTGGCCGTGACGTTGCTCCGCGAACGCATCGGAACTACTCAGAAAATTGGCCTGGTTCTGGCATTGATAGCGATCTATTTGCTCAGCATGTAGTCATATGCACTTATGAACTTTCTGCCCGCATGGATGTGGTTCGCCGGAATTGCGCTGGTGTTCTGGGGTATTACCGGCATCACGCAGAAGCTTGCGACCAACCGAATCTCCAGCGCCCTGTCATTTATCTGGTTTGCCTATGCAATGATTGCGATTTCGGGAGTCCTCGCCGTCGTGGTGCCCATTCACTGGCATCTCACCGGCAAAATCGCCGTCGCGGCAATCGCTGGAGGGACACTGAATGGATTGGGTGCGCTGACCAGTTTTACTGCGCTGGAGTCAGGTGGAAAGGCTTCAGTCGTAATTTCGCTGATCTCCCTTTATCCGCTGGTGACTGTCGCTATTGCGGTAACGATGCTGCATGAACATGTAACGTTGACTCAGGCGATCGGCGTTGTGATCGCGATCTTCGCTGCAATTCTACTTTCGCTGGAACCGAAGGCGCCGGATTCGAAAAGCGCAAGCTCGATCGGTAAGGCTAACTAGGTTCCTTCGACAACTGCAATACCAGCCGGTGAGCGCCCATTAAACACACGAAAAAACACGATCCTAGATGCAGAATCTTCGATATTTCATGATGATGGCTGTGCCGCCGTTTGGCGTATCCGCCATTGTGCTCAGCCTATGATCACCGTTATGACAAACTTTTCCGGGTTGCGCCTGTTGCCCCTTGTCTTAACACTTGCTACGCTCTGCCCGGCGCAGACCACACAGCTTAAAACTGCCGAGACGCATATAAACCTCGACGCAGGCGCTGATACTCCACGCCTTGTCAGCCTGCAGGTTCCCGGCCGTCCGAAGTGGGAGAACAGAGCCTCTGAAAAGCTAATTGGGTCCGTAGAGATCGAAAACAAAGAAACCCCAGTACAGTGGCGATTTGTGAATGATTCCAGCCATTCCGACGCGAAGAGCGTGTCTTTTGTGTATGAATCAACAAACCCGCATCTTCGGCTGACCTGGTCGTGGACTGCGAGGGCCGACTTCGGCCCCATCGAGCACCAAATTCGCATCGAGAATCTTACCGACCACGAGTTATGGATCCCCATGCAGGACAGTTTCGGTTTTGATTGGCAAATTGACCCACAGGCACGGCTTCAACATCTCTATGTTGAAAAAGGCGCTAACACTCCCTCCCCCCTCGGCACGCATGCGTTGAATCTTGACGAAGGCTACAAATGGACTGGCACCTCCAGCACGTATGGAGACATTGACGAAAGCAAGCCCCGCGAAATTATTCCATGGTCGCTGGTTGAAAACTCAACCCATAGTGGATGGTATGCAGGAATTGAATTCAGTGGCCGGACGCGCATCACTCTGGAGCGGACCAAGGATTCTCTGCATGGAGCGGCTGGACTCAATCCCGACCCCGCGCCATTCCGCACCCGGCTTGAGCCTGGACAAGCGTTTGAATCACCAGTGATTTTCGTCGGCGGATTCGATAACGGACCCGACGGTGCCGGCAACGTGCTGCGACGCTGGGTGCGGGCGGTACTCGGAAATCCTGAGACCTGGAAGAATCCCAACTACCCTCTAGTTGTGAACAATAGCTGGGGCGGCGGAATGGCTGTCAATGACGAGATTGCCCGCCGAATGATTGCTGACGATGCGAAGCTGGGAGTAGAGATGTTCCATGTTGATGCAGGATGGTTTCGCGATGTGGGAGACTGGTACCCGAATCCGCAAAAGTTTCCTCATGGTCTGGCGACCATTGCCGATGACGCACATCAGCATGGACTCAAGTTCGGTCTCTGGGTGGACTGGACACAAGCGGGCCTGTCGACCCAACCGGGGGCACTTAACGCTCGTGATCCCAAGGTGCGCGACTGGATGGTGACTGATTTGCCTAAAGACTGGCAACCGGAACCGTTCAAGGGGCAGACCATTGATCTTGGAGTTCCAGAAGCCAAGCAGTGGGCGCAACATGAGGTCGAACGCATCGTTACTGACTACCACCTCGACATGCTTGAGCATGACGGATATCTCGTGGCTCACGGATGTGCTCGCACCGATCATCCTCACGCCGCTCCCGATCCTCTGAATATGTGTGTCTATAAAAGTTGGGGCTCGTACTGGGTTGATAGCTCCAACTCTACTGATGTCAGTTACCATGCGATCCGCGCCTATTACGATATTTATTCCAAATTGCGCCGAGAGCATCCCGGACTGCTGTTCGAGGTGTGCGACGACGGCGGGCGAATGGTTGATTTCGGCTCTGCGGCGCATGCCGACTATTTCTCAATCACCGATACGTATGATCCGACCTCAAATCGCCGTGCATTTTATGACACCAGCCACGTTCTTCCTGCAGCCATGCTCGAAAGCTATGTCGAGAAGTGGCCCACTCCTCGCATCGAAAATTTTCGGTTCATGTTGCGCAGCGGCATGATGGGCTGGCTCACAATCATGATGGATACGAGCACATGGTCGGCTGAACAGCACGCAGAAGCGAGGAAGGAAATTGATGTTTACAAGAAAGAACTTCGACCGCTTATCCGCGATGCGGACCTGTACCATATCTCTCCTCGGCCGGACGGAGTACATTGGGACGGCATTGAGTACTGGGATACGAATCGCCAGCTCGGAGTGATTTATGCATTCCGAGGAACAATCGAAGGAGAGAGTAACCATTCATACGTACTGAAGGGATTGAAGGAATCAGCGCAATACTCGCTTACATTTCACGATCACACCAGTCCCGACCGCATAGTTACGGGTCGGGAGTTGATGGAACACGGATTGAAAGTGACTCTGCCTGTCGAGAACAGCTCCGAACTCATCTTCATTGCAGCAAAACCGATGTAAACGAACTGATTAGAGGCAAAATACACGACCGCATGTCATCGATGACTCAATCCGTAACCTGCAACCGGCTTGCGGGCCGCGTGGCGCTAATTAGCGGCGGAGCACAGGGGATCGGACGGGCGATCGCATCTTTGTTCCAGCGGCAAGGCGCGTGCGTCTTCATCCTGGATTGTGACGCGAGTCAAGGAACGAAGACGGCAGACGAGCTTAGAAGGCAGAATTCCAATGTTCCTGTGGAATTCGTTCCTGTCGACCTTCGAAATCCGGCCGAGATTCGGGAATCAATGAAGGAGCTGAGCAAATTTCATAGCCGCGTCGACATTTTAGTGAATAATGCAGGTGTCGAAATCGACAAATCTGCGGATGAACTATCGGTAGAAGACTGGGATTTCATCCTGCAAGTCAATCTCCGTGGCGCATTTTTGCTTACTCAGGCTGCGTTGCCATTGTTCCCGGCGACTGGCGGTGCGATCGTGAACATCAGTTCCATACATGCCACGCACGCATTTCCTGGCTCCATTCCCTACGCCTGTTCGAAGGCCGGACTCCTTGCGCTAACGCGCAATCTCGCCTTGGAACTCGCGCCCCGCAAAATCCGCGTGAACTGCATCAGTCCGGGATACATAGACACTCGGCTTTGGGAAGAATATCTGCAGAATTCCAAAAACCCGCAAGCGGTGGCAGAGCAGACTACGGCTTTTCATCCTCTCGGCCGTCGCGGAGCACCAACCGATATAAGTGACGCCGCCCTGTTCCTGGCATCCGACGCGTCCGCCTTCGTAACAGGAACGAACCTTGTGGTTGACGGCGGTCTTACGTTGCGAGCCCATCCCTAAGTTCCGAGAGCCTGCCCAAGCCGGATAAACGATAGAAAAATGTCGAATTTTCGGCATGGATTGGCTGCCGTTGTAATAAAATTCCTGCCCAGCAACTCACAGGGGGCAATCGTGAAGAAACCGCAGGCGGCCCTAAGCGGAGCACTGAAGCGGGAATTTCAAAAGGACCTTGAGCTGTTTAAACATTTCTTATTGTTGTTAAACAATACTGGACCGATCCGCAACGTTGAGCTGATGTGGACCGAGGAACTCGATCCCCTGAAGCCGAAGTTCAAGAACCGAGTAGGAACTGAGGACGCGTTAGTGCAACTCCAGCCTGCGGGAAGCGATTCTGCTAACCGGAATTCTCCGAGCACGATGTTTTGCGATCTGGTCCACGGCTTTGGCGAACACGAAGAAGAAACTTGCGCGCGTTCCGATGTGCCCGCCCAGCATCGCTGTCGCGCCACTGGATGCACCCAAGTTTATGCCTGCCACGTAGGTCTTACGGATATCGCCGTCCCAGTAATTTGTGATAACCAATATCTGGGCACCCTATTTTCTGGACAGGTGCTGACCCAACCGCCTACTCCAGAAGGTTTCAAACTCGTACGCGAGAGACTGAAGGGCCAAGGTCACATCAATTTCGAAGAACTGGAAAACGCCTACTACCACGTTCCGGTGGTCGAACCCGCCCAGGTCAAAGAAATGGTACGTGTGCTGGAGTTGTTCGCGCGATACATTTCAAACTCCTGGAAACGTATGCAGATTATGGCGGAGTTTCAGAAGCGCCATGATCGGGAATTGATGCTGGACCGGAAAGAACTGGCCGCAATCTTGTTGTCTGGCGAGTCTGGGAGCAGAGAAGAACTGAATGAATTGGCCTCACGTGCCGGCCTGCAGCGCCTCCCGGATCGCGTGATGGCGCTTCAATTGACGTACTCCGAGGCTGAGATCAGCCCGCGAACGCAGATTTCTAAGCAGGCAAGCTTAAGCCGTCTTTCGCACGCCGCGGAAGAGATCTGCCAAAACTGGCCGAATGCCCTGGCGATCATAGTGCGGCCCGGGGAACTCTGCGTCTTTTGCAGTCTCGAGGTGCGAAACCCCAGCCATCAGCGTATTTCCCTGCAAGAAATAGCGCACTCGATTTCAACTGCAATTACCACGCAATGTGGGGCCTGGGTTCGGATTGGGATCAGCGAAGCGCGTGCGCACCCGGCTGAGTTAGTGCAGGCTTACCAGGAAGCTTGCGCGGCTCTTGATGGGAGCAGGGACAATATCTGCTTCTTTGACTGTCCCGACCATCAGCCCGACAGGCCGACAGAAGCCCTTGGCCGCCTGGTGAAGGCAATTCAGCAAGGACACGGGCTGGCTCCCACCCTCAGAGATTTTCTTGCACAGGCCATGCCACCGAATTCATCAACCAGCAAGCTGAGAGAGTCGCAAGCTTTTCTTACCTGGGCCATCGAGCACCTGGCGCTGGAAACAATCAGTTTGGGCGCCCGGCAGGACCAGATTAGTTCGGCAAAGCAACACGCAATCTCAGGTGTTCTGCACGCGCCCAATCCCTTCGCCGCTTGTGATACCTTCCGGCGATACACGGAGTTGCTTTCGCAGAAGCTCACATCCATCTTCAGTCAGCGCGAGAACAAAATCGTGACTATGATCAGCGAGGTTGTCGAGAACCATGGGCCTGCCAAAGTTACGATTAAGGACCTCGCTGGCGCGCTTCATCTTTCCACCGGACATTTGAGCCGTACCTTCCGCCGCACGACTGGAATGACGCTCGAAGGTTTTTTGATTCAGCAACGGGTTGAACTCGCCAAGAAGACGCTGCTGGATCCGCGGTTGAATGTCGCCGAAGTCGCCGAACGTTGCGGGTTCTGCAATCCCGCGTACTTTGCTTCCGTCTTTAAAAAGTACGTGAAGTGCACGCCGCGTGAATTCGCAGCTCAGCCGCAGCGCTGGGACCCGCTTTCGGTATCGCCGTTTTCCACATTGAACAACGAGGCCGCAGTCTCATAGCAAAAGAGGTGTGTTGGAACAGGAGCACAAAAATCATCGCGCGTGAACTCGCGCAGAATGCTGTTCTCCAAAGTTCACAATCCGCTGTCGCGATTCTCCGAGCCCCTCAATCCCCAGTTCGACGACGTCTCCGCTTTTCAGATATTGCGGGGGTTTCATTCCTAACCCCACTCCTGCGGGTGTCCCGGTACTGATTACATCACCCGGCAACAGCGTCATGAATTGGCTGACGTAAGAGACGAGAGTGGCAGGATCGAAAATCATGTGGCGAGTCGAACTGTTTTGCCGCGGTTCAGCATTGACTTTGAGCCACATCTTCAGGTTGCAAGGATCAGGAATCTCATCTTGCGTTGCGAGATATGGGCCGAGCGGCGCAAACGTGTCCGCGCTCTTTCCCTTTACCCACTGCCCTCCACGCTCGAGTTGAAATTGCCGCTCTGAATAATCATTGTGCAGAGCATAGCCTGCTACATGATCAAGCGCTCTCTCCTGCGGAACGTAGCGAGCCTCTCTCCCGATGACCGCCGCTAGTTCAACTTCCCAGTCAACTTTCGTTGCGTTCTTCGGGATAACCACCGGATCATTCGGTCCGACGAGGGAAGTAGTGGCCTTAAAAAAAATGACAGGTTCCTTGGGAATTTCGGCGCCAGTTTCGGCAGCATGGTCGCGGAAATTCAGGCCGATACAAATGATCTTGCTCGGCCGGCAAATGGGAGGACCGAGACGAACTCCGGCTGCAACTCGGGGAACAGAAGCAGAATTGCTATCGAGCCACCTTCGCAGGCTTGCTAAACCTTCGCCGGCGAAAAAGCCTTCGTTGTAATCAGAGCCGAAGTGCGATACATCCAAGAGACTGCCATCACTGAGCAGTACCCCCGGACGTTCCAGGCCTGCCTCACCAAAACGAACAAGTCTCATTTATGCGCTCTCTTGCGGCAAAACGTGCCGCCTTCTCGTGAAGAGGGACACAGACATACTACAGAAAATGCATTGCCCTGTTCTGTGTGCGCCTCCTTTTCTCCTGCCTTACAAAAGTTCACGTTCTTTGACCTACTTTTCATTGTGCCGTCCTGCTAAACGTGTTTCTCTTGAGCGAGCACGCATTGTCACAATCAACAGTCCTCGAGGTTCTAAAGATGTTTCAAGATTGGGAAGGCGCATATTGTTCCGCAATGCTGGAAACCGATCCTAAAAAGTTGGCTGATAAAATTAGTTCTGCGACGGTGCTCCTCCAGATATGTCTTTCAGAACTGAGTTCTGCGCCTGAGAGCATTCAGCAGAGAACGCGTATTGAAGAGGCGCTGCGCACTCTGGATGCGGTACGTCGTCTCGAATTGGGGGCCTGCGCCTGAAGTCTCGCCACTGTAACAATCCGATGCGCTACGGGATAGGTTCCCGCATCAGACTTACTGGCCAGCGCGCAATTGCCACAACGAATGAAAAACCGGATTGAAGAACTGGATGCCCTTCGCGGAGTCATGCTGGTCTGGATGGCCTGCACGCATTTGCCCACCGCCCTAAGCATCTATATTAATCAGCCATTCGGGTATTTTGCTTCCACCGAAGGCTTCATTTTCCTCTCGGCGCTCTTTAGCGGGCGCATATGCGCGGGACTGGTTGATCGGCGGGGTGAGCGCATCATGTGCCGCAACATGTGGATGCGCGCAGCTCGTTTATACGGTTATCAGCTATTGCTGCTGGGTTTCGCGTTTATCATCGAGGCGCCCATCGCGGCCCGTGGTAACCGCCCCGCCGTGCACAATCTGCTCAATTACTATTTTGTAGTAGGGAAGTCGCGCGCGTTCATACATGCCGCGCTTATGATCTATAGGCCACCCCTGCTCGATATCCTGCCTATCTACATCATTTTTCTCGCCCTGACTCCATTCGCCGTGTTGGTGGGCATGCGATACGGATGGAAATATGTCTTTGCAGGGTGTCTTGCCTTGTGGCTTTCCGCACAACTGGGTTTTCAAAATTACGCATACAACCTGCTTGCGCGCGAATTTCACCCGCGCATTCCATTGAGCGAAATGGGAGCTTTCAATTTATGGGGCTGGCAGCTTTGGTGGCTAATAGGCTTGTGGCTCGGAGTGCACTGGTATAGCAACGACCTACATTTTGCAGAGTGGTCGAAAAAATTCACAGTGCCTGCCGTCGCGGTCGTCCTTTTTTTTCTTACACTGCGCTACATTCAGTTGGTAACGAACCTTGATTTCGCCAGGTTCGCTCCTTTGTTCGACAAATGGAATTTCGGCGTGGCTCGGATTGTGAACTTCAGCGCAATTATGTTGATTGCCATTCGTTTGCGTTCCGTCCTGAAGCCATTGGCTGTCCGCCCGCTAGTCCGGATGGGGCAGGCGTCGCTTGCAGTTTTCTGCGTTCATCTTCTCTGTGTTTTCTCGGCGCTGACGCTTATGGGTAATAACGCGTTCATTACCGGATGGCAAGCGATCGTCGTCATCGCGGGCAGCCTGTCAGCTCTCCTGCTTACGGCCATTGTCGTGACTAAGCGACGCGAGCACGCCGCGCGAGAAATGCGCCTCGCTCAGCTCAAAATGCAAGCTCCGCCGGCGACATAGGTTGGCTTTTTTTCACCTCCCCAACAGTCCGTATAGGGCGAGTATTCCCTCCGTAGCTTGAGCCGTTTATGCCTGCATTTTTTTTACACGCGGCAGCATATCTCACCTCAGGTCAATGTGCTCACGACAGCTCTGGATTTTCCGCCGGGACCGTGGTTTGTAGGAAAACCGGACGCGAGATGCGGGAATCGAAGCTGAGGATGACATATAAGCCGAAGACAGAAAAAGGAGGATTCAAACAATGAAGCTGTTTATCGCTGGCCTGTTGCTGCTTAGCCTGGGGGCGCTCGGATGGGCGAAAGATGAAGACAATCCAGGTGAACTGCAGCAGGCGACTCAAGTGGTGCAAAATCTGACTACCACCGCGCCGGACCAGGGCATTCCGAACCAGGTGCTCGAAGGCGCAAAGTGCGTGGCCGTCATTCCCAAGCTCGTCAAAGGCGCGTTCGTTGTCGGCGGTGAACACGGCACCGGCGTGGCAACGTGCCGTACCAGCAGCGGAAGCTGGAGCGCACCGGCTCCGTTCTCAGTATCAGGAATTAGCTGGGGTCCGCAAATCGGTGGAAAGAGTACTGACCTGGTCATGTTCATCATGAACGATCAGGGCATGAATGATCTGTTAGCCGGACATGTAAAGGTTGGAGCTGATGTTTCGGCTGCGGCAGGCCCGGTCGGCCGTTCTGCCTCGGCTGATGCAGGTTACAAGGCGGGCATCCTGACCTATTCTGCCAGTAAGGGCGCGTTTGTTGGTGCATCCCTGAATGGCGCCGAGCTGCAACAGGATACGAAGGCGACTCGTGCCTGGTACAACAAAGACGTTTCCTTTAAGGACATATTGTCCGGAAACGTACAAACTCCGAGCGGTGACGCGCAGTCATTCGTTAGCGCGGTAGAAAATGCGAAGCAGGCTGCTCACTGAAATCGAATACAGTGAAATGAATTGAGGCGGCTGAGTTATCTCGGCCGCCTCTACTCTTGTCTCCAGCTTACAGCCAGATCAAAGGTCTACGAATACGTCCCCGTTTTCGATTTTGATCGGATACACCGCAAGCTTCGAGTTCGGGTCGTCTCCAAGTTCACCAGTATTTGGATCATATTCCCAACCGTGCCATGGGCAAATGATTTTGCCGTCCTCAACATAGCCCTGTCCGAGGGGCCCTCCCATATGCAGGCAGACGTTGTCCATTGCCGTAATCGTTCCACCTACGTTTGCGACACAAATCAGCTTGTCGCCGAGCTCAAATTCCTTGGCTTCTCCCGCCGGGGGGAGTTCTGTCTGACTGGCAAGTTTGACGTAGGCCATCTGATTTCCTGAGTTGAGAGTCTAGGGTTGTCGGAACGCTGGTGTCAATTTTGTCGAGAAGTGCCATTCAGAGTTGTGGCTTCCAAATTCAGAGTGGCGTTTCTTGACACTTTCCCCCTTAATAGAGACGCCCTTAGTCTGGAGTTGCTACAGGCAAGCGTAGCGGCCCTTCTCGTCCTTGCAAGTTAGTGACGTGGAGGGCCACTTTTATTGCTCGCGTCTCGCTAACCCTCACAACTATTACTGCAATTGTGAGAAGCTAGATTGCGTGCCGCAAGCTTCCGTTACTACTCCAGTCACGCCTCATCAAAAGTTTTCGGAATGGCGGTCCAGGGCCTGCCGGTCGGTCATTTGGATATTCGCGACTGCGTTCGTCCTACGGGTCGCATACATCCTCCTCGCGCATACCTACAAAGTGAAACCTGATGAAGACTATTTCAGCTTCGGCTATGAAATGGGACGCATTGGACGGGCGATCGCCCTTGGGCATGGTTTCGCCGATCCCTTTGGCCCTGCTACAGGTCCGACAGCCTGGGAACCGCCGTTGTATCCATACTTGATTGCAGCGGTTTTCAAGATCACTGGCGTTTACACGCAACTCTCTGCTTTCATTCTGCTAACCATCAACAGCATCTTCTCCGCTCTGACCTGCATTCCAATTTTCCTGATTGCGAAAAAATCTTTCAGCGAAAAAGTCGCCGTGTGGAGCGCATGGGCATGGGCTTTGTTCCCTCCGATTATGTATTGGGGCGTGCGCTGGGTCTGGGAGACGAGTCTGGCTGCTTTGCTTCTGGCACTGATTTTCTGGCTAGCTTTGGAAATGGAGGAGCTTCGCGGAGTGATTCCCTGGATCGGATTTGGCCTGCTCTGGGGAGTCGCTGCGCTGACGAATTCTTCGTTGATTGCGTTCCTGCCTGCGTCGGGATTGTGGGCGTGGTACCGCCGATCAAAACGAGGGAAGCCTTCGATTGCTGGTGTGACGCTGGCAGCAATTTTCTTTTGCGCTACGATCGCGCCCTGGCTGGTTCGCAACTACGAAATTTTCGGTAAATTCATTTTTGTCCGCTCGAACTTCGGCGCTGAGCTTCGACTGGGCAATGGCCCCGGAGCCGATGGCACCTGGATGTCGTATTTGCATCCCACGCAGAACAAACTCGCGCTCAGGCAATACGAGCAGATGGGAGAAGTCGCATACGTAGCTGAACGCAAGCACCAGGCTATTGAATTTATCCGTGCAGACTACGGCCGCTTTGCGCGGCTTAGCCTGAAGCGTTTTGTTTACTATTGGGCGGGGCGTCCGCGCACGTCTCGAGTGGCGGCCCTCGTGGAAAATTCGGTTTTTCTCGCCTCTTCGATTCTCGCATTTTGGGGACTGGGGCGCGCACTACGCAAACATCGCCCAGGCGCATGGATTTTTCTTTGGCTCCTGCTCTCGTATCCCACGATCTACTATTTTGTCTACCCTCACTCGCGCTACCGTCACCCCATCGAGCCGGAGATGGTGATACTCATCGCGTATGTGATCTCTGAAGCGGACACGAAGCGGCACCCAGAGGGTCCGGGCAAAGCCGCCTAACCATTTTCATTGTCCCCCGTCTAAGCCACATAAGGAGACGTTATGAACCGCAATCGTCGAATGGCCTCCTGGGCGGGCGCAATTCTCGGGATTTTCATGGCCTTGCTGCTGAATTCGGCATTGGCCCATGGCTGGGACGACGACGATGCGCCCATCGTCACTGAACAATTTCACCAGACCTATCCGCTTGCTGCGAATGGAAGGATTTCCCTCCAAAACATCAATGGCGCCGTGCACATTAACGCGTGGGACCAGAATCAGGTGAAAGTGGACGCTGTGAAACGCGCACATGACGAGAAGCGGCTGAAGGAAGCGGAGATACGAGTGGAAGCACGGCAGGATTCCATTTCGATTGAGACGCACTATCCTGACCATTCCAATTGGGATGATGACGATCGCCACAATCCTGCGTCGGTCGAATACACGCTGACGGTTCCGCGCAATGCAAGGCTGGACGAAATCAAGCTCATCAATGGTGCGCTGGACATCGCTGGCGTTACTGGAGAAGTTCATGCTTCGTGCATTAACGGCAAGCTGGTCGCGCACGGGCTCAATGGACGCGCCGACCTGGCCACTATCAACGGCAAGT
This sequence comes from Terriglobales bacterium, assembly GCA_036557105.1. Classification (GTDB taxonomy): domain Bacteria; phylum Acidobacteriota; class Terriglobia; order Terriglobales; family Acidobacteriaceae; genus Gp1-AA145. Next base: position 29,434 of record DATBIE010000257.1, read on the forward strand.
TGGACGCGTCATTTGATCGCACGGCGGAACCGCTTGAACTTTCATCAGTGAACGGTAGCGTGGAGTTGACGCTACCTTCAGATGCCAAAGCCAGTATCGAAGCGACAACTGTGCACGGCGGGATCGAAAATGACTTTGGTTTGCATGCCAATGATCATCGCTTTGTGGGACACGACCTTCAAGGAGAGTTGGGCGGCGGCGGCACACATATCAGACTCCGCAATGTAAACGGCCGGATTGAGATCCATCATGCGTCGGATGGGCGGGCGCTCAGTCCGGCGAAGGATACTGGGGAGCATAGAGAGGGAAGCGTTTAAGCACCCGAGGGTTGCATATCTTCACGGCCCGTCCTCCACAGTCGTCTCTGTGGTTTCTCTGTGTAACTCCGTGTCCTCTGTGGTTAGATTTTGAAAACCTTTACCACAGAGCGCGCTACGTTACACAGAGGAAAAACAGAGGCATTGCTAGGAACTATCTTTCTACCGCCATCGCCACCGCATTTCCGCCGCCCAGACACAGTGCCGCAATTCCGCGGTGTACATCACGCCGAATCATTTCATAAACAAGCGTGACCAGAACGCGGGCACCACTGGCGCCGATGGGATGGCCAATCGCGACTGCACCACCATTAACGTTCACTTTATTCGGATCGAGACCGAGCTCGCGCATAACGGCGAGCGCCTGAACTGAAAAGGCTTCGTTGAGTTCGTAAAGATCGACATCTTCATTCTTCCATCCCGTCTTCTCCCAAATCTTCCGGACTGCTCCAACCGGAGCCATCATTACCCATTTGGGATCGATGCCGCTGGTCGCTTGCGCAACGATTCGCACCATCGGCTTGGCGCCAAGTTCTTTGGCGGTTGCAGCGCTGGTCACAACGACAGCCGCTGCGCCGTCATTCACTCCTGGTGCATTTCCGGCGGTCACCGTTCCATCTTTCCTAAACGCCGGCTTCAGCGAACGCAGGATTTCGATGGTCGTGTCCTCGCGTGGCGATTCGTCTTTATCGAAAATAACGGGAGCGTCGCCTTTCTTTTTCGCCGGCAGCTCGACGGGAACGATCTGCGATTTGATACGGCACTCTTTGATTGCTGCCACAGCCTTGCGGTGCGAATTCACCGCAAACTCATCCTGCTCCTCACGCGTGATCCCGTATTTCTCCGCGACGTTCTCGCCGGTGATTCCCATGTGGTAGTCGTTGTAAACGTCCCACAAACCGTCGTGGACCATCGAGTCGATGATTTGCGCGTCCCCAAGACGGTAACCTTTGCGCGCTTGCGGAAGAAGGTAAGGCGCGTTAGTCATGGATTCCATTCCGCCGGCGACGACAACAGAACTGTTTCCGGTCTCGATTGCCTGGGCGGCCAATGCGATAGCCTTCAATCCCGAGCCGCAAACCTTGTTGATAGTCATGGCGCCGACTTCAGGAGAAAGCCCGCCGAAGATTGCAGATTGCCGTGCGGGATTCTGGCCCAGTCCTGCCGAAACCACATTGCCCATGATGCATTCATCGACCTTCGAAGGCTCGACGCCCGCGCGTTTCACGGCTTCGCGAACAACGATTGCGCCAAGCTGAGTGGCGCTCAGATCCGACAAGCTTCCCTGAAATTTTCCAACCGGCGTGCGGCAAGCTGAGATGACGACCACGTGGTCATTGGAAGGCATGTGCTACTCCTGCGATCACTCTTAATTATAGGAGTTTCGAGCTCTCGCGGTCCCAAATTCATGCTTTCGCCGCGACATCTTTTCTCTGTGGCATTCCTCTGTGAGACTCTGCGTCCTCTGTGGTTGGGCCTCTACACTTTGATCGAGATTAAACTTTGAACGATCGAAATATCACGCGACACAATTTCGAATTTTCCACCTCACTACTCATTGCGCACTCTCAAAACTTCATTCAGTGACTTTCGTACTGGAGTTTCACCTCACCTCAACGATCATTTTTTGCTTGACTTCGCTTTTTATTGACTCTATACATTCAATCAGTCGCAACAGAAGATCGTTGCATCATCCATGAACAATGGAAAAGGGAGAATAGTTAATATGGCAACCAAGAAGAAAGCGAAGAAGGCCAGCAAGAAGAAACACTAATTGGCCGAATCGCAAAGCAGAAAAATGGGGACGCGAAAGCGTCCCCAAAGTTTTTGGTAATTAATTCTGGGCTGATGCAGCAATCGAGATGAGTTCCGGCACGCGCTTCTCAGTCTTCGGACACAAAAAGCGATACGAGCACCAGGAGCAGTGAAATCCGGGCTTCGGGTCAAATTTTCTTTGGGCGATCTTCGCAGCAACTTCTTCCACCTTCTGTCTTGCTTCCAGCAATTCCATCTCGCTTCGCCTGGTTGCAATCGCGGAGTTCCCATCCAGATTGTGAAACACGAGCCGCTCGGCGGTGTAGCCCCATTTCTCACGCGCGGCAAGAGCGTAGAGTGAAAGCTGCAGACTCTCGTCCGCGTCTTCCTGGGATTTCGGCTTCCCAGTCTTGTAGTCAGTAATAACGACGCCGTCGTCTGCGCTGCGGTCAATGCGGTCGATTCGACCAACCAGCGTGGTGGCGCCGATCTTAATGTTGAATTGCTCTTCAGTGTGCAAAACTTCAGGCCGCGATTTTTCGGCCCCGGCCATGAACTGCTGCAACTGCGCCACGCCCTGTTGCTGATATAGCTCATGCTGATAGGGATCGGAAATGCTTTCGTTTGCCAGATCGGCGCGAAATAATTCCAGCAGTTCGTCCGCGGGCAGAGTTCGGTGCCAGCGAACCGAGTTGAAATATGTGAGCAGCACGCGGTGAATCGAAGCGCCATATTGGACCGCCGCTGAGAGCTCCGAAGGAATACGCCACTCCCGTTCCAGTTTGAATTGCAGAGGGCACAATTCGTATCGGTCAATTGCGCTGGCGCTCAGCGTCGACGCCAGGTCGGAAGTTGTAGGCGCAGACACCCACTCAGCCAGACGCGAAATCGCGGCTGGCTCGGCTGCCCCGAAAATATCGGTCTGGAACTCGCGGCATGTGCGGTTCTTTAGAAAATTCTTCAGCTCTCTATTTTTGATGAGCTCGCGCAGAAAGCCCGGAGGCGTTTTGTCCTTTTCGCCCCGCCCGAATCGGCCGTACATCGTCAGCGTGTCACGGGCGCGGGTCATGGCCACATAGAACAACCGGCGCTCTTCCTCTTCGTAGATTTTCTTTTCGTCAATCCCGGCGAGCCCGGAAGTGCGAAGCTCCGCAGGCACTTCGATCAGCGACTCGCGGAAATAACAGGGAAAACTGCCTTTCACGGCGCGCACAATGAAGACGTGATCGAATTCAAGACCTTTTGCCCCATGAACGCTCATCAGCTTTACTGTGTCATCATCGTCGGCGGTCGCGAGGGGCACCGTGCCTCGTGCTTCGCGGAAATATTCGAGATACTCGAGAAATTCCGACGGCTTTCCGTTTTCGGTAATTGGTAATTGCTCCCAAGCCGCTGCGAACTGGAGCATGGTGCGCACCGCAGCATTTCGTGGGATCTGAAATTGTGAAGTCACGGTTAGCAAGGCACCATGAGTCTTCTGACCGGCAACTGCGTTCCGCGTGTACTCCAGAAGCTTAAGTAACTCTGCACCGCCTTCAATTTTGGCGAGTGCGGTTGCCATTGGATTGCGAGCATCGCGAGGTAGTGAACGGAGAGCTGTCTTGAGCGCACCCGAATCAATCGAGAATTGGTTCAGCGCTGCGACCCGGAACAGCGCCCCGCTTTCGCTCAGAGCAATTGTGGCGCTTAGACACGCAAGCAGGTCGCGCACCTCGGGGGCGTCAAGCACGTCGAGGTTTTCGATCGAGAACGGAATGTTCAGGCGAGCGAGTTCCGCGGCAATTTCATCGCGATGACTATGAATGCGATACAGGACGCAGATGTCCTTCCATCGGCAACGCGATCGGCGCTTATGCTCCTGCAGGGTGGCTGTGAGATCGGTTGCCTCCATGAAATTTCCGCTCACCAGGACCGCTTGAATCGGTGCGCGTTCCTTTGCTTTGTCCGGTTCGTCTTCATCACGTTGTGACACGAGAGGCATCCGCCCGTACCGACAGGCTTCCACATTCAATGCGAATGCCGGATTCTCCGAAATCAATGCATGCGCGCACTTCAGAATGGGAGTGGTCGAACGGCGGTTTCTGGAAAGCGAAACAATTGTCGAACCCGGGAACTGCTTCTGAAATATCTGGAAAGCCCCGCTGGACGCTCCGCGGAAACGGTAAATACCCTGGTCGGGATCGCCTACGGCGAACACGTTGCGCAATGTGCCCCCGAGCTTCTCCAGTACCTTGATTTGCGCGAAATTGGCATCCTGGAATTCGTCAACAAGGATGAATTTTGTGTGGTCCCGTTCCCGTTCGAGCAAATCAACCTCTTCGGAGAGCAACTCATACGCGTGAACAATCATGTGCCCGAATGTCCCCAAGTTTCGTTCGCGCAGCTTGCTCTCAACTGTTTCGAAAACTCGCGCAATTTCACGGCAACGCCCAACAGCTTCTTCATCGCTCAGTTGATCAGCGTCTTTGGATTTGCTCACTCGCGGAACGGCCAACTCGCCGCGCTCGATTCGGCCCACGTAGTCCGAATAATGCTCGGGAGCGATCAGTTCATCCTGACAACGGCGAATGAAGTCCAGCAGATCGTCAAGGAACTTCGAAGTGTTTGCCGCGCGCACGAAGTAATTCAGCTGAAGATCACGGATGTTGCGGCGCAGGAAAACCCACAACTGTTTGTCATCCAACACGTCAAAATTTCGTTTTGCGCGGATGAGCAGGTTGTTGCAATAAGCGTGGAAGGTGCAGACTTGCAAACCCGCCGCCGACTCACCGCGCAGTTCCTTGTTCACTCGGTCAGCCATCTCTGCAGCAGCATTGTTCGTATACGTAAGCGCCAGAATTTCATCTGGGCGGGCGTGACCTTCACGAATCAGGTTTGCAATACGACGCGTCAGAACCGTGGTCTTGCCTGTACCGGCTCCCGCCAGTACGAGCATCGGGCCGTTGATTTGTTCAATGGCTTGTCTTTGCTGGGGGTCAGGTTGAAATACGGGGATAGCTCTTTTGGGAACAGCCATTGAAAAGGAGAATAGCAGACCTGAACCCGAAAGATTTAACTATAGCGGGCAGAATTGTGCGGAGAAGACCGATGAGATTGCTATTCCTCGGTCATTGAGAAGACAATCGCGACCGCCGCAATTACAGCCGTTTCCGCGCGAAGAATTGTGTTCCCCAAGGACGCCGAAGTCCAGCCATGCTCCTTAAATGCGGCAAGCTCCTGCTCCTTCCAGCCGCCTTCGGGACCAAAGGCGAGGAGGGCTGACTGCGTGTTCTCAGGAATTGCGTTTTTTAAGGCCAGATCCTCTTCCACTTCCGACAGAACAACTTTCGTTCCGGAGTTCATTGCTGGCAATTGTTTGAACTTCACTGGCTCGCAAATCTCCGGAGGAGAAATCCGGCGCGACTGTTCGGCGGCCTGTTGTGCAATACGCCGCCATCGGTCCACTCGCTTTATCGAAGCAGATGCAAGGTGCGGTTCTGTGCGGCCGGCAATCACAGGGATGATTCGCGCGACTCCAAGTTCGGCGCATTTTTCAATTGCCCACTCCATCCGATCAAACTTGAAGACTGAAATCGCAGCCGTGATCTCAGTTGATTCTGAGGTCGCAACGAGTTTGCCCAGTTCAAACTCAACGCGCTCCGGGCCAATGCTGGCAATCTTCCCGCGGCGCACCTTCGCACCGGTACTGATGTCGAATTCATGCCCGACACGAGCTCGCAACACTTGCGCGAGGTGTCGTGCATGGTCGCCAGTCAGCGCTGCCCGATTTCCTGAGATTTCATCGGCGATCCAACGTCGGCGGGTCATTCTGTCCTTCGAGTCGTGTGCTTACTAGTGTCAATGTACTATCGACTCAAAACTCACCATAGCCTTCCCCACACTCATAGATTTTTCCGTCGAAATTGCTGCTACTCTGCATCTAAACTGGTTATACCTTACGGAAAGTATCAGGAGTGACCACATGAAGGAGAAATTCTTTTTTCTTTCGCGAGTGATAGCCTGCATAGCCCTCCTCGCGTTCGCGATCGGGTGCGCAAAACCAAATGACGCGAAAGTTACCTCAGACATTCAGGCGAAACTAGCAGCCGACTCAGGACTGCAGGACAAGCAGATCACGGTGCAATCGGCGAAAGGAACGGTAACTCTAGCCGGGAACGTCGATACCCAAGCTCAACGTGATGCCGCGGCAAAATACGCTGCCTCCGAACCTGGGGTGAAAACAGTTATTAACAATTTGCAGATGGGCCCGGCACAGGCCATGTCTGAGCCGGCCCCACAGCCTGAGTCTCAGCCTGAAAATTCTAGTTCCAGTTCTAAACCCGCTCCTTCCCCCAAACATCACAAGCCCGCGGCCCAGGAAAATCAGAGTGCGCAAAACGAAGCATCGTTACCAGCGCCTGCTGATCAATCGCAAAGTGCGGCCGCAAATCAGACTCCGGCTGCTGACCCGGCCCCTGTCACGCAGTCTGCTCCTCCTCCACCACCGGAGCCCGCTCCGGTTACGGTGCCTTCGGGAGCAGTTCTCTCCGTCCGCCTGAATGACGCCATCAGTAGCGCAACCGCGCAAGCTGGAGATAAATTCCACGCCACGCTGGATTCGCCACTTACGGTAGACGGAAACGTGGTTGTCCCCGCTCACTACACAGTGCAAGGCCATGTCGTCAACGCGCAGTCGTCCGGAAAGTTCCGTGGCCAGGCGCTCCTCGAATTGCAGCTTGATCGAATCAAGGTTGGCGACAAGAGCGTTGCTATCCAGACTGACCACTATTCGCAAAAGACCGGTGCGCGTGGGAAGAATACCGCGGAGAAGGTTGGTGTCGGTGCTGCTGCGGGCGCGATTCTTGGAGGAATTTTCGGCGGCGGCAAAGGTGCCGCAATCGGCGGTGCGGCAGGCGCGGGCGCAGGCGGCGGCGTGCAAGCGGCAAGCAAAGCGCCAGAAATCAAGTTACCCGCAGAAAAAGTACTCACGTTTACTCTGCAGTCTTCAGTTACTTTAGTACCCACAACTGCACCTGCACGTGGAGGTCAGACTCTTCCTTCACCAGACTCGCAGTAACTTTTTTCACTTTTGTTGTAAGCGCAGCTCGAAGCTGCGCTTTTTTTATTCTGTTGTGTGTTGCTGAATAAAAATCGTGGTACATTCGCTCTAACAGTAAGTAGCGCAACCCGCCACTTCTTCATCGTCACCTCGTCTCGGCTCCCATGGATAAACGGTTTGTCTCAATCTATAAGTTCGAGCCACGCTGGTCGGACCGGGTCGCATGGTATGGATCAGCTCTAGCGGCAAGCGCTCTCTCCTGGTGCATCTGGCGCCTGTCTCCCATAATGCATCAGGACCCTTTTGTAATCTTTATCCTTGCAGTTGTCTTTACTGCACGCTTCTTCGGCTTCGGTCCCGCCGTGCTCTGCACATTCAGTTCCGCGGTTGTGCTCGATTACTCGATGTTCCGTCAGAATTTCGCGACTGCGATTTCCGGCAATGAATTTCAGCGCCTGGGTGTATTCATTTTGATTTCTGTGTTTGTTGCTGGACTTGCCCGGCAGCGTTCGCGTGCTGAAACGCAGGCCGATGCAGCGCGTCAGCAGATGGCGTCGATCGTTACTTCATCGCAGGACGCGATCGCCAGCTTTACTGTGGACGGCATCGTAACCAGTTGGAATCGAGGCGCCGAAACTCTTTTCGGATACACCGCGGAAGAAATTATGGGGCGACCGATCTCCGTGCTCGTCCCGCCTGACCGCTTGGAGGAGTTTGCCACACATCTCGCGCTGCTAAATCGCGATGAGCGCGTACCCAGTTACGAGACCGAGACTGTAGATAGGGATGGAACGCGGCTGACCATTTTGCTTTCATTGTCACCACTGAGAAATGAGCAGGGGAAGTTGTTCGGAGCTTCAGCCATTGCGCGGGACATGACGGCGCAGAAGCGTACCGAAGAGGCGCTGCGCCGGAATGAACGCCTGGCCACGGCAGGCAGGCTCACAGCGGCCATTGCGCACGAAATCAAGAATCCACTCGAGGCCCTTACGAACCTGATCTATCTCGCACGCCAGGATGTGTCATCACGCGAGGAATATTTACGTCGCGCAGAACACGAAATCGGGCGCCTCGATTCGATCGCGCAACAGGCGCTTGGTCTGGTCCGCGAACCAACATCTCCCGAGCCGCTCAATGCAGGAGTAGTTCTCGAGCAAGTGGTCCAACTGTATCTTCGAAAACTTCAGACCGCCCGTATCAAAGTGGAGAGGCAAACCGGAGAGCATCTGGAAATTTCGGGTTACCCGGGAGAATTGCGTCAGGTTTTTTCCAACCTGATTCTTAACGCGATCGATGCCATGCGCGAAGGTGGCCGTCTGCGGTTGCGCATCGTGCGTGCGCGTGAATGGTCAGGAGCGCGCCGATCGGGCGTTCGCGTGACCTTTGCCGATACCGGCACCGGTATTAACGCCAAAGACCTGCCCCACATTTTTGAACCCTTTTATACGACTAAGCGCGACCAGGGCACGGGCCTCGGACTTTGGCTTGCCTACGGATCAGTGCAGAAGCACGCCGGCTGGATGCGCGTTGCCACCCGCACGACCCCTGGCAACAGCGGCACCGTTTTTTCTGTTTTTTTGCCCGATTCGCCGGCAAACGCGAACTCACGCGCGGCGTAACGTAACACCTTTCCTGTGGCCGACTGTCCTTCAGGACAGTGACTTTTGTACTCAAGAGCCGCATCCGGCAACCGCATATAATCAGGCCAAATCGCTTTTTAAGCAGCAGATTTGATTGGAGATTTGGTGGATCCCTTTGTCGCATCAGGAATGTTCCTGTTCGGGCTGCTCTTCGGCAGTTTTCTGAATGTTTGGATTTACCGCATGCCGCGTGGGCAATCCATTGTCTGGCCAGGATCTTCATGTCCGCATTGCGGCAAGCCAATCCAGTTTTATGACAACGTTCCGGTAGTGAGCTGGGTGCTGTTGCGGGGACGCTGCCGGGATTGTGCCGCAAGGATCAGCCCGAGATACATCGTAGTTGAGCTGCTTACCGGCTGTATCTTTCTCTTGTGCTATTCGCAGTTCGGGCTGACGTTGGCAACTCTCAAATGCGCGACGTTTGGCTTCCTGCTTTTGGGGCTCATTTTTACCGACGCTGAGACTCACTTGCTCCCTGATCTCATGACCTTGCCGGGGCTCGCGCTTGGATTGATCTTTAGTTTGTTTGTTCCAGTGAACGACCTGCTTTCCGTGCTGTTGCCTGGATTCGTTTCGTTGCCGGTCAGCCCGGATCTTTCCAGCAGGCTGTTTTCGTTGATGGATGCGGCCTTGGGCGCAGTAGTTGGAGCGTCATTTCTGTATGGGGCTGGCGCAATTTATCTGCGTGCCCGCGGTGTGGAAGGCATGGGCTTCGGCGACGTTAAGCTCATGGCGATGATCGGTTCTTTTGTCGGGCTCCGTCTGACAATTGTGACGTTATTTGCGGCTTCGATTGCCGGAAGTGCCTTCGGGCTCTCGACAGTTCTAGCAGTATGGGTAAAACGCACAGAGCGCCGGAAGCGTGCCTTCCATGAACCAGGTTCGATGGCGCGCAAGAAAGCATGGTCATCCGCGCAGGTGGCATTGCGTCGTTACCAGATGCCGTTCGGAGTCTTTCTGGGAAGCATGGGATTAGCTGCGTTCCTGTGCCGTCAGTGGCTGCTGCGCTGGTATTTGGGTTAGATAAACCGTGTGGTTATTCGAGTTTCGTGTCTGTTGTGAGAAATGAAGGGAGATTTTCAATGAAACGACTTTTTGTTGGCACGTTGGGGGTGGTTGTCTTTTTTCTTGCGTCAAGCCTCGGTGCCGCAGCCCAAAAGACCCAATCCGACGCTGCCTCGCTCGGCGACTTCGCTCGCACGGTACGAAAGAACAAGCCACGCGAGACTGGAACCACACCAAAAGTGTATGACAACGACAATATCGGTTCCGCAACTCCGGTCAGCATAGTGGGACAATCGAACTCCGCTCCTGACTCCGCCAACAATAGTGCGGAGAGTGGCGCCAAGGCGGAGGGCGATGCGGCGACAGACTCAAAGCAACAAACCAGCGATGCGCCGAAAGTCACACCGGGAGAGTCTCAGGGGGACCGCCAAAGAGTCTACGAGTCCTGGAAACAACGCATCGATGACCAGAAAAAGAAAATCGATCAGCTTTCGAACGAGATTAATGATCTCAAGAACGTCAACAATTCGCAGGTAAGTGTCTGGCCCGATCAGAAATATGCGCAAACTCTGACTGACAAGCAGAAGTCGCTGGACGATGCCAAGACGGGGCTCACGGATTTACAGGAGCAGGCGCGCAAAGCCGGAGTTCCGTCATCATTCACCGAGTAGGCGCAGAATTCTTGAGCTTGAGAATCTGACGTGCATGGTGCTTTCCGTGCACCAGATGGAACTTGCGCCACTCCTTTGCAGTGAGCGGGCCTATTATCGGATGTTCCGCGATTGGCTTGGTTCGGCTGAACCGTTCGGCGCAAGCCTCAATAACATCATCCATGCGCGCAATGTTTTCGAAGATCTCCGTGGTCAATTGATGAACCGGCGTGCCGCGGGGAAGCACGCGTTCCGGCGACTTGCGCCCCTTGGGGAAATATCCTAGATCGGTGACGAGGCGCCGCTGCCACCGTTTGCTATGCCGATCTGTGCTTGCGCCAGATTGGCCGGATGCAAGACATCGCTCAAAGTTCTTGATCGTTCCCAGATACGTCAGGTTCAAATGGTCAAGAATTTCCGCCGAACTCCATTTGCCCTCTGGATGTCGAATCAGCTCCTCCTTCGACATGCCTTCGATCGCACTCGCCAACACGTTTCGCAATTCGGTAAGTATTGCGTCCACGTCTTGTAGAATGCTGTCCGGGGAATCGAGTCGCAATAAATTCTGTTGGAAAGGATTCGAATGAAGAGTCTTGCGCTGATCATCTTGTCACTGGCGGTGATTTCCGGGTGCACTTCGAAACCAACCCCACCGCAGGAGCCGCAGCCGCCGGAGTTGCTGACCGGCCGTAGCGCTTTTCAGAAACTCTATATCTCGGCGCGTGGCTGGGCGGCTGACGCCAAACCCTATGAGATGCAATCGCAAACTCTCGGTAGCTACAACGGGACAGAGGGTAAGGCGGCCGTTTGGCGCGCTTCTTTCGCCTCTGAAGCACAGCGGAAGTCAAGACCTTACGTCTGGTCAGGCGTAGATTCTCCGGGTGCTCCGGGGCGTGGAGTGAATCCCGGTTCACAGGACTTCTACACTCCCACCAATACCTTCGATGTCAATTTTCTCAAAATCGACTCCGATAAAGCTTACGAGGTTGGTCAGAAGCACGGCGGAGAAAAGATCTCGAACAGTCCTGTCACCTACCTCCTTGACTGGGCCTCCGGCGAAAACAAACTGGTGTGGCACGTGATGTATGGCACCGGCCACAGCGACGCGAAACTTGTGGTGGACGTCGACGCCAGCACCGGGCTGTTTATGCGAGTAGAAAAGTGATTGGTGTTTCGCCGATTCGGCGGATATTTAGGGCAAGAAACACGTGAGACGTAAAGACCTGCCGGCGAGGCCGCCTCGGGTGTTTCTGTGTTTGAATTGCTGAAATATTACTGTTTCGCCGCCACTACGCAGTGCTGGTCGAACACTCGCTTCAGTTCGCTTGCAAGGTCCGCCGCGTCGCGATGTTCGATGTCGCTGCGTTGCATCATATGGACCAGCTTGCTGTCCCGGAACAGCGCCACTGAGGGTGACGACGGTGGGTATCCAATGAAATAGGAGCGTGCCCTCTCCGTGGCTTCAATATCCTGGCCTGCGAACACGCTAACCGCCCGGTCAGGTCTCGATGAGTGCTGCAAAGCGGTGCGCACTGCTGGACGCATACGCCCCGCGGCACAGCCACAAATCGAATTTACCACTACTAAAGTGGTCCCTTGCCGGCTTGTTAACTCACGGTCGACATCTGCTGCAGTTTTGAGTTCCTCAACCCCTACGCGCTTTAATTCCTCGCGCATAGGAATAATCATGAGTTCCGGATACATTCTTCCTCCCAACAACCTGGATCAGCCTTTGTCTATTTTACTATCTGGAGTTGCAAGGCGAGGAATGCAAAGTTCCTTACCATCTGCAATCGACCTCGGAGCCAGTGATCAGAATTTGTCAATGATTAGTGTATGAATTTGTAGTCCAGGATGGACGCCGCGAACTGGTAGTCTTGCTTGTCGCGAGAGTTCTTCATGCGCGTGATTCGACCCTGACATAGGACTTTGCTGTTTTTCTGGCCTGAGATTGCTTCCGGCATCTCGAATACCATCTCCAGCAACGTGTTTTCGGGGAAACGCTGCTGGCCTGAGATCAACACGCCTGATTGGCTGAGATTGTCGATCACGCCCTCATTCCAAGTACCGAGATTTTTCACACGATACCGCACTGGTTCTTCCATCTTGATACGGCGGGCCCTCGGTACCCAGGATGACTTCGTCGTGTGTGGCCGGCGTTTAGTGGCTGCTGAGCTGTCCGGCGTTGTCTTCAGGCGCTCGGTACGTTGCATCGTTGCCCAGTCATAGCGGAACTCGGCAGCGCACAATAGGCACACCTGGTAGTACTCGCCATCGGCAGCACGCCGTGGCCATGAAAATTCATGTGAGCAACGACCAAGAAGGAGAACGTCTAACAGCTTCTGGGGCATAGGATTTTGCCTAACCTGGCAAGCGTAGGCAAACTCATAATCCACTGAATTGGCAGAATGCGATAGGTTACTTTCGTGTTAGAAACGAGCCCTGGATCGCGTCCGCTGTTGAAAAATCCCAAACCGACGTACCATCTTGAAAATGAATAACATCGCGATCTCGATCTTGTGTGGAGGAAAGAGCTCCCGCATGGGTACGGACAAAGCTTTCCTCGAGCTTGCCGGAAAATCGCTGATTTCACGTGCGATTGAACTCGCGCGGGAGGTAAGTCAGGAGGTCATGATTATCGGCGATCCGCAGAAGTTTGCTTCGTATGGGGATGCCATACCCGACATCTTTCCAGGATCTGGCCCTTTGGCAGGAATTCATGCCGCACTCACCGCCTCTCGCGCTGACTGGAACTTTATTCTTGCGGTTGATCTACCGTTTCTGAATGCCGCTTTTCTGAAGTACATGCTGGATCAGGCACAATCTTCGCGCGCGACGGTAACCGTGGCATTGACGGGCGGCTTTTACCATCCTCTCTGCGCGATTTATCGCAAACAGTTTGCGACCCTGGCGGGGAAGGCGCTATCGGCAGGTAGAAATAAGATCGACGCCCTTTTTAATGGCGTACAACTGCGCACAGTGACTGAAGAGGAACTGGCTGCGCATGGTTTTGACGCATCCATATTCCGCAATCTGAACACTCGCGAAGGCTGGGAGCAAGCTCAGCGCGAGTTTACTTCCACATAGTTTCTCCTAAGCACTCAATCGCGCATTTATGATGAGCAGAACGGAAATGGAAGAAAAAAGAAATGGTGAACTCGGGCTCGCTGATGTGACCCGCTCGATGGAGCAAGGCAGTCCGAATCCTGAGCGCGCGACTGCGGAAGGTCCTTATATTGAGTTCCGTCATGTTTCGAAATCTTTTGGCGACAAACATGTGCTCAACGATGTCAGCTTCGAGGTCAATACCGGAGAAACGGTTTGCATTCTCGGGCGCAGCGGTGTTGGGAAATCGGTGGCTCTCCAACACATATTGGGTTTTCTCAAACCGGACTCCGGACGCGTGGTTGTGGCGCACGAAGACATTACCGACTACTCCGACGAAGATCTGGAGCGAATTCGCAAAAAAGTGACGATGGTTTTTCAGAACGGGGCACTGTTCGATTCACTGACGGTTGGAGAGAATGTCGCCTTTCCATTGCGCGAACGGCGTGATTTGGGAGAAGAACAGATTCTGCAGATCGTCTCTGGGATGCTCGAAATGGTCGGCGTGAAGGATATGGCTGGCCAGCTGCCGGCGGAGCTCTCGACTGGTATGAAGCGATCGGTAGCCATCGCACGGGCGCTGGCTTTACAACCCGAATGCATTCTCTACGATGAACCAACCACGATGGTCGATCCGCTGATGGGTCAACTGCTGGGCGATTTGATGAAACGATTGAAGGGGCAGCTACACTTGACAAGCGTCGTCGTCACTCACGACATGCGCCTTGCCAAAAAACTCGCCGACCGAGTCGTTTTCCTGCATGAAAGTAAAGTTCTGTTTTTCGGCACCTACGACGACATGGAAAAATCCGATGAGCCGATCATCCAGGAATTTTTGGAGCTGGATGCGATAGATCTCGGAGCTTAACTTCCTCAGAAGCCAGCCTTCACCAGCTTTTCTATCGAGAGAGAACTCTCTGATTTTCGCAACGCAGCTATCTTTTCTACATACTTTGCAATCACATCAACTTCCAGATTGACGGGATCACCTGTTCGCCGCGACCGCAAATTAGTGAGCTCAGCGGTGTGAGGAATGATCGCGATCCGCACTTGCGTTCCCTCGATTTCTGCCACAGTCAAGCTGATACCCTCCACACATAGCGAGCCTTTATGGACAATGTAGGGCGTGAGCTCTGACGGGACGTTGATCGTGAGGATGTAGTCGTTTCCGTCAGGAATCGGCTGGAAGGAAATCACTGTTCCCGTGCCGTCCACGTGACCTTGCACGATATGTCCATCAAAGCGACCATTCGCACGCATCGGGAGTTCTAGATTCACGAGAGCCCCACGTTTCAGTCGGGCAAAGGAAGTACGTAGCCAAGTTTCTTGTGCGAGGTCAGCAGAGAACGAATCTTTCAAAATCTCAATGGCGGTGAGGCACACGCCGCTTACGGAAATACTGTCACCCGGCTTCAACTCGCGGACCAATTTTGACGCCGAAATGATCAGACGCCGTTTGCCGCGATTTACCTTGATCGCCGCAACCTTCCCGACTTCTTCGATGATTCCAGTGAACAATGTGATCTCTTAATCCAGGTATGGGTCCCTTAAATATCCCTCAACCGCAAAATCTTCTCCAAAGCGGTGCAGCCGGAACCATTTCAGGTGCGCGGCCTCTTTCATCTTGCGAAACCCGGCTCCGGCGGCGAACGGAACTGAGCCTGTGCCGGCGAGAATCCGAGGGGAATAATAAAAAAAAACTTTGTCCGCGGTACCCGAAGCGAGCGCCGTCCAGTTCACCATCGCCCCACCTTCGATCATAACGCTCGTGATTTGCCGTTCCGCAAGCCGTCGGCAAATCGCCTGCAGGTCGGGGCGGCCGTCCGTCCCCGCAGACGCCACTTGCTCCACTTGGATTCCATGTTCCTGTAGTTGTTTTTTCTTCTTCTCTTCGGCGAATGAGCAGAAAACCAGTACGTCATCCTTTGCGGTCTGTGCGATACGCGATTCGAGAGGCAAACGTAAATGCGAATCCACGATGATGCGCAGAAGGGCTCGACGCCGCGGCAGGCCGGTTCGGTCTGTCAGCAAAGGATTATCAGAAATAATGGTGCCTACCCCAACCAGAATTGCATCATGCTGATGTCGCAGCAACTGCACATGCGCGCGTGCCTGCTCACTGGTGATCCATCCTCCCGTCGATCCACCCGCGCTGCGCAGCCGGTCGGTCGTGGTCATATCGTCGGGCGGAGGAGCGATCTTGCCGTCCAGCGTCATTGCTGCTTTTAGGGTGACCAGTGGCAACCGGTAGCGAATGAATTTCGCAAACGCATCGTTTATCGGACGGGCTTCTTCTTCGAGTACTCCAGACGTAACCTGCACCCCGGCCTCACGCAGTTTTGCAAATCCACGCCCACTTACCAAAGGATTCGGGTCTGCCGTGCACGCCACAACTCGCTTGATGCCGGCGGCTATGACAGCGTCCGTACAGGGACGTGTCCGTCCTCGATGACAGCAAGGCTCGAGATTGATGTACAAAGTTGTTCCGAGTGCCTTGTGGCCTGCTACTTCAATGGCAATAACCTCTGCATGCTTCACGCCGTCGTAGGTATGGAAGCCCTCTCCAACAATCTCACCTCGATCGTTCACCAGCAGCGCACCGACGTTTGGATTAGGGGCCGCAAGGCCAAAACTTTTCTGCGCCAGTTCCAGCGCGCGGCGAAGGAACTGCTGGTCAGTGTCGATGGATGAATTCACAGTTTTTTGCGCGGATTAATGGAAGGTGTCATGCGAAGAGTGAATCCACAAACTCTTTGGGATCGAACGCTAACAGGTCTCCTGCCTTTTCCCCCACACCGACGTAGCGAACAGGCAATCCAAGCTCGCGCGCAATGGCTACGACTACTCCGCCTTTGGCAGTCCCGTCCAACTTAGTGAGTACGACTCCGGTCACGGCTGCAGCGTCTGTGAACTGGCGGGCCTGCTGCAATCCGTTTTGCCCTGTCGTCGCATCAATTACCAACAAGACTTCATGAGGCGCGCCGGGGATGAGTCGCTGCGCCGTACGTCGCATCTTTTCCAGTTCCGCCATCAAATTCGTCTTCGTATGCAGGCGCCCGGCAGTATCAACGATCACACAATCGATGTGGCGCGCATTTGCGGCCTCCAGCGCATCATACAGCACCGCGGCAGGATCACCACCAGCGCGCGTCCGAATCACTTCGGTCCCCGTCCGTTCGCCCCATACTTCCAACTGCTCGATTGCGGCTGCGCGAAACGTGTCCGCCGCGCATAAAAGCACAGTCTTCCCGTCAGCGCGCACTGTTTGTGCCAGCTTGCCGATGGTGGTCGTCTTGCCCGTCCCGTTGACGCCGACAACAAGCACAACTTCCGGCACGCCTTCTGGTCTTTCGACTGGAGGCGTATTCGCTGCATTAAGGATCGCCAGTAGTTCTTCTTTCAGTAGCCGCTTTAGCTCTTCGGCATTCCCGATTTGCTTACGGTCCGCCCGGTCCCGCAGCTTCTCGAGCACCTGATGCGTTGTCGCAGAACCCAGATCGGCCCCGATTAGCGTCGCCTCAAGATCGTCCAGCGTGTTGCGATCGATTTCCTTACTGAAGGCGACAACTTCATCGATGCGCTCACTGAGGTTCTCCCGTGTACGCGCCACGGCCTCCTTCATACGGTCAAAGAAGCCAGCTTTGCTTTCGGTACTGCCGAACAAGGTTTGAATCATGAACTCTCGAGCCGGAGGAAGAATCCGGTTTCATTATAGTTGCAGAAAGGAAAGAGGCAGGCAAAGCGGAAACTATACTCGATCCATCTCAATCGGCGCGGCGCTTGGGGGGCCCGCGATTTTGCCAGGAATGGCGCTTGCCGCAGCTGCAACTGCTATCGGTGTTGGCGCGGGAACCTGGATTTCTCCGCGCTGAAATACGGTTTCAAGAGCAGTGACCGCGGTTGCGTCGAGTCGCGTACCGGAGAGCGAGTGAATGATACGTAACGCTGACTGAGTGTCGTGCGCCTGCTGATAAGGGCGAGTCGTCGTCAGCGCGTCGAACGTGTCGGCGACCGCGATAATTCGTGGCAGGAGCGGAATCTGGTCACCCTTAAGGCCGTGAGGGTAGCCGCGCCCATCGAGTGACTCGTGATGCAACTCAATGCCGGGGATCATCTCTTTCAATTGCGCGACTGAGCGCAAAATGTTGGCCCCCTTCGTTGTGTGCGTTTTCATGATCTCAAATTCTTCCGCCGTCAACGTGCCGGGCTTCTTCAGGATTCGGTCTTCAATGCCGATCTTTCCGACGTCATGCAACTGGGCCGAAACCTGCAGGATTTCAGTAAAATCGTCATTTAACCCCATTTCCTTCGCGATGAGCACGGAGTATTTCGTCACTCGATCAGAATGACCGCGCGTGTAGGGGTCCTTTTCGTCAACCGCGCCCGCGAGCATCTGGATTGAATTCATGAACAGCTCGCGGTTTTCAGCTGCTGCGCGCTTCAAATCAAGAACGAAGTGCTCGAGTTCCTGCGACATGAAATTGAACGTGGACGCGAGTTCGCCGATCTCCGTGCGGCTTTTCAACTCGACTCTTTGCGAGAAATCACCGCGCGCGATGGCGTGGCTGGATTCAGTGAGGACTTCCAAAGGATTCGTGATCCGCCGGGCGGCAATGATACCGACGATAACACTCAAACCGATAGCAACAATCGCGAGGATGTTCGCACTGCGCTGCATTTCATAGACGCTGCTGTACGCCTCGTCGCGCCGCTTCTGCGCAATGACCGCCCAATCCAGGTTGGTCACAGGGCTATAGGTCCCGAGCATCACAGTGCGGTTTTTCCCCGAACCGACAGTGAACTCGCGCGTGGCGGCCACCATCTGCGCCTTGCCGCCTTGCTCAACAAAGTTGTGGACGATTTCCAGATTGGTCATGTCCTGGCCGGTCGCATATTCGCTGTCCGTGCCGGCAACCAGGCGTCCCTGGCTATCCACAACATAGGGACTCAACCCGCCACGCTGAATTTCCTGCAAGCGCCGAATCAAAAATTCCAGGTCGATCACTGATGCGATCATGCCCAGAAATCTGTCCTGATACATGACTGGAGTGCTTAGCAACATTACAGTGCGGGCCGACTTTCCGCTTCCTACCACCAGTGGCTGCCCGTTATATACGCGGGAATCGCGTGCGGCGGCATAGGCTTGTTCGAGTTCGCGCCTGAGAAATGCGTCCGGTTCGATTCGCCCCGCGGAAATTCCTTTGCCTTCCGAGTTCAAGAGGGTTGCATAGTCCAGATCGTCGGAGGAGGAAACGAAATTTTCGAGCAGCGCCCGCAATTCCGGCGCCTCCACGTGCTCTCCAGTGAGGTCACCGCCGCTGGCAATCTGCAAGGCAGAAGCCAGGTTCGCCTGCATAAGCCGGAATGCCTTCTGGTGTTGAGCGATATCATCTGCAATCGACCGCGTGACCGTGTTTTGCAGCAGGCGTTCGTTGGTGATCAGGCGGTCCCGGTTGATGGACTGAACCTGCGCTGAATAAAAAAACATCGGCACCACGCTGATCAGCACCAGCACGCTGAGAATTACATACAGAATGGGGATGCGAGTTGGAAGGAATTTTGCGCCCAAAGTGGCCGGCCCCGGCGCAGACAAACCGGGCCCGTATAAAAATTCTACTTGGCGAGCGTCAAGCGAAGAAGAAATCCCGGCTTTCGGAGGCATTACCGAAGTACTGCGGTAGCATCACGTGCGTGCTTAAAACGGCTGGATTGGTTACCTGCTGATTACCGCCGGGCGTCAGCTCAATCAATCTCGCGCCTTGACGTCCTGGACATGAGGGCTTGAATGGCATCGCGCGGCGGCTTCTCCTGGTTCAGAACCGCATGCATTTGATCAGTTATCGGCATCTCGACACCGTGCAGTCGGGCAAGCTGCACGGCCGCGTTGGTACTGAAAATCCCTTCTGCCACCATCCCATGCATAGCGGCAATGATCTCCGGTAGTTTGCGCCCACGTCCAAGCTCAGCTCCTACGCTGCGGTTACGCGACAGCGCGCCCGTACAGGTAAGGACCAGGTCTCCCAGGCCCGCGAGTCCGGAAAGCGTTTCTGTTCTACCTCCGCACGCCGCGGTCAAGCGCGAAATTTCCGCCAGGCCACGCGTGATTAGGGCCGCCACGGTGTTGTTACCGAGACCAAGTCCGTAACAAACGCCGGCTGCAATGGCAATGATGTTCTTCAGCGCGCCGCCCAATTCGACACCGATCACATCGTCATTCGTATATACCCGAAAGGCAGGATCGGTGAACTCGCGTTGTATGGTCGTTGCCAACTCGCCATCTTCCGAGGCGATCGTGATCGCCGTGGGATCTCCGCGGGCAACTTCCGCGGCGAATGTTGGCCCGCTGAGCGCTCCCACGCGGCAGCGAACGCGCTCTTCTTTTGCAACGGACGAAATCACTTCGGTCATCCGAAACAAAGTCTTTTCTTCCAAACCCTTCGTGGCGCTCACAACCAAAACGTCTCGCGGGAGCTGTGGCGCGATCTGGCGAAAAAGGTTTCGGCAATGCTGGGACGGCGTAGCGCTCACGACGATTTCCGCGTCGCTGAGTGCCTCAGCAACATCGTTGGTAGCCCTGACGCAAGCTGGGAGGGGCTGTTGCGGAAGAAAAAGTGTATTTATTCGACTCGACTGGATCGAGTCCCGAACTTCTTTTTCGTATGCCCAAAGCTTCACTTCGTGCCGGCCGCCCCGCCCGAGCACGATGGAAAGGGCTGTGCCCCACGCGCCCGCTCCAATAATCGAGATCCTGCTCATTTGCGGCTCATTTGGATTTTTGGCTCAGAGCCCACCATAATCCGGCGGATGTTTGCATGGTGTCTCAGGACAATGAACAGCGAACTCAAGAAGACGAGCAGGAATTCGATCGGGCTGAGCGCGGACATCATCAATACGGCAAAAACAGGGAGCGAAGCGGCGGCCATGATCGAAGCGATGGACACGTATCTGAATCCCAAAATCAGAAGCACAAACACGCCTACTGCGAGCAACACCGCCTTAGGCATTACCAGAACGAAAGCGCCCACTCCGGTCGCAACACCTTTGCCGCCGCGGAAGCGAAGCCACAGTGGAAAGACATGGCCGCAAATGGCAGCGAACGCCGCGACGAATCCAGCAATTCTGTTATTTGGCAGTATCGTATATGCGAGCCAGACCGCGGCTGCTCCTTTGAGCGCGTCCGATATCAGCGTAGCCACTCCTAAGGCGCGCGAAGTGCGGGCCACGTTTGTTGCACCAATGTTCCCGCTTCCCGTTGTGCGCACATCAGCGCCGCGGAAGATACGCACTAGTAGATAACCAAACGGAATTGATCCCAGCAGATATCCGGCGACGGCGCAGATCAAAATTGAGTGCATATCAATCGCGGGAACCGAGCACGAAACGCGCGATCTTCGTGTATTGCGCTCCCTTGCTCGAAAGCAGGCTGCGGTACAAGAAGAACTCGTGGGCGAAAATGCTACCAAAATCGGGGGCGGGATGTTGAGATAAAACTTCCTGCAGCCTGGCGAATTGCCGGTTAGGGCGGTCGCCCTTCCGCCACCCTGGGGCCCCCGAACCTCCACTTGCTCGCGCAAGGGTCAGATGGGGACTGAAGGGCCGGTCTTCCTTCGGAATGCCGAGTTCCGAGAGTTTCGCTTCTACCTCTTGCGCCAGACGCTGCAAATCCTCGCCGGCTTCAATTCCGATCCAGAAAACTCTTGCCGACCTTGGGTTCGGGAAAAAACCAGCCCCACGAAATGAAATCCGAAGATCGGGTGCACGAATCGAGTCCAGAACCCGCTCGATTTCCTTCGCCGTCGAGTCGGGCCGCTCGCCAATGAACTTCAACGTTACGTGCAGAGATTCAGCTTTTACCCAGCGGGCATTAGGGGCGAATGGCCGAAATTCGTCGGCAAACCCGGTGATCCGCTCTCGAACCGCATCGTCGATATCGAGCGCAACAAACAGGCGCATATATCGTGATCGAGCATAGCAAAATCATTCCGGCTAGGTCATTCGCTCCTCAGGGTCAGACTATTTCCTTCGTGTACCTTCGTGCCCTTCGTGGTTTATGCTTTTTTCACACGACCCAAAGTTCTCAGCGATGAATCCCGCCGACCTCATCTACGACTGGAACCAGAGACTCCCGATTCAACTTCTGCCCACGCGACCAGTCCTTCTCAACGATGAAACTTTGCGCGATGGCCTGCAATCTCCATCCGTCCGCGACCCTTCGATCGAAGAAAAAATTCGCATTCTCCACTTGATGGAGGAACTCGGCATTAATTCCCTCGACCTTGGTTTGCCGGGGGCGGGGCCGCGCGCGATTGAGCACGTCGAAGCGCTGGCCCGCGAGATCGTTGGCAGCAGCATGCCCATTCGCGCTAACTGCGCTGCCCGTACACATGAGAATGACATTCGCCCGATTGCGGAGATCGTCCAGCGAACAGGCCTGAAGATCGAAGCGGCCACGTTCATTGGGTCCAGCCCAATCCGCCGCTATACCGAAGGCTGGACGGAAGACTTCTTGCTTCAGACTACGGAGCAAGCGGTGAAGTTCGCAGTCTCTCTCGGTCTCGATGTCATGTATGTGACTGAAGATACCAGCCGCTGTGATCCTGTGATGGTGAAGCGGTTGTATTCGACCGCCATCAATCAGGGCGCGCGCGCAATCGTGATCTGTGACACAGCGGGACACTCTACCCCGATGGGAGCCTATGCGCTTGTAAAATTCGTTTTGGAAGAAATTGTTAAGCCCTCGGGCGAGAAAATTCGCGTCGACTGGCATGGCCATTGTGATCGCGGTTTTGCAACGGCTAATTCGATGGCGGCGCTCGCTGCCGGGGCAGACTGTGTTCACGCCTGTGCGCTGGGAATGGGGGAGCGCGTGGGGAACACGCAAATGGACCAGATGCTCGTAAATCTTAAGCTCATGGCCATTCAGCCTTGGGAAAAACAGGATTTAAGAAAGTTGCGCGAGTACTGCGAAGTCGTTTCAAAGGCTACAGCCGTTCCTATTCCGCCGAACTATCCAGTCATTGGTGAAGACGCGTTTCGCACGGCTACCGGAGTACACGCCGCAGCGGTAATCAAGGCGTACAAGAAGAACGATGTCGAGCTTGCGAATGCAGTTTACTCCGGCGTGCCGTCGCATTTGTTTGGAATGGAACAAGTCATCGGTATCGGTCCGATGAGCGGGAAGTCGAACGTACTGTTTTGGCTGGAGCGGCACGGGATCGCGGCGAGCGATGAACTGGTGGAGCGAATTTACAAGCGAGCCAAGAATTCCGACCACACGCTCACCGAAGCAGAGATTCGAGAGTGTGTGAAGTAATCCACAGCGGTAAGGCTTTGCGACACGGAAGCGCCGCGCGTTGCCATGTCAAGTTAAGGTCCGAACTGCTGTGCTTCAAACTCCACGCTGCTAGTACCGACAGTCGCGGAGCCGACCAGGGCCACACTGCCGGAAATGCCGCCGGTCGAAAGCGGAAAAGTTACGATTCCATTTATGTCCGACTGCGCGGCTGCCTGCGTTTCAGCCAGGATCACCGGCATTGGAGGCTGCGAAATCCTGCTTTCGTTTGCCCAGAGAATCGGTTCATCGCCGGGCATTCGTCCGATATATGCGATCAGGCCCACATCCGCGCCCATAACCGCGTGCAAAGGATTCGCGGCGTCCACAACGCGGAACGATACGGGCTGGAAGTCTTGTCCTTTCACTGCAACCTGCGACGTTCCGGAAATTGCCTGTAGCTGCAGCGACGAAGCTTGCACAATCGTCGCGTTCAGCACCTGACAGGGGCTATTGGTTGTTGCGACGCAGACTGTTACCCGAACTGACACCAAGAGGGAAGCGACCTGCAGATTGACCGTAGCATCTCCATTCAAATCCGTTTGTGCGGAAGTCGCGCTCAAAGTTCCGTTGCCGGACGTAACCTGATAGTTCAATGTGAGACTGGGAATCGGAGTGCCATTCGAGATCGCCCGCGCGCGAATCGGCAGCGTCAACGTCGCTCCTTGGACGATCCACACCGGCGGAGTTAGCAGGGATAAATCGAGTTGAGATTGCGTGCCTGCAAGTGTCGTTTGCACTTGCTTAGGATTTACGTACGATGCGGGTGCCAATTTCGCAGTGAGGATCGAAGCCACTGGCGAGAGCACCGTCATAAAGGTTGACGCGACCCCGCTCTGGTCCGTCAATACTGTGCAACTCGAAGCTCCGCTACAAGCTGAGAATGCCACGGCCGGAGAAGAACTGATCTGCACACTGGCCCCCGCGACCGGAGTGGTTCCATCCGCTGCCACAACCTGAACGGCGAATGGCGCCGGCGCTTGCCCGCCTACGGGCGTTCCTGGGTTGATCGCTGAGAGAAGCTTGATTGTGTCTGTCGGCGCAGCGCCAACGGTCAATGCCGCACTCATATTCGACTGTCCACCTGAACCGGAGTCTTGCAACAGGACGTCGTAAACTCCATCTGGCAAGGCGCTGCTGTTTGCCAGTAGTTGCTTCGCAGACAATGCGAGCACAGGAATCGCATGCCCCGATAACCGCAGCACGGTGTCCGGTTGCAATCCGAGTCCTTGGACAGTCAGTGGAGTATTTCCTGCAGCGCTGGCGCGCTCAGGAAGTACTTTGTCTCCATAGAACACTCGCGCGTTATAGCGATAGTCAGGTCTGCCGTCGCCGCGATAATCGGCGATCCCCAGACGGAAATTCGTGCTTTTCAGAATCTCAGCATCGAGCCTCGTCTCACCCGTAACACTCGTGTTGAAGGCGGATATCGTATTCGCGGGCGCGGGAGATTGGATCGGATCAGACATGGCCCACATGCCTATAACCGGAGCCGTCTTTGCTTCTGACAAATTGTTGGCATCGTCAATCGCATTCACGATTACCGACAGCGTACGATTGGCCTGCGCCGGAAACTGGAAGAAGTCAGTATTGCCATATCCGCCCAATGCCCCCGCCCAACTCCCTGAGCGCGGCAGCGGCAGCGGGGATGCGAAACTGGTAGTTCCGTACCAGGGCTGCCTGGGCACTGCGCTTCCTTGCATCAAGATGTCCTGCTCGACATCTCCGCCTCGCGTCACGGTCAAAAGAATGGGTTGCGCCGATCCCGACGGCTGCACCTGTGATGTCGAACCATATGGGCCTGCACGCGGTGACCATAAGAGATCGACAGCTTCGACGGAGAGTTGATACTGTGCGCTGCTCGTTCCATTAGGAATCGGCAGCCCGGCAAGATCAAAAAAACCTTCGAGCGCAGTGTCGTTCGATCCGAATCGACTTAAGCTTTGCCCGCTGCTGTCATTGAATCCAGTAACAACATTTCCCGCATTTCCGCAAAACAGGAATCCCGAGATCGAGGTCACCACCACAGAACCCGAAGGCTGGCCCGTCGAGGGATCAATCCACCTCGCCACAACATTCACTCCTTGCATTGGCTGTGCACGGGTGCCGTTTGCGTCCGTGAAATAGACACTGCCGTGGATACGAGCCGCGGTGTCCGCAAAGATCTGCTTGCCGGGAAAGTCAGCGAGATTTTGTGACGTGATGGGATATAAGCGCGAGATCGCAGCCTGATCATCGGGTTTAGGTTGCGCCGGATTGATTGTGCCGTTGTTCGAATAGCAGGTCGCGACGGGGTCGCACGCGCTGGGATCAACATCATGCATCAGCGGGAAGCCTGCGATTTCGGCGGCAGTTGCACGAGGCCTTCCAGTAATCACATTCAGGTTCGCCTGTGACCAATCGAGACCCAGAACTCTTCCGAGGATTCGAACTAAATGGTATTGCAGATCCGGCAATTGCGAAGAACTCTGCGCACATTTTCCATTCAGCACAATGAGCGCGTGTCGAAAGTGCGCATCCGTACTGATGTTGTCGATCCCGCCGAATGCGGAATTGTCCGTGCAATAGATCGAATCGCTCGCGCCCGCCCCTAGCAGTGCATCGGTCACCGAGCCGTCCTCGTCATATACGATCCCGATCGGTGTTTCTGTCGCAGTCGGGGTAATGTCAGTTGGACTCGTGATCGCGCCATTTGCAACAGCTAGTATCCCGCCGGTAACATCTTCTGCTAACCCCCCGTCATGAACTGCTGAAATCGCCGCGGTTGGAATTGACGTCCACATGCTGAACGCATTCGCCACGAAGGCGTCCGCAGCCGGCCCGGCTAAAACGGCGCTCAAATCGCCGTCATCTGTGTAGTAGTGAACTGCGCCTTGTGACCATGTCAGAGAAGTTCCCACAATTGACGGATCGAAGTAGCTGATTCCCGCCACATAGGCCGGGCCACCGGCACGTGCGAACGTCACCAGGAACACGATCGCCACCGAAATCAAAAATGGTCTCTGCATGGTTATTTCGTTTCAGCCTTCCGGATTGCCATCACGAACTTGCGAATTCCAATGGGCGCCCGAACAAAGCCGCTCTTGAGAATCACGTGTCCAGCCGAGTCCACGGAGAACCGGCCTGCATGTCCCACGGGACTCGTGAGTCCAAGCCGGCTCGGCGGGTACAGAAAAAGCAGTACGCGCTCGCCCCGGCGGTAGCGTTCGCCGGCCTGCCACAATCCGCCCCACTCTTTAATCTCGACGACTTGACCTTTTCGTACTCCACGAATCGCCTCCTCCACGCGGAAACGAATGCTGGTAGTTGTAACGGCGCCGGACGACCCAGAACTGTCGTGCTTGACCTCCAGAACAGTTCCGGCAAAAATCTGCCCCGAACTTCGCGCGAGAGGATGGAGTATTGGCTGCAGAACGATAGGAGGTCTAAATTCAACGCCGGCGGGCTGACGGCGGCTCACCGTGGGCCTTTGCGCACCGATCACAGTGATGGTGGTGAGAAGAACAGCAGTTAGAAAAACAGAACGCACTCTAGGCCTCGCATTGGAAGCCCGGCGCTCGGACGGGAGCAGGCGAATTTTACTTTCATCGCTTTGCCAATTCTGTGACGCGCATCACACAGAGCGTGTGACGGCTGAACATGTCTTTCGCGGCCTGACCGCGAGGTTCATTCGCCGGCGATCTTCGGCATTGCACCTTGGTCTTCTTTCAAAAGTATTTTCTGAGCGGAAAGGTGCGCTCCGGCCAGCAGCAGCAACCCAGACAGGAATGCCCAAAACATCATGCTCACTGAAATTGCAAATGGGCCATAAACTTCCTGGAAGTTGAGCCGCGGCAGAAAGAGAATGTAGGAATACTTGAGGATTTCCGAGAGCAAACCCATGATGATCGCTGCCGGCAGCACCGCCCGCGGCGACACTTTCCCGTTCGGCAGCAGCCAATAGATCAGGAAGAATATGGCCATGCTGGTGATCAGGGCGAATACTTTCGCGGTCAGGAACCCAAGGACCTTCACCAGGAAAAATTCATGTCCGAAGGCAAGAATTCGAAGCAAGAAAACATTACCGGCGCTTAGGGCAATCGAGAGGAGCGCCAGAATTCCACAGGCAAAAGCCAAACCAAGCGCAATCACTTGATTCCCGAGATAGGAGCGATTGTTGGGAAAGCGCCATACTTTGTTCAACGCAACTTCGAGCGGAAGAAAGACTCCGGTTGAGGTCACGAGCAGGATGAGAAATGAAGCTAACTGTGCGCGGTTGCGGGCAGTTGCCAGCGAAGTGAGATTGCGGATCACAAACTCCTGCCCGGCGGGAAGGTAGTCGCGCAGCAATTCAATGATCACGCGATACATGGTTGCCGAGTGGAAGACGCGTAGAACCAACGTCAGTAGAAGAAGAACAAAGGGGAAGAAAGACAGAATCGCATTTGCTGCGACCGAGAATGCAAACGTGTGCACTTCGGTGCTTAAGAGGTACCGCGCTGTGGAAATCGAGAGCTGGTAAAAGTACCAGGTGCGCGTGCGCCGAAAACGCTTGCCGGTTTCGGATTGCGAATTGGGCTCAGGCACCACTACTCGCGCGCTCTCGGGCACAGTTGGTCAATATTATCAAACACTTGCGAGCTGATAACCCTCGCATCGAAAAGCTCGCTGAACATTATCAGTCAGATTCGGCCAACGATCCCTACTAAATCGATTTAAACGCTTAAATTCTTCTTGCGTTCAATGTAAGTTCCTTACTAATATTTGTTGCCCACCAGAGGAACGTTTCTGTGGTGGCTTACAAGAATTCGGGCAGATGTTTTGTTGTCGTCAAAACTCGGAAATCGTTCAGCTCTGGTGAGTGTGGGAAACGTTTTCCCACTCGGCCAGGGCTTTCGTTTGCGGGGCAGGCGACGCAAAACACATCCGGGTTCACCTGCTTTTGGTCCTTTAGGGGGGAACTTGAGGCTTTTGGCCTCGCAAAGGGCTGGGGCAAATCTTAGCGAATGGCTGAAAGGAGTAATTTAGTGAGAGAGAAGGGTACAGTAAAGTGGTTCAACGGGGCTAAAGGATATGGCTTCATCCAGCGTTCCACGGGTGAAGATGTATTCGTTCACTTCTCCGCCATACAAGAAAACGGCTATCGCACACTGAACGAAGGCGAGACCGTTGAGTTCGACCTGCTGAAAGGTCCAAAAGGCTATCAGGCAGCTAACGTAAGTCGAGGATAGTCAAGTCCGACGTACGTGGTGGCAAGCGAGCCTCGCTCCACTTGCAGACCCTTCCAGGAAGCTGGAAGGGTTTCTTGATTTTTGGGCACCCTTCGGGTGTTAGTACCCAGCGTTTACCTTCGCTACTGACTGTATCCGGCCCAACCTTCTTAGGCGGGAATGCATAATTTCTGAATCTTTATCTGTGAACCGAAGTGCTCCTCGGGAGAGTTGCTCCAATTGGTAGCTCGACCACGACGCCGACATGATGCCGCTGGCAGAGTGCGAATGTGATCCTTTGAGTAAATGGCCAATCTCGTGCGCCAGCGCGTAAGCGAGTAGTCGGGATGAGTGAATATGGAATTCCCCGGAGATTTCATTCAACTTGTTCTCGAACACGTAGCCATAAGCTCCTGATCCTGTACGGTCCTGCACCGCCATGCCAAGGGCATCAGTGCTTCCCATGGCAGACCCTTGTTTCGAAATCGTTAATATCAGATTTGTCGTGCTTGGTACCGCTGTACACTCCTGAGAACTTCCTTCACAGCCCAACCACGAAACATGAATACCGGCGCCTCGAAGGATCTCACCAGCCTGACTCTCTGCGTCATTGATTACAGGAACAGTGACACTCGATCGGTTGAACAATCTGACCGTGATCTGCGTAACCTCAGGTTGGGCAAGTGTAGGAGTTGCGCTGACAATGAGAAACAATGGCGCCAAGACAGCCAAGACATTTGCAATTCGGTTCATTAAACCGAATCTGCGGCTCCGGCGTGGCTACCTCAATGCTCGGCTGCTAACGGCCGAGTGAAATGAAGGTGACGAAGTAAGCGTTGTCTCGTCAAACACTTGCAGCACGAAATTACTTGAGGTCTATTTGCGGTGCTAGACTCTTTTCGCTACTCTCCGGCCATGGAAAATGTTGGTCAGCCTGCGGTCATTCAGTTTGGTGTTTTCCAGGTGGACGCACGTGCGGGTGAGCTTCGAAAGAATGGGCTCAAGGTCAGAATCCAGCAACAACCATTCGAAGTTTTAATGGCACTCTTGGAACGGCCGGGCGAAGTTATCAGCCGTGAGGAACTCAGAACCAGGCTTTGGGCGAATGACACATTTGTCGATTTCGAGCATGGTCTCAACGCTGCTGTTAAGAGGTTGCGAGATGCGTTAGGGGAGTCAGCCGAAAGGCCTGTCTTCATCGAAACACTTGCGAAACGCGGTTATCGGTTCACTGGCCATCTGAACGGTCATCATTCTGTGCCAGCCTTGCCCGTTGAGGTTGCTGCGCCTGCCACTCGAGAACATCATGCATTCTACAAAGTAATTGCAATCGCAACGGCCGTTCTCGTTCTTCTGATGGTCATTGCAGTGCTCGTATTTCTTCGATTGCGAACGCCGCCGGCGCCGGACAGACTAGAGTCGCGTCTAACAGCGAATTCGCCAGAAAATCCGGTGACGGGCGCAGCGATCTCGCCTGATGGAAACTATCTCGCGTATTCAGACGCGACCGGCTTTTATCTGAAGCTGATCAGCACGGGGGAAACTCATCCCATTAGTCTCCCGACAGACTTTTTCGCCATGCCCGTTGGTTGGTTCCCCGACGGTGCGCACCTGATGATCGATGGTGGTGAAAAGTCGGACACCGATCGCGGACTATGGAGCATTTCGATTTATGGCGGTTTGCCACGAAAATTAGTCGATTCGGCCTTGACCGGCGCTGTTTCTCCGGATGGACAGCACATTGTCTTTCTCCGTGGCGTGTCCGATTGGGGTGACCTCGGGACCGAGGTCTGGAGCATAAGCTCGGATGGGAGCAACCCAACGAGAATTGTCGCTGCCGTGTCCGATAGCGTGATCGGTTCGGTAGCCTGGGCCCCCGATGGCACGCGTATCGCGTACACCCTCAAAAAATGGGGTGGGCAAACGGCGGAGAGCGCGAGTATCGAAATTGTCTCCGCAGATGGATCCGTGCGACACACTGTCCTGTCCAATCGGAATATCGGGTCGGCGCTGCGGTGGCTCCCGGATGACCGTCTGATTTACGCGCTCCGCGAAGAACGTCCCAACCAGGGGGATAGTAATGCCTGGGCTGTCGAGATCGACTCGCGTTCCCAAGTCGCCGGAACTCCGCAACGCCTGACCCGAAGTTTCGGATGGATCGCTAGCGTTACGTCCACCGCGGATGGAAAGCACCTAGCCTTTCTGAAGGACGCGTGGAGCGGCCACGTCTTCCTTGGTGAGCTAACTCCCGACCAGGACCACATCGTGAACTACCGGCGCCTGACGCTCGCGGAGAGCAAAGATCTCCCGACGTCATGGACAGCCGACAGCAAATCAGTCCTATTCTCTTCGGACCGAAACGGTCATGCGGAGATTTTCAAACAGGCAATTGATCAGACTCAGCCTGAACTTCTCGTGTCGGCTTCAGAAAACGCGTTACTACCTCGCTTAAGTCCGGATGGTTCGGCGGTCGTCTATATCTCCGCTCCGCAGGATGCTCCCGCGGCCGCTATCGCTTCCGTTCGTGCCGTTCCGGTAAGCGGCGGTATTTCACGGAAGGTTCTGCAATTCGAAGGGTTGAGCATGGGCAACAATGTCGAGTGCACGCGCGAGCCGGCAAATTTTTGCATCGTTCACTCGGTGGATGGAGAACAACGTCTAACATTCTTCCGCTTCGACCCGAAGACGGGGGTTAAATCACAACTCACTCGTATCGACACCGATGGCCAAGTCAACTGGGGCCTCTCCCCAGACGGGGCCTATCTGGCGATTTTGCCTTATTCCCCGGTCAACGGAAGCATGACTTTGTATTCGATCTCGGATGGTAGAACGAGGAAACTCGACGTAAAAGAATGGACCGGTCTTATCACGGTCGACTGGGCGGCTGACAGCAAGAGCATGTTCGTAGGAACACTGAATCATGCTGGGCGCATTGCTTTGCTTCGGGTGAACTTGGACGGCACGGTCCATGTTCTGCGGGAAGGCTCTTTCGCGACTCTTTGTGGATGCGCTTACTGGGCAATCCCATCGCCGGACGGAAAATGGGTAGCGATCAATCAGCCCGCCGGGTCGAGCAATGTGTGGGAACTGGACAGGAAATAGTGCGCCAACGTGGACTACTGCACTTCGATCGAAACCAGATCGCCGGTTGCGGCGCCGCTGGCGCGATAATTTAGGTTTACAGCAATCCCTTTCCAACTACATGAGAAGTTCTGCGCTCCGATCACTGCTACAGATTTGTAATCGGACGCACGCAGGTTCAATATTTTCCCACTATGTGAGACCGAGAGCACAGCAGCCGGGGGCTTCGAGCAATCGACTGAAAGCAACAGCCCTTTCAGGAACTTCACCGCACGCTTGTCTATAGTAGGGACTGAAATGGCCGGTTTTGCCGGTGCTTGTTGTTCCTCGCTGTCGTCATCATTCTCACCATCGGACGAGTCCTTCGACGCGGAACTTGCCGTCTGCTTTGCGGCCTCTTCAGGTGGAACGCCGTACTTCTCAATAAATGGGAGATCACTGAGATCTTTGCTGGCTGCTTCTGCGATTGGCGGGTCCTGACTGAGTTTAAGGCGGTCTAAAATCGCCGTCGCGTCGTTGAACTTCTTCGCGGCGAAGTAGGCCTCTGCCAATAGCAACTGATATTGCTCGTTACGTGGATCGAGTTGCACGGCAAGCTTCAGCGATTCAACTGCAGAATTCGGCCCCCCGCCCGCGAGCCGCGCCCATCCCAACATGTTGTAGGCTTGCGCAAAATTGGGGAACTCTGAAATCACGATGTGCAGGCTCTCCATCATATTCGCCAGGCCTTGAACTCGTGCGCCTTTTTGTCCCGAGTGATAGCTCGCCAAAGCCAGGCCGAAGCGCGTCCATGGATCGGATGGGTTCAGTTTCACGGCGTCATTCAACTCTTCAAAGGCATGATTTGTATCGCCGCGCTGCACGTCTCCCCAAGCTAAAGCGCGATGCGCGACCACGGTCTCTGTTTTCGGATCATCAATTAGCTTTTGCAAATCTGCGACGGCCTGCTGTCGCCGTTCAGGAACCCGCAGTTTCATCTCGTCCAGAAGCGCTTGCGCTTCGGGAATTGGAACCTGCTTCGAACTGGTGCCAACATCATCGATGGAAAATGGCAGCGGCATCTCAACCACGGCCCGTGCAGCACTGGCTGCGCTCGCTGATTGCTTTGGTGGCGGCGTGCTTATCTTCTGCGCAATAGAATGAAAGTAGTCTTTCACTTCCTGATCCAGCTGCGGCGCAGGCACGCCAAACGCCTGTTGGATCGCCTGCTCCGGCGCGACTTTCTTGTTCTCAGTGAGGTTGAAATACGCTCCGGCTTCTGAGAGCTTGTCTTTGTTAACCAGGTAGTGGACGAAAATCCATGCCTCGGCGCGAAACAATTCGTTGTCCTGTGCCGAGGTCTTCTTTACGGAGAGCATATCCGGCAGACTCATCCATTCCGTACTTTTCAGCACCTGAGTAAACGGCTTGGTGGTCCCATTTTCAGGGACTCCTTCGCTGAGTGTAGGATCGCCACCAATCTCAGCTTTCGTGTCGGTCAGATTCAGCGATGCGAAGTATTCCGCCAGGCCATCGTCAAACCACACCGGCGTTGGCGGATAGTTGTAGTTCAGCAGGTAGTGCGCAAATTGCTGCTCGATCGCTTGCCAACTGTTCGGTTGCGACAAATTTAGAACTATAAAGATACGGTCCTCTCCAGGCAGCCAGAAAGCAGAAGAGTTCGTTGCCTTGGCATTCACCAGAGGCGACATTTGCGAATATTCGGCATCGCTGCCGAGCGCGATGACATCCATCGGCTGCCCCATAATGAGCTTGTTCCGCATCAGCAGTTGCCCAAATATTGCGCGTATTTGCTCCAAGCGCGCTACGACTTCATGTCCAGTTTTCTCGTTTGCGTCTGTGAGCACGGCAAAGCGGTCGGAGCTGACGCGTATCCAGTGCTGGTCTGCGGCATGGGCTAGTAGGGATAGCGTTAAGGTGAGCGCAAAGACACAGACGCGGTATCCGAGAAGGGAATACATCTTCGTTACACTAATCGCATGCGCCCTACCATTATCGCAAACGTCGTCAGGAAATTTGTGGCCGCGC